>WRII01000011.1 GCA_009782825.1 Peptococcaceae bacterium
TGGAAACACAAAATGATCGGCTATATCTGAACCCGAGCCTGCTTCGATAACAGTCTTGTGCAGAAACACATATCTGTACCAAAACCTGTAACAATTGTCCCAGATCTTATACACGCTCTTTCTGCTGCGTTCCGGATTATCCCCAAAGGGGTATTCCTTGCGCAGTATTTTTAACCCCATCAACGTATTGATATATTTAATGGTTTTGGATGTGTCTTCCCCAATTTTAGTAGATATGTCGTTGAGCCGGCTTGCACCGGTTGCGATCGCGGCAATAATGGAATTATACAGCGCCGGTTCTCGAAGTTCTTGCTGCAGAAGCATGACAGGCTCCCCATAAAGATAACCCTGGGTCTGAAAGAACAATTCCTTAATATTTTCCTCAAAGGACAGCCTGGCATCAATCTGCGCCAGATAATGCGGGGTTCCGCCAATGCAGGCATAGTATTTAATCCTCTCCTCATTGGACACATCCCCCAGCATCTCAGCAGCGTCATAGTAATCGAAGCCCTCTATCCTGAACTGAGCTGTACGTCTGCCGAAAAGCGGGCTTTTGTACCCCAGAACTTCATTCTCCATAAAACTAATCTGGCTGCCGCACAAAATCAAATACAGCTTCGATTCTAAAAGCTCATGATCGATGATGTTTTGCAGGATGGATTTGAGACCCTTATTCGATTCCGCAAGATACGGAAATTCATCTATCGCCAAAATAAATTTTTGTGTTTTTGCCTTGTCTGCGATAAACATCAAAGCGTCATACCAATTTGAAAACACGCTGGTGCTCTTGGGTAAATCAAAAAACTCGTATGCCCTTTCTGAAAACATCTGCAAATTCAAGCGCTCGTTTGCTTCCTGCGCGGCAAAAAACAGAGCCGGCTTTCCTTCAATGAACTTATTGATCAAGGTCGTTTTTCCGACGCGTCTGCGCCCGTATATAACGACCATTTGGAATTTTTTCCGCTCATATAGCTTTTGTAATGCGTTTAATTCCTGTGTTCTGCTTACGAACATGTTGGCGCCTCTGTGCATCTCTTTTGCTCTTCCATGCATCTGCTGAATCATAATTATTATACTTACGTTTCAGTAATATTGTATGACAGCTTGGAGTCTCTGTCAAGCCATGTCAGTACTTCCTGCCATATCCTTTCTTCAGTGGAAATCCTCAGCCGCTTATATTCGTTTTCTTTCTGTCCACTTTGCCTGAGACCCGCATCAACACGGGCCAATCGCTCAAGCTCCTGAAACAGCAGGGCTTTCAGGAGTTCCTCATGAACCTTGAGGTCTGCAAAGTCCTGAAGACAATCTCCAGGATCTTGATTCCTGTGTTCCCTCAGAGCTTCCTGTCGGGCAATGTTTTTAGGTCCTAACTTCCAAACACATCTGGTGAAAACTTCAGCCTCAGCCTCCGGGCAGATTGCCTCTCTCCAACGAGCTATGTTCATTTCGATATCTGTCATGTCCCATCCTTGCCCATATTTCTCATTCTGCCAAACCATCCCCCGATAGATCTCTTGCCCCTCCGCCGCCAGGACTTCCTCAATCAACCTCCATCCCGCGGTCCACAGGAGACAATACAGCCCTTCATAGGCATTTTGCGGCTGCAGAACAAGGCCCTGAGCCTCCCGAACCACAGCTTCGCCCGAGCGCAAAATCTTTGCCATTGTCGCGCCACCCATACCCGCCAGCACAATAATCTGAGCCTCCCCCGCCTTCAAGACAGAAAGCCCATCGCCCCTCCTGGCCTCCAAACGGCCTCCCAGACCGCACCGCTCAACAGTGCTCAGTATGTTTTGATACGGGCCTTCATGGACATCCACAGCAATTGCTGCTTCTATCACACCTTGCTGCAGCAGAAAAGCCGGTAAATAAGCATGATCGCTGCCGATGTCAGCTAACGTCCATTGGGGAAGTGCGCTCCCTTCGTATGTGCATTTCTCAGCACCCTCAGCGCCTTCAGCGCCCTCAGCTTTCGTCAGCGCCCCCTGCACAAGATCCGCCACAGCCGCTAAACGCGGGCCCAAATGTATGGAAGCCCTGTGATAGTGAAGTGATTTTTTCTTTTCAGAAACTAAGTATTTAGGATGCATATCAACAGTATAACATAAAATCACAAAAAACCTTGTTATCCCTCACACCCTAAACTATGATATAATCTAAGAAATCCTTAATGAAATCCTTGACGTGTTTTCTATGTCAAGAGAACTTAAAATCTATCTACTCCAGGGAGGCGCCGCAATGAAAGCAAAAAGTATTCTTTTCAGTCTCATCATCACCTTAATTGTTGGGCTTTTGTATTTCTACTTCAATCTTCCTGCCATCAATTTGCAAGAGCCCGCATTCTACGGATTTCTCTTTCTCCTCATAGTGGTGTATGCCGCCATCAGCCTCTATCTGTCCGGCCGCTTTCGCACCCAGGTATCCAATGCGAAAGCTTTGGGCAAGCTCCTTCTCTCTGTCGGCCTGGTTCCCGCCATCATTGCAGCCGGGCTGGCACTCACCTATCTGGTAGGAAGCATGATCTCCGCCCCTATCTTCCGAGCCACTGCTTATTCCGAACTGCTGGCCTTTGATACCGGAAATTTCACCGATGACGTGAAAGAGATTTCCTTTGACCAAATCCCCATGCTGGACGCGGACAGTACTGTGCGCTTAGGCGACCGCAAACTGGGGGAGCTCTCAGATATGGTCTCTCAATTTGAAGTATCCAGCAATTACAGCCAAATTAACTACAAGGGCCGTCCCGTGCGCGTCACCTGCTTACAGTACGGAGACATCATCAAATGGTTTAATAACAGAGCCCAAGGGCTGCCCGCCTATGTCATCGTCGATATGGTCACGCAAAACGCCGAGGTTGTAAGGCTTTCCGAAGGCATGAAATATTCCCCCAGTGAACCTTTTTTCCGGAACCTGTCACGCCACCTGCGCCTTCAGTATCCGACCTTTATGTTTGGCAATCCCGTTTTTGAGATTGATGAAGAAGGAATCCCTTATTGGGTGTGTCCGAGAATTGCCAAAACCATCGGCCTTTTTGGCGGGACAACGATCGACGGCGCTGTGCTGCTGAACGCTGTCACAGGCGAAAGTCAATACTATCTGGCAGAAGAAGTTCCTTCCTGGATCGACCGGGTTTACTCCGCCGATCTGATTCTTGAACAGTATGATTACTATGGGAAGTATAATAACGGGTTTTTCAATTCCTTTTTGGGACAACGGGATGTCACAGTTACCACAGAAGGCTATAACTATATTGCCATGAACGATGACGTGTACATGTATACCGGCATCACCTCTGTGGGCAGCGATCAAAGCAATGTCGGTTTTCTTCTGGTGAACCAAAGAACCAAAGACGCCACGTTTTACACCATAGCCGGAGCCAAGGAACAATCGGCGATGCACTCCGCCGAAGGTCTGGTTCAGGATCTGCGCTATTCCGCCACATTCCCGCTGCTCCTCAACATCGGCGGCCAGCCCACCTATTTTATGGCTCTGAAGGATCAAGCCGGCTTGGTCAAAATGTTTGCCATGGTTCATGTCCAGTACTATCAAAACGCGGCCACCGGCACAACGCTGGCCGACTGCGAGAGAAACTACAGAGCCCTTATGCAGGATAACAACCTGATTGAGATCACGGAAACAGAAACCCCTGCCACCACCACCGTCACAGGTACCCTCTCTGAGATCCGCACCGCGGTCATCGGCGGCAATTCCTATTACTACCTGCGGCTGGAGGAAGACAGCTTCTATTATGTCATCTCCGCTGCCAACTGTGAGGGTGCGGTCATCCTGAATGTGGAGGATCAAGTTGAAATTACAGGTGTTGATACAGAGGGAGACATTCGCCGGGCCACGTCAGTTGTCAAAAAATAAGGATAGGTGCGTATAGGTATCCCCTTGTTGCAGAGTGCACCAATCACTATATATTCCATATATTGGAATATATAGTGATTGGTGCACTCTGCATTTATGAAAGGATTTACAGGTATGTCAAACAGCTTAATCCAAACTAAGATTGCCCCTCACACCATACCCGGCAAAAACGTCATAATGTCTGGCATCCCTTCGCTTCGCACTTCGAGTCTCAACCTCGCCCAGAATGTCAACACCTGCTTTTGGACTGCCTCCATACCCCGCCACACTCCTATAGTGTGGCCTGCCACCACCCAAGTGTGGCCCGCCACAACCCAAGCTTGGCCCGCCACAACCCAGGCTTGGCCTGCCACAACCCAAGGGTGGAAGCCCCAGTCTACAGGAGCACTCTCCGCAGACAACCGCATAACTCTCATCCTAATTGCCATTCTTATTCTCGCGGCTCTCGATTTAATTTTTATCAGATAATCCAATCAAGCTTACGCTGCAAATAATCAATTTGCAAATATCGCACCCCTATATAGTGTGGTTTTCCGGAAGAACACATACTGCATATAGCCACACAAGTCATGCAAATTGACTATTTGCAGTAGAATCACCCTTTAGGTTTAAAGGACACAGCACACACAAAGCTGAATAAGATAGCCGCTGTAATCCCCCCGGCAGCCGCGCTCATCCCTCCGGCCAGCACTCCCAAAATCCCTGACTGAGCGCCCTCCAGGGCCCCCTTGGCCATAACATACCCAAAACCCGTCAACGGAATGGTGGCCCCCGCCCCTGCAATCTTAACCAAAGGCTCATACCACCCTAAGCCCCCCGCGACAGCCCCCAGAACCACAAAAACCACAAGAACATGAGCCGGCGTGAAACTCGGCTTTGTCAAATCCATCAAAAGCTGAGCGATGACACACAGCCCCCCTCCAATCAAAAAAGCTGGAATCAGATTGAACCAAATACTCCCTTCCGGCACAATATATTCCCCCTTCTTTAGTGCGTTTTTACTCAGACTCAATAACCACAGCATGACCAATACCGGGGATACTCTCTCCCTGAAGCAGAGATTCTTTGCTGTGTAAACTGCCGCTGCCCACGAACAAGATTTTACTCAGGTCTTTCTGGCGCAGCCGGTCCAGCAAGTACCCGCACAGTACAACAGCTGAGCAGCCACAACCGCTCCCTCCGGCGTGAGTATCCTGATGAGTGTGGTAGATAAGACATCCGCAATCCTGGACAGTGTCCAGAGAATGAAATCCACTCTTGTCCAGAACCTTCTTCATCAATTCCAACCCCACGCTGCCCAGATCTCCCGAGATAATCAAATCGTAAGCTTCCGGGCTCGTTCCCATATCGTAAAAATGCGCCAGCAGCGTCTCGGCCACAGCCGGAGCCATTGCCGCTCCCATGTGATTGGCATCCTTTTGGCCAAAATCCACAATCTTGCCCAAAGTCGCCGATGTAACGCGTATTTTGGGCTCTGAACCGCCGCCACTCCCAGTACCGGCTCCGGCTCCAGCTCCAATGCCGGCTTCAGCCCCAGCACCGAGCAGCAGACTCCCCGCTCCGGTCACCGTCCACTGCCCCGTAAGCGGCCGCTGGTTGCCATGCTCCGTCGGCATCCGGAACTGATGTTCCGCCGTATCGTGATGACTGGACGCGGCACACAAAACTCTGTTCGCAAATCCCCCATCCACCAGCATAGCCCCCATAGCCGTACAGAGCGCCATGGTCGAACACGCGCCGAACATCCCAATATAAGGACGGCCAATTTGGCGCAGCGCATAATTCGAAGTCGAGATTTGATTGAGCAAATCTCCCGCCAGAACATAATTCACCTCCTCCGCCGTGACCTTCCCCTTCTTGATCGTTTCCGTCAGCGCCATTTCCATCATCGCGCATTCTGTCTTTTCCCAAGTCTTTTCCCCATTATAGGTATCCGGCATGATATGATCAAAATACGCGTTCAGGGGCCCTTGACCCTCTTTTGGTCCCGTCACACAATAGCTCCCCATAATTTCCGGGGGATTTTGAAACGTTACGGTATATTGGCCCACGCGTTTGTTCATTCTCAACCTCCTTCAAAAGTCCTTCAAAAGAAAAACCTCAAAACCCCAATCAGGAAAGCCGCAATCGTTCCGCTCAGAAGCACAGGCCCCGCCACCGAAAACAGCTTCGCCCCCACACCCAGAACATATCCTTCGTGCTTATATTCCATAGCCGGAGACACCATCGCGTTGGCGAACCCTGTAACCGGCAAAATCCCTCCCGCGCCGCCAACAGACACAAGGATATCATACCAGCCCAACCCCGTCAGCAAAGCCCCCAGAAAAATCATGCATACCGTGCCCAGCGTCTGAGCCTCCTTTTGCTTTGCCAAAACCGAGGCCTCGTCAAGAGACTCCATTCCGGATGTCAGCCCCAGAAACATAAGATTGATTAAGACTTGTGCCCCCAGGCAAATTCCTCCGCCAACGAGAAGAGCCATGACACAGTTGCGCAAAACCTTAGGTTTAGGCTGCACCTCCTTATTCATCTTGTCATAGTCTTGCGGTGTGACCTTGATCAGTGTAGACTTTGTTCCCATAACCATCCCCTCATATCTATTTTTAAAAATCATATTAATAAATCATTCAAAAATTATTTATTATTTTTACCCCTTGCGCCGATTTCCGGCACTGTCCGGTGCAGTTATCGGCATTCGCCGCCATTAAGACGTCAACAGACATTCTTTGCGCCGCCCCCCTCCCCCGCGCCAAAAGGAAACTGATTCCAGACGTCGAACACTTGTCGAAGGCCGGCTACCTTCCCACTTTGATCCCACGAGACTGGAGTGAGCGCCATGCAAAAACACATTTCCCATCAGACCCTGACCCTATACTTAAGCGGGGACTTGGACATGAGCAACGCCGAAGAATTGCGCAGCCTCATTGACCGGGACATCGACCGCAAAAGGATCCGCCACGTCATCCTCGACCTGAGCGCCGTGACCTTCATCGACAGCTCAGCCCTGGGCGTCATCCTCGGCCGCTACAAAAAACTGCTCGCCTTGGATGGAAAAATCCAGATCGCCAACGCCCCGTCCCACATATACCGGATTCTATCCGTATCCGGTTTACCCAGAATCATAGAATTTATCTCAGACGGATCAGACGGAAAGGAGATTTCCTGATGAAAACGAACCACCTCTCTCTGACCTTTTCCAGTAAGCCGGAAAACGTTTTGGTCGCGCGTATGCTGGCTTCCTCAGTAGGCGCTCAGCTCGATCTGCCCATGAATGACCTGGAAGAACTCAAGGTCGCCATCTCCGAAGCTGTTTCCAACGCCATCATTCATGCCTACAGCAACACGCCGGATCATACCGTGGCCATGGACATCCATATTTTGAACGATGTCATCTCCGTCCGGGTCAGCGATACCGGCTGCGGCATTGAAGACATCCCCCAAGCCATGCAGGCCTCCTTTTCCACGGACCCGGAACGTATGGGCCTGGGCTTCGTCTTCATGAAATCCTTCATGGATACCCTGGACGTCACCTCCGAACCCGGCAAAGGCACCACTGTGTTAATGACCAAGAACTTTCAGTCAAATCCCCGCACCTCTCATTAGAGAGAGGAGGACATCATGATCCAACGTTTGTCGGAAATGAACCTGCCTCACTTCCCCCTTCTCAACGAGCAAGATACCCTGGACTATCTCCATCGCGCCCAACAAGGCGACATGCCGGCGCGGGAATACCTGATTAACTGCAATCTCAAGCTCATATTTAACCTGGTTCAGCGCTTCGCCAACCGGGGCTACGAGCTGGAAGACTTATTCCAAATCGGTACCATCGGCCTCATCAAAGCCATTGACAAATTCGATTTCTCCTACAACGTCAAATTTTCCACCTACGCCGTGCCCATGATTATTGGAGAAATCCGCCGTTTCCTCCGGGACGATCACCCTGTCAAAGTCCCCCGTTCCTACAAGGAACTCATCTACAAAATCAACCGCACCCGGGAAACCCTGCAGAACACCCTTTCCCGAGAACCCACTATTGGAGAACTCGCGGAAGAAATGGGCCTGCAGCCCGAAGAAATCGTCGTGGCTATGGAAGCCGTACAGATGCCCTCTTCCATTTACGATACCTTTTTTCAGGACGATTCCGACCCCATTTACGTCATCGATCAACTTCCCGACGACCGGGGCGATATCCCCGCCTGGTTTGAAAAAATTGCCCTGCAAGAGCTCATCGACCGTCTGCCCGACCGGGAAAAACAAGTCCTCATCCAACGGTTTTTTGAGGATAAAACCCAGAGTGAAATCGCCAAGCTCCTCGGCCTTTCCCAAGTGCAAATCTCCCGTATTGAACGGGCAGCCCTGCAGAGAATCCGAACCTTTTTAGCAGAGTAAGATAGAGTCACTTGTCCAGGCTATAGACTTTATCCAGAGTGCGCTGTATCATGCCCGGCAGAGTGAGCTTGGGCACCTCCTGGCTCGCCACCAGGTTTGTCCGGCTGATCTCCTCATCATTGCAATATAGGGTAACCTGGCCCAGCACTTGACCCTTTACCACAGGCGCCCCCACATTCCTTTCAAATGTAGACTCGTACCTATAATCCTCCTCCTGTCCCTTCTCAAAGCAAGCCCCGACCTCCTTCTCCGGCACCAGAGCCACAGTTTCCTGAGCTCCTTTGCTTATCGCCGCCTGTCCCAACGACTCATCCGCCGGCACAAAAGGTTTATAAATATATTTGGCAAACCCATAGTTATAAATCTTCATAGACTCCCGAAAATGCCCCTGGCTTTCCGGAGCGCCCATGACCACACAAATCAGCCTCATTCCCTCCCTCTGCACAGTTGAGGCCAGACACCGCTTGGCTTCCTCGGTACTTCCTGTTTTAAACCCATCGGTTCCCTGATACCACCAAAGCATACGGTTCGTATTGTAAAGCTGGAAAGCGCCGTTGCGCAGCTTATGCTCTTTGGTCGATGTCAGCTCCAGCAGCAGCGGATGCCGCAAACTCTCCCGGCCAAGAACCGCCAGATCATAGGCGCTGGTATAGTGGCTTTCGCTGGACAACCCATGAGAATTCTCAAAGTGTGTGTTCTTCATTTCCAGCTCCGCCGCTCTTTTGTTCATTTCATCGACAAAATCCCCTTCGCTGCCCCCAATATGCTCGGCGACAGCCACACTGGCATCATTGCCCGATCCCACGGCCACAGCCAACAGCATATCTTTGAGGGACATCTGTTCCCCCACCTCCAGATAAACTTGTGAGCCCCCCATAGAACTGGCTTCCGGGCTGGTGGTAACCATATCCTCCAGAGACACCCGCCCCTTTTCTACCGCCTCAGCGGCAACAAGCAGCGTCATGAGCTTGGTCACACTGGCCGGAGGCAAGGCCACATGCGGCTCTTTCTCCAGAAGAATACGCCCCGTCACGGCATCCATCAGAACAGCCGAAGCCGCATTGACTTCGAGTGAAACCGCCAATGCAGGGGTATCCAATGCTGATCCGGCTGGCGATCTGGTTAAAGTTTGGCCGGTCACTGCCGGGCTGACGACGATTTCTTCATCTTCGGCAATACTCCCTGAGCCTTTGGCCGCGAAGCCGGTGCCCATTAAGGTAAAACACCCTATGAGACATAAACATAAAATAAATACCCATTTACGTTGGGATCCCGGCATGTACTTGGGACTTGAGTTCAAGATTTTCCCCTCCTATACTTAAGAGATAAGGTTGAATTATCAACGAGACTGATTTATCAACCAGGACAATTTATCAACCTTATTTAAGTATGCCCCCACCCCTTCCAATTATCAGGAAACACAGAAAAAACATAAGAGACCCCCGAAGGTGATATCTTCCACCTTCGGGGGTCCCATGACAAAAAAAGAACGGCTGCCATAGCGAACCGCCCCCTATAGTTAGGAACTGTAACTAAGTATCATCATGAAAACAAACCTCATAACAGTGGGGCTATATATTGAGCCCGCCTCATTCTTGAGGCTTAACAAAGTCCTGTCTAATCTTCTGAATAGAAGCCGGAACTTCCTGGCGGGATTGGGCCATGGTTCCCCTAAAAAGAAACTCTCGGGCTCCGCTGCCTCCGCTGCTTTCAGACTCTCCCGGTTGAGACCCTTCCCCCTGATTTTTTTGAGGCGACATTTCATGCACATTCCCTTTGGAAACCTCAACATGAGCCGCCGCCGAATAACTTCTGTCTCTGTCCTGGCTCCTGCTGCCTTCCTGAACACTCATTCTGTGCATGGTATCACCGACCTCAGTAATCCTCCCTTCATGCAGCAAACGGTCAAGGCGGAAAATATCCATGGACTGAACCAGAAGCTCATACACTTCCATGCTCATCACAGCCAGATCTCCATGACCATTTTTGGTAATAAATACAGGTTCCTTCTTGTCATGGCAATAAGAAGAGATCTCATCGTAACATCTTTGTAAATCACTTTCCGGTCTAATTCTCGGCATATCTCTAACTCCTTTCTTTACAGTCCATTATACATCAAAAACCCTTAAGAAAAAAGCTCTTGATCAGAGGTTAATTATATTTCTCCTGTAAATAATAGTAAGTCTGTCGGCCATTTGACAAAAATCTCTGATCTCTTTACAATGAATGTAATTTAAATAAGGAGGACAATTTATGAAAAAATGGATCTGTTCAGTATGCGGTTATGGCTACGAAGGAGAATCAGCTCCTGAAAAATGCCCCCAATGTCAGGCAAATCAAGATAAGTTTAGAGCCAATGACGGCGGCGGAAAAACCTGGGCTGACGAACACGTTGTGGGTGTGGCTAAAGAAGTTGATCCGGAAGTTCTGGCTGGCTTAAACGCGAACTTCATGGGTGAATGTACGGAAGTGGGCATGTATTTGGCCATGAGCCGGGTTGCCGATCGGGAAGGATATCCCGAAGTCGCAGAAGCTTTTAAACGGTATGCCTGGGAAGAAGCGGAACATGCCTGCAAGTTTGCTGAGCTTTTAGGAGATGTGCTGACCGACAGCACTAAGAAAAACCTGGAATTGCGCGCCGAAGCTGAATACGGGGCTTGTGCCGGCAAAAAGGAACTCGCTGTATTAGCAAAAAAACTTAATCTGGATGCCATTCATGATACTGTTCATGAAATGTGCAAAGATGAAGCCCGTCATGGCAAAGGTTTTGAAGGATTGCTCAAACGGTATTTCTAAAGGGGAAGACTATGCTCTGGGAATGTACAATATGCCATTATATGCATAAGGGTGATGTGCCGCCCGATATTTGTCCGTTGTGTAAAAATGACGCCAGTTATTTTCGCGAAGTGGAAGAAGGCAGCAGCGGTCCGCCCATTATTTCCGGAATCAATCAGATTCTTACTCCTGTGGACGAAAAAAGATCCATGGCCACAGCAGTGAATTCCCTCACTTATGGTTTGTTTATCGTCACTTCCTTCGATGTAGACGATAAGGGAGAACGCCTGCGGGATAATGGCCAAACGGCAAACACATGTTTTCAGGTTACCTCTGAGCCGCTTCAAATCGCCGTAGCTCTCAACACGTCCAATCTGACACATGAATTTGTCCAAAAGAGTGGGAAAATCGGAATTTCGGTTCTGCATCACCAAGGACACGCTCTCGCGGGCCGGTTTGGCTACAAATCTGGCCGTGACTGTGACAAATTCGAAGGGGTAACAGCTCATCGCGGTCCATCAGGGGTGTTGCTTATGGATGAAGCGCTGACAACTCTGGAAGCAACTGTGGTCCAAACCTTTGACACTGGAACCCACACCATTTTTCTGGCTGAGGTTACCCGGGGAGAAGCTCTTTTTGAGGGAGAACCCATGACA
Organism: Peptococcaceae bacterium; assembly: GCA_009782825.1. Taxonomy (GTDB): domain Bacteria; phylum Bacillota; class Desulfitobacteriia; order Desulfitobacteriales; family Syntrophobotulaceae; genus WRJI01. The sequence goes on from WRII01000011.1 coordinate 11,691, forward strand.
TATGCGTACTATCGGGCCAGTCGCTGAGTGTTGATATGCCGCCTCACTTTGAATCCTTAAAAAGCTGTAAGGTGTTAGTGCCTTGCAGCTTTTGTTTGTTCTTTCACTTTATTAATTATTAATCAAATAGATGATTTATCATGACCATTTTATTTCATAAATATATAAATTAACATTAAACAATATGGGTCTATATTCCTATTTATATTTCTAAAAACGTGAAATTTGGCTAGTAATATTGGGTATTTGTATTTTCCTTTTATGATTAATATATATAATAAATTCACATATTCGATTATTGGCGGGGATCAGCCTGTGTACATTTAGACATGAGTCATGTTATTATATCAGGGATGGCAAATATATATTAAAAAAGTGGTGATGCCTGCAAAGTTTTTGTGGTTGAAGAGGTTTCGGTACATTCTGGACTCAGCCGGATATCATGAACCCCGGTTCAGATGGCTGGGTTGCGAATGAAGAAGGGGTTTCCGGTTTCAAAACTAAAAACAAAAAGTAAAAATTCTAAGGAGGAGAAAAAAGTTATGAAGAACACAAGAAGAATTATTTCCGTGTTGATCGCTGTCGTGTTGGTTATGGGCATGTTCTCAGCTGTTGCATTTGCTAAGGGTGGTCATGATTGGGACAAGGTTAAAAAAGTTCCTCTAACCTTTACAGTGGAAGTTGTATGGAATGATAGCGCTTATGCCGACTTTAAGGCTATCCGCCCTGCTACGTTGGACTTTGTTCTGTCGGGCTACAATTCCTTTGTTGGTTTTGATTATGGTTTCACTGTTAACGCAACGAAGTTGGGCGCTAACTGGTACAAGCCTTCATGGATCCATACTGAATCATTCCCGGGTCCTGAAGGTTTCTTCGAGTATTGCCAACTGTCAGATCCCCTTAATCTGCCTGACTATTATACAGTCACTGCCAACAAAAATGTTGGGGGCGGACATTGGAGAGTCTTTATTAAGTTAGATGTAACAAAAATAAAGCCTGTTGCTCCTGCAGCTAAGGTTCCCTTGGTTCCTGTAGCTGGATTCTAATTTTCCGCTAAGTTAACTGACATCGTACAGTTCAAACAGACCGCAACATACGCGTTGCGGTCTGTTTGATATCTTTGTATTTTTAGCTGTAATTCTCTTTTAGCTCAATCTTCCGTCACAGGAGTCGCAGGGTGTTCCGAAGCCACTTCAATTTTGCTGCCACAGTAGGCACAATAGAGTGCCTCCGGCGTTAACGCAGGGCCACATTCGCCGCAAGAAGCCTCATTTTCAACCGGTGCAGCTTCTGGTTCTGAAGTTGTATTCGCAGGCGCGCCACTTCCTTTGATCTTGCTCACTTGCTCCGAATAAAGATCAATCTTAGCTTTTGAATCGTTAATACTATCAATCAATTGAACAAAAAGTTGATCTGGATTTTCCCCATAGGTTTCAAAGTATAATGTTCCGATTTGATGAAAAGCCTTATTGATATTCTTCTCCTCATCAGAAATCATAGTGTTGAGCCTCATGGTTTCAGCCATATTTTTTGTTTTTTGCGCCACATCTTGACTGGTTTGAGAAATTTTCCTTCCGATCTTATCCAATAAATCCATAGCGATCCTCCTTTTTATTTTAATTACTTCTGAAAATTCATCTTTCCCCCTAATCCCCCTTTCCGTATTAGTAACTTACAGACGCGAAGCGTCAATAAAAACAAGAAAATCCAATACTGACCACTAACCACTGATCACTGACCACTTGCGGGCATAGCCCGCGTTAATGCAAAATCGGCTCGAAATCTTCCACGCCATGCTTACACAGAGGGCAGATGAAATCGTCCGGCAAAACGTCGCCTTCATATACGTATCCGCATATTTTACATATGAAACCCTTTTTATCCTCCTTCGGTATCTGGGGCGCCGGTTTGATATGGTCAAAATAATATTGATATGTCACGCTCTTTTCCCCCGAGAGCACAAACGCCTCTGTAACATCTGCGATAAACAGGGTATGAGTATCATAATCCACAGCTTCGACCACCGTCGCCGAAATCACGCCGTTCGTAAATTCGGGCACATACCGTATGCCATTGTTCGTACGCGCCGCAGCATCGCCCTTGGCGAACTTATCCAGCCCTTTTCCGCTTTGAAAACCAAAATGCTTAATCATGCGGAAAGGCACACTCTCACTGAGTATCGAAACGTTGAATTCTCCCGTCTTCACTAGCATATCATGAGTAAAATTGGCTTTATTGACGGCAGCAGCTATCCTCAGCGGCGACTCCGTTATTTGCGTGACGGTATTGATGATGCAGCCGTTGTCTTTATCTCTGTCTCTGGCTGTTAACACAAACAGGCCATAGGTCAGCTTGAACAATGCAGCATATTCCACGTGATTCGCATGATTCGCGTGATTCAACACCGGCTTGTCCGCCCCTGAGCGCGCCTGCGCCTTGCTCAGGCTGGAACTTGCCTCTCCCAGGCCGGGACGGCCGGGACGCGCCTCGGCCATCCTGGAGCGCGCCTCGCCCTTGGCCACGACCGCATCCGGAAACGTCGCTATAATCGCGTCCGCCATTAAATCAATTTCCGAGAGCTGAGACGCTTTCAAGCTGGATTTTATGCTGATGGCATTTTCCAGAACAGTGATGTTGCGGCATTTTTTAAGCTTATCGCGGATCAAGCCCCCGCTGGCAGCGGCCCAGGAACCATTTTCGATAACAGCTGCCGTGCGGTTTTGAATATTGTGAGCGGTAAGGTCATTAATAACCGCCTCCATTGTCACAAAAATTCCCGCATTGTATGTTGTGGACGCAAATACCAAGTGGCTCCACTGAAACGCCGCCGACACAATATTAGACGCAGGCGTAACAGAAACATCAAACATCACCGTTTTGATCCCGTTGTCACGCAGCCGGCACGCGAGTATTTCCACCGCGTTCTCTGTATTTCCGTACACCGACGCATAAGCAAGCATAACTCCATAGTCTTCGGGCTCGTAACGGCTCCAAAGCCTGTATTTTGAAATGATATCTTTTATATCTTTCCGCCATACAAAACCATGAAGCGGGCATATCATTTCGACAGGTAGGGCAGCAGCCTTATTCAGCAACGTCTCAACCTGAGTCCCGTATTTCCCTACAATATTCGCATAATAGCGCCTCGTCTCGTCCATATAATCCTTGGTAAAATCCACTTCATCAGCAAACACAGCACCGTTCAAGGCGCCAAAGCATCCGAACGTGTCCGCGGAAAAAAGTATATTGTCCGCAGAGTCATAAGTAACCATGACTTCAGGCCAGTGCACCATTGGCGCCATAATAAATCGGAGAGTATGCCTTCCTGTGTTCAGCGTATCATTTTCTTTGACCACATAGGCGTACGAATCTATATCAAAATCATAGAATTGTTTAATGAACGCCAAAATTTTCGCGTTGCAGACAACTTTCACATGGGGATACAGCGCGATTATTTGCTGAAGTGCGGCCGAATGATCGGGTTCCATGTGCTGCACCACAAGATAATCCAATTCCCTTCCGTCTAACACTTTGGTGACATTCTCCAAAAATCTGTGCTGTACCGCTTTATCTACAGTATCAAATAATACGGTTTGTGTATCTAACAAAAGATACGAATTATAGGAAACCCCGTCGGGAACAGAATAAACCCCTTCAAACATAGCCAAACGCCTGTCATTTGCGCCGACCCATGTTAAATCATCAGTAATTTTTTTGGTGCAATACATGACCTTCCTCCTATTCAACAGCTGCGACAGCTGATAGGACAGAGATTATCAGCTGTGAATAACATGAATTATAAGTGACTCATATGAATGATAACGATCTGCAAATACGACATGCACCACCAATCCTATCACACAGTAACGCCCGTGAACTACTGCCATGGCCAAGTAGAGGGATAATTGGGTGTAGAATTGCTGCGAGTAGATCCGTTGCTATTACTCGTATCACTCGTATCAATATCATCATTGGAATCGCTGCTGTCCAGATCACTCAGGGCTGTAAAATTCACCATCAAACTTTCCATTTGTTTTTTTGTGTTCGCATCATATGAGACTGTAATAATGAGCATTCTGTCATCACATTTGCTGACAATAACATCCTGAAATAATTCCCGGCCTTGCACTTTGGCCGTGGCGGTAAGTTGTTTGCATTGCCGCCCGCCTACGTTCACAGGTGTTATTGCATCACGTACCGTATAATTTAAAGCTTTCATATCTGTTAGCGCAACCCTGCTGGTAAGGTGAGACTTCAGAGAATCAAGATACTCTTCTTCTGTCATGCTGTTTCGGAGAAGCTTTTCCACGGAGACTGAAACAATTGGTGAATTGCTCGATGCCGTTACCTGCATTTCGCAGACTATATCGGCCTTGGTATAATCAAGAAGTGTTGTCGAACCTTCTACATAAACAGGCTCTGAGGAAAATTCCGTCATCTTATCCAACTCTGTCTCAGTTGCCATGATGTACCCATTTGGCACAGCAAATCCCATCTGTAGGTATTCACTTTGAAAGCGGGTTCTGGTAACTGTTCCTTTTTTATAAGGTGCTGCTTCCACCGAGCTCGTATTATCCGCGGGGTCGGAATCTTCATTTTGGGTATTTGTATTGCATCCGGCAGGAAGGAGACTCATAAAAAGAACAAGTACACAAGCAGATATTAGTTGCAGATTTTTCATGTAACATCGTTTTTTCATACCTCTTCACTCCAGGATTTCTAGATTTAAATGGGGGTGAGGCTTTTTCGTCAACAGAGAGCTTCCCCTCTGTATTCGCTTCAACCTGCACATTCTAACGCGGGCTACGCCCGCAAGTGGTCAGTGATCAGTGGTCAGTATTGGATTTTGTTGTTTTTTATTGACGCTTCGCGTCTGTAAGTTACTAACATTATTATAGTTGAGTTTATGATTTCCGTCAATGTATGCAGATTCGGCGTGTGATTCGGCGGTCTCCGACCGCAAGTATTCAGGATCAGAAAAAGAGAGCACTGCGGCTCTCCATTCTCCTCTCCGATTCACTTAATGCTGAATGTCTTTGTAATAGATGGAGTTTTACTCAATGAGAGGAATTCATTAAGTTCGACCTCAATATCGCCTATATCGTTTTGCAACACGTAGCCACACGTAACCTCAATCGTCGCACCCTTTTTGACCTCTGTAAGCGTTGTTTTGGCGTCATACCCTTCGATCATAATACCGAGCTTACACTCAACACCGCCTTGGAACACCTTATGACCCACAGCAAGTATAAACGATTGTGCCTCGTCGTCATTATTTGTGTATTCGTAGGTAACAACAACCGCCGGCTTCCCTTCGTGATCCTTGCTCTTTGTCGCTGAGAGGATTTTTACATAAGCTTTTCCGACTGCTCCCTCCCCGTCTTTTGCACTGCTATTAGTATCTTCCGCAACAGTGCTGCTTGGTGTTTCGCTCGCAGTATTTGTGGGAGTTGCTTGGTCACATCCTATCAGGCAGATGCATAAACAAATTACCAATAATCCTGATATAAATAATTTTTTCACAAAACAATCCTCCTAAACTTCTATTACTGATCACAGAGTCCCTGATGATATTCCTAAGTATTTCTGGTGCCGAAGACCGGAATCGAACCGGTACGAGAGGTTAATCTCGCGGGATTTTAAGTCCCGTGCGTCTGCCAGTTCCGCCACTTCGGCAAGACATATGCGAACATCGCTCAGCAGATTTCTGGAGGCGGCACCCAGATTCGAACTGGGGGATAAAGGTTTTGCAGACCTCTGCCTTACCACTTGGCTATGCCGCCCTACACCTAGCCGTAATCCTATATACCCTGTATATTCTATGAAACAATTATGGAGCGGGTGACGAGATTCGAACTCGCGACTTTCACCTTGGCAAGGTGACACTCTACCACTGAGTTACACCCGCATAATAAATGGTGCCTCAGGACGGAATCGAACCGCCGACACGTGGATTTTCAGTCCACTGCTCTACCAACTGAGCTACCGAGGCACATCTTGGATCCTGATCCTGATTCGCTGAGTTCCAAAGCCGAGAGAGTTCAACTTAAAAGGTATATGGCGACCCCGATCGGACTTGAACCGACGATCTCCTGCGTGACAGGCAGGCATGTTAACCACTACACCACGGGGCCTCAAAAGTTTTACCAAGAATCATGGTGGGCGATGACAGGATCGAACTGCCGACCCCCTGCTTGTAAGGCAGGTGCTCTCCCAGCTGAGCTAATCGCCCGACAGAACCCTTAGGGAGTGTTTTAGTTACAGCCCCTTACGAATCAGACCGTATTCTAGTATACACAAAACTATCAAATATGTCAAAGAAAAAGTGTATTCCATATTTTATTATTAATTTAAATTTTATCTTTTATTTCTTTGGGATCTCCAAAATCTCCCTTACTCATGCCCCCCCTCATTCAGCGGCTGCTTCTCACCCTATGCGCAATCAGCATCTCCCGCACCAGCTTTGCCGCCAGGATCGCCGTACGCTCCCCCTGATCCACAGACGGGCAGACCTCAACAACATCAAAGCCCACAACATTCAAGCCCTTCATCGCCCAAACAACCCGCAGCAACTCAGCAGACGTACACCCACCCGGCTCCGGCGTCCCCGTCCCAGGAGCGTACGCCGGATCAGCCACATCAATATCGAGGCTCACATAAACCGGCAAACCACCCACTTCCAGCAGAATCCTTTGCAAAGACTCCAAGATATCCCCGTCAAACAAACGCGTATGCTCCCGGGCAAACGCCCACTCCTCCTGCGCCCCGGAACGAATGCCAAACTGAAAGAGATGGTGTGGTTTCAAGATTTCGGCAACCCTGCGCATCACCGTAGCATGGGACAGACTTTCCCCCGCATACTCCTCACGCAAATCAGCGTGGGCATCAAAATGCAGCACCACCAGATCCGGATAGCACCCATGAGCCGCGCGGATCAGCGGCAAGCTCACCAAGTGCTCGCCCCCCAGAAAACCGCCCATCTTCTTTTCGCTGAAAATCCTTCCCGCCGCGCCCTCCATAAGATCCAGCGCCCTATCCACATTCCCAAAAGGCAGAGCCAAATCCCCCAGATCGCAAACCCCATTCGAGTCCAATGCCTCATCCAGAACCACAGAATACTCTTCCAGCACCACAGAGGCGGCACGAATCGCCTGGGGGCCAAAACGCGACCCCGGCCGATAGCTCGACGTATAATCCATCGGCACTCCCAGCAAGACAGCCCGCGCCTCTTCATAAGAAGCATGGGCCGCTAAAAACCTTCCGTAATTTTCTACATCATCCTGCCACGAGCCCATAAAACACGTTCACCTCACGCATCATTTCTTCATAATCTCCACCACAAAAGCCGGCAGCTGAAACGCCGCCTTCTGCAAAGCCGGCGTATAATACTTCACCATCTGCCCCTGCAAACGCTCCGTCCGCCCCTCCTCCGGATCAACCTCCTTCGACCCGCAGATAAAACACCACGCCCCGCTGGGATACGTAGGAATATGGGCCATATACAGCTTACAAATCGGAAACACACTCCCCACATCCCCACGCATACGCCGAATAAACTCCGCGTTCATAAAAGGCGACTCACTCTGAGCCACCATAAGGCCCCCCGCGCGCAGCGTATGAAAAACATTCTGATAGAACTCCCGGTTAAACAGCCCTTCAGCCGGGCCAATAGGATCCGTCGAATCCACAATCACCACATCAAACTCATTCACATGTTCCCGCACAAAACAGATCCCATCCTCCACCCGAATACTGACCCGGTCATCCGCCAAAGCACAGGAAATCGCCGGCAGAAACCTGCGCGCAGCCTCAATAACCCGCTCGTCAATCTCCACCAACACCACCTGCTGCACCGTGTCGTGTTTAAGAACCTCCCGAACCGTTCCCCCGTCGCCGCCGCCAATAATCAAGACCTTCTCCGGACACGGATGCGCGCACAAAGGCACATGCGTAATCATTTCATGATAGATAAATTCATCCTTCTCCGTCGTCATAACCAACCCATCCAACACCAGCATACGGCCATAAGGCACAGTATCCAGGACAGCCAGCTCCTGAAACGGCGTTTTTTCCGTGTGAAGCGATTCTTTAATCCTCATAGAAAGCTTGAGATCATCACTGTGTTTTTCCGAATACCATAATTCCATACCGTAGATATCCTTTCTCTTAGTCCCTACTCCCACAAAGGCACCGCCGCAAAAGCACAAGCCACCGACTTGACACGATGTTCTGCCCCCGCCACCTTAATCTCAGCCAAAGCCGTCTCACGCGCCGCAAAAGCCTCCTCCACCATCCGCGTCACATAGTCTTTCGCCTCATCCGCCGACATAACCCCCGAATGCTCCATAATCACACCCGGGCGGTCCCCCTCCACAGGAATCCCCACAGCCACCGCCGCCGCAATCAGTTCCCCCGGATTCATCGACACAATAGATCCATAGGCAATCGGCAGCAAAGACCCTTCAGGAATAGACACATCAGCAGCCAGTTCGCACCCGGGAGGCAGAATCGAACTCACACGCAGCAAATTTAAATTCCCCACCCCGGCAGCCAGCAGGGAATTATCAAACGCCGTCAATTCCGTTTTCCCTTCCGCCGACGCCGCCGTTAAAAAATATTTTGTTGGTCGAGATAACACATAAGACCCTCCCCTTCAAGCTTCGTAACGCCAAAGAAGCACATGTCAATTATATCAGACACTCTCCTCCTGAACAATATCCCCATAATTCAAAGACCGGCTATGCTCCGTATGGCTCCATTCACGCCTGTCACGATGGACAAACCCCGCCACCAAAATAGGAATCCACGCATACATAAACACCGGATACCACCAGGGCAGAAGCCCCAGATAAGACCGCCACGGCAATTTATCCCTGAGAAAACTCAACACCGGAAACACAAACAAGATAAGAGCTATGACAACCCACCAAAAATAGCCCGGCAACGCATTCGTCACTATAGTTGTGGTCATCACCCCCTCCCCCAGCAGAGCATCCAGAATCGTCAGCGCAAAATTCACAGCACTTACCAAGACAATATGAGGTTTGCACAGATCAATCGCGATATCAATATAGGCCCACTTCTTTTCGCGAATCCCCTTCAAAAACAACGGCCAAATATAGGTTCCCGCAACATCCCAATGACCTTGGGCCCAACGCTTGCGCTGACGCCAAGACTGCTTGAACTTCAAAGGCTTTTCATCATACACCACAGCATCATGAGCCCACTGCGTCTTCACCCCCCGCATAAGCGCCCTGGCTGTAAACTCCAGATCCTCCGACAAAGAATGGGCCCCCCAGCCCATCTCGCGCAAAAGAGGGTAGGAGATACACATCCCCGTGCCGGACAAAATGCTGGAAAGCTTCATGTGATGCCGCGCAAGCTGCATCATTCTGTTCCCCATCCAGAAGGAAATCGCAAAAGAATTAGTCACCCAAGTATCGTAAGGATTTTTGGCATCCAAGTATCCCTGAACAATCCGGCAGCCATCAAGAAGCCTGCCGTTCATAACACTGAGAAAGTCCTTCTTCACCAAATTATCAGCATCAAAGATAACCACCGCATCGTAAGACTTGTCCTGAGCAAAAATCCGGTCAAACAACCATTCCAAAGCATAGCCCTTCCCACGGTTTGTCTGATCCTGCCTCTCATGAACAGTGACCCCCCAAGCCCGCGCGATCTCAGCCGTGTGATCCGTACAGTTGTCAGCCACCACATAAATATCATAGAGTTCGTCAGGATACTCAAGAGCCTTCAAGTTTTCCAGAAGAGGCCCAATCACCATCTCCTCATTATGCGCCGCCACCACAACAGCAAACGTCTTTTCCGGATCCCTGCGCAGCGTCCCGCGGCTGCGGCGCAGGATTCCTACAGCAGAGAGAAAGAGATAATAACACACCATGAGAATTGTAAGAATCTGCATAACAATGATAATAGAATCAGCGAATGCTTCCAAGACCTTGTAAAGGTGATATTGCATTGTATCCATACAGCCTCTAATCAATCCTTTCCTCGTTTGCTAACACAACCTATTTCTTCCTCCCTCTTCTGGTGACTTTCATAAATATTACAAAAATACACACAGCCAAAACCCCGATGAGTCCCAAACTCAATTTAAGGGCAGAAGTGATGGAAGCCCAATACGCGTCGGCAATCTGCGGACCCGGTACAAACGGAATAAAACTCCTGTAAATCGAAGCAATAAGCTTGCTTAACACGACAAAGAACACAACACCGACCACTACGATCATAATCACCGAAACACTCCTGCGCCTGCCCACACCTTCATGCCGATAGCTGCTGCCGCGGCTATGCCGGTGATCACTGTCACGCCAAGGCGCATTAACGCGTCCACGATCACTCATACCCTTGTCAGACCGGACAGAAGTTCGTCCCCGTTTATTCCTCCACCAATAATATTCGATATAAAGCCACCGTTTAAACCTTTCCCACATAAAAATCCCCCCGTAACTTTTATGTGGGAATCCTCCATATCATTCGAAACCCTTCCAGATTCAGGAATCCTCTCTCCTGTGTCCTTTCTGTGCAGTTCAAGAGAATTCGACATAATCTTCGACATTTATGCCGTAATCCCTTTTTTAGTCTAAACAGAATCTCATATTTTATCTCATCCGTCCCCATAATTACCAAGTTTTTCTTCTCTTCCAGAAATCGGGGATCACCAGCACCGCTAAAGCAATGATTTCCAATCTTCCGAAAAGCATATTGCAGCACAATAAAAGTTTGACTCCCATAGCCGCCTCTGCAACTCCTTCAGATGGCCCAAAAGCGCCAAAAGCCGAGCCCGTATTCCCCAAAGCGGACAACGTCACTCCCATAGCTTCAAACGGCTCATACCCCAACGCGCTCATGATCAGCGACGAGACAACAAAAAGAGCCGCAAACAAGAAAAAAAACTGAGACACCGCATTCTGCAGCGGTTCTCCTAACGTATGACCTCCCAATTTAATCGGCTGGATCTGTTTGGGATGAATCGCCTTTTTGACAAAAGCCACAGCCATTTTGCCCAAAACCAGCACCCGGGACACCTTCATCCCCCCGGCCGTCGACGAGGCACAGCCCCCCACAGCCATGAGCAAAAACAAAATCAATTTAGAAAACCCGGGCCATGTATCGTAGTCCACCGTCACATAGGCCGTGGAGGAGCCAAAGGAGACCGTATGAAAAGACGCCTGCCACAACGCCTGATCCACTCTCACCCCCCCGGCCAAGACCAGGTTAGCCCCTATAAGCGCCGCAGCCCCCAACATAATCAGCAGATAGGCTCTGAGCTCAAGATTCCTGAAAAGCTCCCGGCCATTTTTTTGGAGCACAGCAATAAACAAGGTGAAATTCGTGCTGCCCAGTACCATCGTGATCATGAGCACAATTCCAATGGCCGCACCGTGATATCCTCCAATCCCCTGAGAGGATGTCGAGAATCCCCCTGTGCACACAGAAGTCAACGCATGATTTACCGCATCGTAAAAAGGCATTCCCGCCATCACCAAGGCTATCGCCACCGCGACAGTCAGCCCCACATAAATCTTCCAAAGCAGAACCACTTTATCCTTAATCTTAGGCATAACTTTCTGGGGCATGAAATCAGCCGCTTCTGTATTGTAGAGCGTCACCGTGCTAATTCCCATATTCGGCAGCAGCAGGATAAAAAGCATGATGACCCCCATGCCCCCCAGCCAGTTAGACATGCTGCGCCACAGCAGAACCCCCCGGGAAACGCTTTCCAGATCCGTTAGAACACTGGCGCCCGTGGTGGTAAACCCCGCCGTCGCTTCAAAAATCGCGTCGACCCCGCTGGAAAGAACCCCCGTGGTCACATAAGGAACCGCTCCCATGATACAGGCCGCAATCCAAGCCCCCGCCACCACAAGATAGCCCTCCTTAACGCTCATTTTTCCTTCCATATTGCCCCGCCACAAAAACACAAGGCCCGCCAAAACCGTCACAACCGCCCCCACTCCCAAGGGCAGAGCTTCACTCTCCCTGTACCCAAAAGCCACAAGACAGGGCGCCAACATGGCAGCCCCGTACGGTACAAGAAAACGGCCTAATATTGAAAGGAGCATTTTTATATTCACGGGCGTTCTCCGCTCTCTAAAAGTACTTCTCTATCTTATTGATCAGATCCGGCAGGGCGAAGATAATCACTTTATCGTCCCACTGCAAGACAGTATCCCCATTGGGAACAATGACAGTGTTCTGACGCAGCACACCCCCCACGAGACAATAGCGGGGAAGCTTAACATCTTTCAGCTTTTTGCCCAGCACCCGGCTGCCCATGGCAACCTTGATTTCCAAAGCGCTGGCCTTGGCTCCTTCCAAAAGGGCCAGCGTGGTAAACTTGCCCTGGTGAATCTTGCGCAGAATCACCTCCGCGATGGTCAGCCGCGGCGACAATACCACATCCACACCCACCTTTTCCATAAGGGCAATATATTCAGGCTGCCCCACCCGCACAAAAGTCCGTTTCGCGCCATAATCCTTGGCCAGAAGCGCCAGCAAAAGATTAAGCTCATCATCCCGGGTCAAGCAGATGACCGCATCCGCCTCCCCCACCCTCTCCTGGCTCAGCAGCTCTCCATCCGTCCCCGTACCATGAAACACCTTGCCTCTTTTCAAGTGTTTCGCCACTTCCTTGCAGCGGGATTCCTGCTGATCAATAACCTTGACCATCATTCCCTTATTCTCCAGCGCAAGAGCCAAATATCTGCCCGTACGCCCCGCGCCGATAATCATAACATTCTCCACCCGGGACAGGGTTCGCAGACGTTTTTCCGACAAGGCTTCCAAAGATTCTGGAGCACCGATAAAAAAAACATTATCATAAACCCTCAGAATATCATTCCCGTTAGGAATAATCATCTGACCCAAGCGCAAGATCCCCACCACCAGCACATTGGCCGGCAGCGCAAGGTCCTTAAGGGGCTTATCAATCCACGGCGAGTCACCCGTCATCCGGATTTCCAGCAAGCGAATCCTCCCCCCGGCAAAATCCTCCACTTCCAAGGCTGACGGAATCTGCAGAATCCGGCTGATCTCCTGAGCCATGACAAAATCCGTATTCACAGCCATATCCACACCCATGTTCTTCAGAAAAGTGTGGCCCTGTGACCCCCCGGCGCCCATATAGTCGTCACTGCGAATCCGCGCCATGGTGAAGCCCAGGCCCGCGTCTTTCGCCACACGGCAGGCCACCATGTTGATCTCATCATTCGCCGTGACCGCAATAAAAACCTCTGTCCCTTTCACATGAGGATGGGCCAACAGGCTCGGGCTGGCCCCGTTGCCCTCTATCGCCATCACGTCGAGGGAGTTCTGGATAATATTTCTTCTTTCTTCGTTCTGCTCGATGACCACAACATCATGATCCTCACGCGCCAGATACTGGGCGACACTGTAGCCTACCTTTCCCGCTCCTACAACAGTTATTCGCACAGGGCTACCTCCGTTGAAATACTCCCTTGAAACAGGTTACTTCCCTCCGCCCTTCTCCCGCACCACCCTGTCCGCAAACTCCTCCACACTCTTCAACCTGTGACTGACTCCGGACTTGCCGATAGGCGGCGACACATGCTCCCCCAGCTCCTTGAGCGTCGCCTCCGGATATTGGAGGCGTAGCTGAGCCACAGCCCTCAAATGCTCAGGCAGCGCCTGAAAACCCACCATTCCCTCAATCAAACGGATCTTTTCCTGCTGCCGCAAAGCCGCATTCACCGTTTTAGTCAAGTTAGCCGAATCACAGTTGACCTGCCGGTTCACCGTATTGCGAACATCCTTCATAACCCGGATATTTTCGAACTGCAGCACCCCTTCATGAGCCCCGATCAAAGCCAAGAATTCCGACAGCTTATCACTATCCTTCAAATACACCACATGCATATGCTTACGGGCGCTCACTCCGGCCTTGAGGGCAAACCCATTCAAGAGCGCGGCCAAATCGGCAGCCAGCTCCGCTTCCTTACAGGTGATCTCCAAATGATAACTGTTCTCAGGGTTGCTCATGGATCCACTGGCCAAAAAAGCGCCCCGCAGATAAGCCTTGCGGTCACAGCGTTTTTTGACAAGCCGCGGCGCAATGCCAGGCACCCTGGCGCCATTCTTCTCAACCAGCCCCAATCTAATCAACTCCTCACCGGAGCAAGTCAATCCAAGCACATAAGCGTTATTCTTTTTGAGACGCATTTTGCGGCGCACAGCCACTGTGGTAGGCCAGGACACGATAGGTTTCGCCACACCAAAAATACGCCGTGCCAGAACCGGACTTTCTGTTGTTATGGTCAGGCGCTCCACCCTCACTACGCCACCCTCCAGCCCCACATCGGCGTCATGGCGAACCAAAGCCGCCAGTTCAGCCACATGACAGCATTCTTTTTGGCTGGGAAGCCGCGCCAATTCCTCTTTGATACGAGAGCTGAAAGACGACATACTCACTTAACTCTCACCGTTCCCCTAGATTTTTTTAATTCTCTGGGTCAGCAGAAACGCCGTCACGATGTCCGTCTGCTCCTCAATCGGCTTCAAGATCAAATAGAGACGTATCAGTTCCCGCCCAAGTTTTTGCGGATCATGACGCACCACCTCGTCATTCCCTGCATAAAAACTCTTCTCATAATAAGTCACACCCATCTTTTCCACACCCTCCCGGTCTCCCTTGACCGGAACCGACCCCTGTTCCCTATACCGCTCCAGCACAGCCTCAGGAATGACCTCCGACGCCGCCAAAACCGCATCTATCACCTGAGGGCCACAGTGTTCGCGAATAGCGCTCAAATGATCCCCCACCGTGTATTCATCCGTTTCCCCCGGTTCCGTCATGATGTTGCTCACATAGATGCAGGGCGCTTGGGCCTCACTGATGGCCTCCGGCAGGCCCTCCACAAGCAAATTAGGCATAACACTGGTATACAGGCTCCCCGGTCCCAACACAATAAGATCAGCGCCGGCAATAGCTTGTACCACCTCAGGCAAAGGCCGGCACGCCGTGGGATTAAGCTGAAGTTTTTTAATATGACCCCGGGTACTGCGAATCGCCGACTCCCCGTCCACAGAGCGGCCGTCGGCGAAGCTGGCCGTCAGTGTCATCGGGTCCAGCGTAGACGGATACACACGGCCGTTAAGATCCAATAATTTACCCACATGTTCAATACCCTTTTGAAAATCACCATAGCGTTGAGTCATTCCCGCAATCAGCAAATTGCCCAAGCTGTGACCTTCCAGCGTCCCGCTGCCAAACCGGTAGGAAAACAAGTCCGTAATCAAATCCTCCCTCTCCGACAGAGCCACCATACAGTTGCGCACATCCCCGGGAGGATGTACCCCCAGCTCCCGGCGCAGACGTCCCGAACTGCCCCCATCATCTCCCACCGTCACAATCGCCGTCAAATTACTGGTATACGCCTTGAGACCCCTAAGCAGCGCCGACAGCCCCGTTCCTCCCCCAATCACCACCACACGGGGGCCGCGCTGAAGATTGCGCCGATAGTACATCATATCCACAACGCGCTCTTCCTTGCCCGGCAGCAGCACCGACATCACTGATTTAATGCCCCGGGTGAATCCCCGATAGAGGAAAAACAAGCCCAGAACAACCACACCCAGCCCCATAATCCGAACCCAGTTCGTCCACTGCCCCACTGTATAGGCTGTCATTTTGCGAGCGGTATCCTCCAAAAAATTCAGCAGCTCCCAAGACCCAAACACAACAAGCCCCAAAATCACCAACAGAATACCCAGAATCGCCAGGGTGAAATAGCGTTTTACTCCCAGCCCTGGAAACAGCCATTTGAGGGCATTGCGCCATCGCTCCCTCCGTCCCTTTTCCGGGGTCAAGGGATCCAATAGTGACTTGTCATCTATTGACTTAGCCGCCATTGATGGATCGAGTGTTGGTTTATCCGCCAAAATGCCCTCACCCCTTTTCCTCCGCATATAAATCCCGATGATTCAACACACAGTAATATCCAAGCCCTTTCAAATGATCATGGGTCTCATTGGCAATCGCCACCGAACGGTGCTGTCCCCCCGTACAGCCAATAGCAATAACCAAATGATTTTTTCCCTCTTGCAGATAATGAGGCAGCATGAAATCAATCAGCGCATAATAATGCTTCATGAAATCCTGAGCCACTTCATTGCCAAACACATAGTCACGCACCTGAGCGTCATTGCCGCACAGCTCCTTGAGCTCATGAATATAGTAAGGATTGGGCAAAAACCGCACATCAATCATCGTATCCGCGTCCAGGGGAATCCCATATTTAAACCCGAAAGACTGAACAGAAATCGTCATACGCGCAGGATCACGAGCCTTGCCAAACACCTTGCGCACCGTCTCATTCAGCTGGGCCGTGGTCATATCCGCAGTATCAATAATCATATTGGCCCGTCCGCGCAAATCCGCCAGGATTTTTCGCTCCATTGTAATGCCTTCCAAAATATTACCCAGCGGAGCCACCGGATGCCGGCGGCGTGATTCTTTATACCTGTTCACCAAAATCTCATCGCTGGCCTCCAGATACAAGACCTCATAAACAATTCCCTCGCTGGCCAAGCTGCTGAGAGTTTCCACAATAGATGTAAAAAACTCCCCCCCACGCAAATCGCAGACCACAGCCGCCCTTTGCATCCGGGAATGGGCACACAATTCAGCGAACTTCTCCAATAAGGAAGGCGGGAGATTATCCACACAATAAAAGCCCATATCTTCCATACAGCGCAGCGTCTCCGTTTTCCCCGCGCCAGAGAGCCCCGTAATCACAACTAAATTCAATAACTGTTGCGGCATGCCCTCCACTATCGGCACCCCTTTCTTAGGTCAGCTAGCCAGTACAGCACTCCGTTAATCATGAGTGATAGTCAGAAGAGTCTACAGAAGCATCTCAAGTTCAAGATACCTCTCCATATCTTATGAACCTTCTGTATCTATTGTATACCTTTTTGGGCGTTCTTCCAAATCGCGGGGGGTAAAATCCCTGGGAAATTCATCCGGATTTCCATCGTAAAACGCACTATAAGATCCAGCCGATGTCAGCTTGTCGGATGATCCTTGATCCTGCTAAAAGCAATATGCCGCCAGCGAGAATGACCAAGCCCAAGCTTTGGCAGAATGTATGTAAAACCCCTTTTTTTGCGGATTCCTCATTTTCAGTTGGCCAAGTATTCTGTCCAAAATTTTAACAGGTTCCCCCGCTTCAAAACCGTTTTAAGTTTAACTTAAAGAAAACGCATGGAGTACGAAATTATTACAGTCCCCTGTTTCTTCACTTTCTTCGTCACGTGAGAAATCAAGCTTTACACCACTATCTACTATTTTAACTTCCACCATTTCTGAGTACCTCAAGTGCGATAATTGAAAATCAATCTGGTCCTTATTCAGGATGCTGATAAATTTAAACAAGGTTAGCGGCCATTCATCACCATTCATCAAGGATCCATTTGTTCACCTTAATCCCATCTTGGTCAGGCAAGGAAGATCCTCACAAAAGATGCAAACTAATTTATTCTCACTAAAATGAAATTCAAATGTACTGTATAACCATATTCTATCTTCATAAATCTGAGATTATGTTCGAGATCGACTTTTGAGTGTGTTACATAGGGATGTTTGGTGTACATTAGTAGACAATGTGCGATTGTCTTTCAACTGCGAAGTGCCAGACACTTATGTTTTCAAAACCTCAACTAAATACCCTCTCTTCTGATTTCTTCTATGAGTGTGGAATACACATCCTCGAGAACTTGTTTAGTTGTACCTTTTGTCATTGTAAGGTCTTTGTTTAGCTGGGACCCCACATCGGACAGGGTAACTGTTGTTGTGTTGCTGGTTTCACTTTGGAAAGACAATTTGAATTTTACCGCGATTCTGTACTTGCCTGCGAGCGGACCCATAAACGTGGTGGCTAAACCACTGCCACGCTTTGCGATCGCCTCAAGTGAGTTTGTGTAAGTCATAGTGAAGTTCATTTGTTTCATCAGCCTGTCAATAATATCTTTTGCGCTGCTAATGTCTTTGTTAATGGTAATGTCGTATGTCTTTGTTTCCATTTCTTTGTCCCCTTTTATTTGTTTGCTACTCAAACTTATGCCTAACAGCAAAGCTACTGTATACGAATCATAATACCACAGATTTTCGGAGTTCGCACCTTTGCTACACGGCGAAAGACGGCGAAAGCAATACATAATACCTACCAGAATAGACGATTAATAAATTCCGGTAGATATTTATGTTATTGGTGATTTTTAGTAACTATCGTTGCTTTCACTGTCTACGGTCTGGCAGCCCACTGACCGAGTTTATACATAGCGTACCCCCCCATTGAGACAGGACCTAATGAAACTATTGCCAGATTTTTAGCTATACTTCTACCCATTGCCCCCCAATCTACTCCACCTGCTACATCGTCAAGTGCATCAGCATCCAATTCCCCTTGCTGGAAGATAGCATCCATTGCTTTCCCAAACTCGCTAAGTTCGTCCAACGTAAAATCATTACCAAGCGCGTTAATTTGCGTTAAGGCTTCCTTTGCATCCAATGCCAATAAGTTTTTGGCGCGCTCTTCGTCAGCAGTCAGAATTTCTGTAAGCAGCTCTGCCCTTTCCTGTGTTAATGCCATTTCCTTTTCCTCCTACAATAATAATTATTTTCCTTGTCTACTCCGCTCTTTATCATACCCAGCTTTGTAGCAAAATGCACAAAAAGCTATTCCGGCCGCTATCGCTGGCCAAACCCCCCCCGCTACATTATCAAGTGCGTCAGCATCTAATTCCCCTTGTGCATTAAGATCTCTCACCATTTGGCCGAACTCCTCAATCTCATCCAATGTAAAATCATTTCCGAGTGCGTTGATTTGCGATAGAGCCTCTGTTGGGTCAAGCTCCAAAAAGGTTTTAGCACGTTCTTCGTCAGCGGTTAGAACTCCAGATAACTTTTCTGCTCTTTCTTGGGTCAACATAACTTTCATCCTTCCTATAGTAAACTTTTTGATTCTGTTTGTATATACACACAACATAGCAAAGTGTTACACAAAATCATTTGTTTTTTCTGTTCTCGCGTTAGCCGATCCCAATAAATCCCAATAATTTATCCACTTCTGAGATCACACAAAGCAATGTATAATGTCACTATATATAGTATTTACTGATGAGATAGGTCAGAACTTGCGCCATTATACAGACAGTTCAAAAACATTGTAAAATCCATTGGTTTGCCAACAACCAGATTCCATGACACTCATTTGCAACAAACGCATTACAGTCTGGGGTCAATTTGAAAAGCGTTCAAGAAACGCTGGTTCATCATGCTGCCGCTTTCACGCTAGACACTTATGGCCATGTTTCCGATCAAATGCAAAAAGACTCCGCAGATAGAATGGATGCTTTCGCAGCCTCATTAAAAACCTGTAAAGGGTCAAATAAAGGGTAAAATCATTAGACAATACAAATGAAAAGAGACGTCATCGTTGATAATCCTGGATTTCTAAGCTAATAACTATGGGGTGGATGAAGGGACTTGAACCCTCGAGTGCCGGAGCCACAATCCGGTGCGTTAACCACTTCGCCACACCCACCACGTGTGATGTCTAGGTAACTTTATCAGGTTGAAAGATCATTGAAGCAGGGCAGAAAGTCTCATGTTACTATGCTATAACTAACTAAACTGGCGGCTTCGCTATTATAGCACACTCAAAATGGCCATGCAACATGTATGATACTCCTCATTACTCCTCATGTATGATACTCCTCTATTGTTGGCTCCACGTCCCCAAACCGTCCCCCTGATATACACAAATCTCTCCAAATTAATCAGTCAAGCCAATCTTGCCGCCAACTCCGGGGGTACCCGTTCCGGGCATAAGCCCCCAATCCAAGCCGGATCGACTGCCGGAACCGCCGCCTGCCTTTGCAAACTCTGTGGGACATCTAATATCCTTTGGTTAGAAGATCCCCTGAACAACAGAGCCAAGTCCCGTTTCTCTCCCTCAAACCGGCCATCTATCAAAATATCGCACACCCTCAGCAGCTCCATCCGATCTCTGTCATTTTCCTCCAGCAATGCTTCCAAGGTATACCCTGTATACACGGCGATACCCAACCCCGCTTCTTTAATGCTCCGCGCCAGGCGAAACAAAGCTCCCGCCTGACACATAGGTTCTCCGCCGGAAAAAGTCACGCCGGAAATCAACGGATTTCCTCTGATTAAAGCCGCCATCTCCGCCACATCCGCTTCATATCCCCCATCAAACCCATGGGTCTGGGGACTGTGGCAGCCGCGGCAGTGATGGGGGCACCCCTGCACAAAAAGAGTACACCGTATTCCTGGGCCATCCACCACAGACTCCTCAACGATACCACTCAGCCTCAGCGATATTCGATGTTTGGCGCCTCTATTATCTGCAGCTTGATGCATCATGCTTGATCCTGTCTCGTTCTTCTGCTTGTTTTGCATTATTAAACCGATCCGTGCTGCCCACAAGATAGCCTGTAATACGCCGGATCCTGTCAAATTTGATGTCCTTCCCTACCGTTTTCCGGGAAGCAAATAGCTGTTGTGTTTGCTGTATTTGCTGTATCTGCTGTATTTGCTGTATCTGCTGTATTTGCTGTATCTGCTGTATCTGCTGTATCTGCTGTATCTGCTGTATTTGCTGTTCCATCATCATAAACCCCCTCTTTCTATTGCTTTGTTTTAGTACCTTACTGACCACTAACTACTGATCACTGACCACTTGCGGGCAAAGCCCGCATTAGTTCAGGAACCCCTTACCTAACCACCGATCATCCATACTTATTGGGCATATCCGGATAGACCTTTCTCAGCTCCTGCAGTTTGTCCACAGCGACCTCCTCTCCTTCCCGGCGGCCGCAGCGGGGACAAATATCATAGATAATGCCCGTATACCCACATACCGGATCATAATCCACTGGGTGGTTGACTGAACCGTATCCGATACCCATCTCTTTCATGAAGCGAATCACGGACTCAAAGGCCGAAGGATTGCGGCTAATGTCGCCATCGACTTCCACATAACTGATATGCCCGGCGTTTGTGAGAGCGTGATAGGGCGCTTCCAAGGCTATTTTTTTGAAAGCGGTTATCGGGTAGGTTACCGGCACATGAAACGAATTCGTATAGTAATCCTTATCCGTAACGCCGGGAACCCCACCAAATACCTTCCGGTCAATCCTGACAAAACGGCCTGACAGTCCTTCCGCCGGCGTCGCCAGCAAGGTAAAATTCAACCCTGTTTCCTGAGACTGTTCATCACATCTCTGCCTCATGAAGGTAACAATTCTTAGTCCCATCTGTTGGGCAGCTTCGCTTTCACCGTGATGACACCCTGTCAGCGCCGTCAAAGCTTCAGCGAGACCGATGAACCCCACGCTCAGGGTTCCATCCTTCAGCACCTCCTCCAGAGTATCCGTGGGGGTAAGGGCCTCCGAACCCATCCAGATGCCCTGTCCCATGAGGAACGGGTAGTTAAAGCATTTTTTACGGCTCTGTATAGAAAAACGATGCAAAAGCTGACGAAAAATCAAGCCCATCTTTTCATGCAACAGATCAAAAAACTTGTCCACATCCTGACCACAGCGCAGGGCGAGTCTTGGCAGGTTGACAGAAGTGAAGCTCAAATTACCCCGGCCGCTGGTGATCTCCCTGTCCCGGCCCTGTACATTGCCGATCACCCGGGTGCGGCAGCCCATGTAGGAAACCTCGGAATCATAGTCCCCTTCCCGATAATACTGCACATTAAAAGGCGCGTCCAAAAAACTGAAATTGGGGAACAGCCGCTTGGCCGAGGTTTTCATGGCCAGCTGAAAGAGATCGTAATTGGGATCCTCCGGGTTGAAGCTGACCCCCTGTTTGACTTTGAAAATCTGCACCGGAAAAATAGGGGTTTCCCCATTGCCCAGGCCCGCAATTGTGGCGTGAAGCAGACAGCGGATAACCAGCCTTCCTTCCCGGGACGTATCCGTACCATAGTTAAGAGAGCTGAACGGAACCTGAGCCCCCGCCCGGGAATTCATGGTGTTCAGGTTGTGAATCAACGCTTCCATAGCTTGAAACGTCAGCCTTTCCGTTTGCGCCCATGCCGTCTCTTCCGCATACCTGACCGCCTCCGCGTCATCAGACGCCGGCAGGATCTTTTTGTACTGGGCCAGAGCGTAGCGGTATTCTTTGTCAAAAGTCCGCCGGACACCGGGGGCCATGCTATAGTCAAAGTTCGGCACAGACTGGCCGCCGTGCATTTCGTTTTGATTGGCCTGAATGGCGATGCAGGCCAGAGCGGCATAGCTGGTGATGCTGTTGGGTTCTCTCAGATACCCGTGGCCGGTGGAAAACCCGTTTTTAAACAGCTTGAGCAGATCAATCTGACAGCAGGTCTGGGTCAGCATATAGAAATCTTTGTCGTGAATATGGATATCCCCATTGATGTGCGCTCCCGCAATATCTTTAGGGAGAATGTAGTTGTTTACAAAATAATTGGAGCCTTCCGATCCATACTTCAGCATGGTTCCCATGGCCGTATCCGCGTCAATATTGGCGTTTTCACGCTTTAGATCAGCCTTTTCGGCGTCTGTAAACGTAAGTTCCTCGTAGATCTTCATCAGATCATCCCGGCTTTGCCGGATCTTGCTGTGCTCTGCTCGGTACAGGATATAGGCCTTGGCCACATGGTAGTACCCTTGCTCGACAAGAGTTTTTTCCACCGCATCCTGAATGGTTTCCACAGAAGGAATATCATCCTCCGGCAGAGCTTGAATAGCTTTTTTCGTCAGGGTCACCAGCTGCCCCGCCGGAATCAGATTGTGTTTTGTGGCTTCGCTGGCCCGGCGTATAGCTTCCAGTATTTTCAAGGAATCGAAGGGGACTCTTTCCCCGTTGCGCTTGAGAATAGAGATAAAATTCTTGTCTGACATGGAAAACCTCACCATATGTTGTATAGTCGTGCGCCTGAGTCACTATATATAGTATGGGCTGTCTTCCAGTATAGAGGTATTTGGAGGGGAAGTCAAGTTACTATTTTCGTGGGATTTGGCGATATTTGTCAATTTTTGTCACTCAGATATAGAGGGATTCTCCATCATTTCCGCTAAAACATTCAACGGACAACAGCCTATGTCCATCAAGCGGGTGTGGAATTCCTTTTCGTTAAAGCTGCTCCCTTGTTTTGCTTCGGCCGCTTCGCGCAATTGATGAAAAAACTCTCCGCCGGCGCCGTACCGGACATATACGGACTTTGTCGCATATAATTGCTCATACAGAGCCTGCATATTCGCGTCCTCACCTCTGTGTCCCAAAGTCCTTTGGAGAAGGCCGGACACTTCGTGGACTGTCCAGCCCTCATAATATATGCCTATTTCTATACGCCCAAACAGGGCAAAATTTAACGCCGATTCACTGAGAGCAAGATCAATAAGCGGCTTGTCAAAATCGCTGGCAAGCAGAAGGCGCGCCGAGCCGTACTGGGCAAGCCCTTCACTGTAGCAAACATTGTACATAATATGCCGCAAGTTCCCAATAACATCAGCGTTGTTGTAAACGTAATCCAATAGGTGGCCGCCGTAGCTTTCGTGTGCCAGGATACTCAGGAGCGAGGGGCTGTTTCCGGCAACCCTCGGGTTGACGCGAATCGTGTTGTTGACATAGTCATCCACCGGCGGGATGAGATAGTACGCGCCGGCTCCTATGAAAGCCATGCTTTCGGGGAGAACCCCTATCGCAAGGGTGTGATCCGGCAATTCAGGAAACACTGTTGGCGCAATGGATTTAAGGTATGCGATATTCTCCTCCAGGCTGCCCTTTGAAAGAGCACCGCTTTCATAATCGGAAGTTACGTTTGGATGATTTGACACCGCCGTCATCATCTGGGTCAGAGAACGTTCCAGCGCGTCCTCTGCCAACTTGATAATGTCTTCGGGTGTAAAGCCGGCACTGGTGTTTTGCTCCAGAAGCAGCAGATAGTACTGTTTTTGGGCATCGTTCACCTCCGCGCCGCCACTTCCTCTCAGAGAGGACAACTCCGCCATAATGGTATCGTATACAGGGAAAAAGTATTGGGTCAACACCTGCCTGTTTTCCGCTTTGTACTGCTCTTTTTGCCGGTCGTCCAGCCATTCGGCAGCGTCTATGCGCCGGTGGAACGTATCCACCAGGTAGTGCCGGTCCTTGTCCCGGTTATTTAGAACACCCTCACATAGTTTCATGACCTGGTCAAGGACAAAATCGGGCATGAACAGACCCAACCCGGCTTTTTCCTTTTCATAGTCGAGTTCCCGCCCGATGTATTCCCCAAAAATTTTCATAAGGGTGATGTATGTGTCAATATCCGATTGCCTGCGGAATTCATATTCCGCCATCATAAGCGGGACTTCTATATACATTCCGTCCATGGTATGAAAGGGCTCGTCGTAGTAGTAATACTCGATAGCGCGACTTCCCAGTTCCGCGTCTTGCTTGAGAGTTTTATAAAGAACCCTGTCCTTTTCTTCGGGCAATGCATTAATGTCGATTTCCGCTAATTCTTCTAAGAGCTTCTGATTTTTTCTGCATTCTTCCTCGAAGTAGTCCTGTGTATAATTCCTTCCCCATGTAGGCTCAATTTGGGCAATTCCGAACTCGTCCGGGTTTTTTATAGACATGTGAAAACTCAGGCTATCCGCTGTAACAGCTTCCCTAAATACCCTGTCCTCAATTTCCGCTAAGCGCTGGGCGGCGGACTGTGTTCCCTTATTTATGTCGTCTTTATTTATACTGCTCGTGCAGGCACAAAGCGAAATGACCAGAAAAACACTGATAAAAACGCTCCAAACAGGATACCCAATTCTCTTTAGTCCCTTATTAAGCATAATCTCCAACTCCCTATTCCCGTTTGTCCCGGTAAGCAACAATAAACTCCACAATTTCACAATCCTTATGGATGAACGTGTTACCCTCACGGGGGGCCCTGCGATTGTCACAGAAGCTGACAAGATACCCGCGTTTTTGTCCTCTGCTTAATAAGTAGCCCGTCAACTGATCATAAGCCTCCTTGGCAGCTTTCTCTCCATGCCAGATCTTGAGCTCAATAATATGTTCTTCTCCCCCATAGAACACCACAACATCCATACGGCGATTTCTTCGGGTTTCGGCTTCGACGGCATAACTGCCCTTGCCATTAATGATAGGTTTAAGAAAGCTAAGGAACAATAGACGCATATGTCTCTCAATAAACGAACCATCTTCATCACGATATTCTGATTTCATAAAGACTGCAAACTGTTGAATCACTGCCGTTACATCCAAGGCCCCTTCATGTATAAACAAAGACCCGTCGTCGTCCGCATAACGATTTGTCAAAGCCCGTGTTTTGGCAATAGAGATAAAATAATCGTAAATGATCGTTTCGAAAACGATATTAGAAATTCTGACCCGGCCTTCCATCTCCTTAAAAATACCATACATAACACCCCTGTCGATATCTGGATTACGTATTTGAAATGGCACACCTTCCCCCGTGAGAAGGATCTGTTCAACCAACTCGCCAAAGGATTCATGGTTCATCAAGTTTTTAATAACATCATCAAAAAGAGTGTTATTCTCCTTGATGATGGATCTAATCGCCATATCAACTCCGGTCAAAATCCAGCCAAGGTTTCGCTCATGAATGGTTTTACAGACACAACTGACCAAAAAAGGATATCCTCCAGTGTACCAATAAAGGCGCTCGGCAATCTTATCCACAGCCATCCCCGTAAAATAATCCTGTTCATAATTTTCCAGCATTGTGACAATCTCTTCAGTTGAAAAACTCATGTCAACTGTAAAGTTCGCCGCAATATTCCATGGGCTGTTATAGGCGTGCTGAGCCTCCGGCCGCAATTTCTTTTTCAGATTCTTGATATCGTGGACACCGGCAAGAATAACACTTTGAAAAGCAGCTATCCCTTTCCTGTTCCTAGAGATGAATTTCTCGCGCAACATTCCTAAAAAGATCAAAAATACATCATTATCAGAAGCTTTATCAACTTCATCCACCATAAGAATTACCTTCTTAGGCGACAATTGGCAAAAACTGGTTATCCTTCGACTTAGGTCACTCATAGGAAAGTGACGGTCTATGGGATCCTCCCAAACTGCCCAAGCGTCATAAGCTTCCTCTTTATAAGCCAGCACATCCCTCCGGAAACCCTCGCCGAATGCTTCCAGAGAGATAAAATATTCATCCTTTCCCTCAAAGCTTAAATCCAAGACAACGCAGTGTTCATGCAAGCGCTGATACAGCATCTCCAATGTTGTCGTCTTGCCATATTGCCGCGCACGATTGATTGTAAAATATTCGCCCTTATCGATATAATCGTGGATAATCATATCAATCTTGGCTCTGATATCAACCATGTAATGAAACCCCTGAATGCATGGACCTGTTATGTTGAATTTTTTAGGGGTCTTTGCGATCATATTCATCTTATCCTCCCACAACATATTCCCCGTCAAAATTAAAGATCATTAAAGATCCACACATGGAAAATGATATCCTCTTTCAGATCTCATCATAGATTCAACGCACCTTTTTTGACTTCTCCTCAATCTTTGCCGCCTTGCGTTCCTCCTTGGAATGCTTCCTCTGATAAGCAAGAGCCTGCTTCAAAAGATTCGTTGTATCCTCCGCCTTATCCCCAAGATCAACAGCTCTCTGCAAATAGGGAACAGATTCTAAGATCCGCTTCGAACGATACAACACGTACCCCATACGCCAGTTCCAAAGCGCGTCAATCTCACCTTCATGACGGACAAGCTCAAGCGTTTCAATCGCTTTTTCCTTTTGATCCGTATTAATCAACGCCCGCGCATACATGCCAATCAAGACGAAATCCATCTTTTCGTTGGGAATCGCTTCAAGGATTTCAAGGATTTCCTTATGGGCATCGACATCATGACTGCCCATCTCATGAAGCCGATTTAACCTTTCAACAAAACCGGGAACCGTATAATCAGTCAGCAAAAATTCCTGTCCGCCCCGGTAAAATTCCTTGCCAAAAATCATATGAGGAAATTCTACCAAAACCTCTCTAACCCTTTCCATAAAAGCGCCATAGTCATACAGCAAAATATCAATATACGCGCACCTTTCCCCCATAGCCCCACCCAACATCAGACCAATCTCCCGTCCGCTGCCACGCTTCCCCAACACATGATCTTCAAGTTTATCCATCAGATCATTCCGCTCATCCAAACTCCTCTTTGAGTGCTCCTGATCATAATAATAATAAAGGAACAGCGGCTTGGCGCCAAACTTGGCAAACCCCTGATAAAGTCCATTATCCCCTTTTTCATAAAAGCTGACAAGAGGAAAACAATTCGCAACTCCGACAACAACATCATCTCGCGGCCGATAGTCTTCCATATCTCTTTTCTTGGGTTCTTTCTCATACCCACTATACCGTTGGACAGGATGAGGGATTTCCCCATCCTCACAGAAATGAGTTATCATCCACTGTTTCAGCTCAGTCAAGGGAAACATATCCTCTTTATAGGCATCAACCTTTTCTACATTATGCACATATCCATGGGTTAAAGCTTCCCCGATGACAAGCTCCATCAGTGTGTAAAAAGCATTATAACACTCCTGCTCCTCCAGCGTTTCCCATCCATTAACATAAAAGCTCAAATTGGCAGATCCCTCTTCTTTATTTACTCCCGCAAACACCATAACCCCGTTGATATCCACACATGTTCCCTGAATCCGAAAATTATGATAGGCATCCCCCACTCCCTGTATGCATGGAAAAAATGTCCATTTATCCTGGTATTTCTCCGGCAAATTTGCCGTCACATAAGGCAGCAAAAAAAACAACACCTCATTGCCTGCCACAGCAAACGTAAATTCAAAATCCCCTCCAATGTTAAAATTCACCCCTTCCCCCAGCAATTCAACACCGCTGCTAATAAAAGGAATGCTTTCCTCAAAGGCTTCCCCATGTTGTACAAGCTCCGAGAGCTTTTCTTCGTTAACAGAAAACCAATCCCAAAACGCCTGGGTACGCCGGACAAATTCTAAATCCACTTGCTAATCGTCCTCCCTTCAAGCCAAAAGGCTCTTTATGTATCTGAAAATAAATTTTGACGTCAAATAAAAACAACCTAATACATATGTCTGGTTGAGAGTAGAAATTGCCACATTGGGACATATACCATCATTATACCGCACATAGCAGCTTTATTCAAAATTAAATTATAAATTAAAAATTACCCATAAGAAAACCATAAGAAAACCATAAGAAAACAAGCTCGAAAAGACGATGTTTTTCCCTTCAGCTTGTTTTGCAGTAAAAATCTATGGGGGTTATATTCCAGTCGCTATTCCTCGCTAATAGCATCACACGGACAGACACTGACACACGCACCACATTCTGCGCAAATATCAGGATCAATGACATACTTTGTATCGCCGGCACTGATAGCATCAACAGCGCATTCATCCACACAAGCCCCACAGCTTGTGCATTCATCCGAAATAATAAACATAGTAAAGCCTCCTCCTTTGAATTTATTAAGATAATAACAAATTCCCGACGGAAAAACAAGTCGTTTTTTCATAGCAAAACATAGCAAAAACCCAAGGAATCACAACTCCTTGGGTTAAAATTATCGATCACCGCTTTTTTAAGAAATATCTGAAATATGCGACTGCGGTCTATAAGGAACTTGATAAAGCCGACGCAAGCAGCATGAACAATAAGGAACCATTCTATTGCTCACATGATTGCGGCGAAAAACCACACGAGAAAGGTCGTCATGCTCATGCCCGCAGGACCGACATTTTTCTATCATAAGAATCACCTCACCTTTGTGTTTTTACGAACAAGATCCTGTTCGATTATATAGTGATTATAGTTTACCCCGTTTGGCATAATTTAAACATGATTTTGGTGTAAAAAGTCGCCCTGCTAATGCAACAATGCAGCAATGCATCAATCCGCAGCAACCCGCAGCAATCCGCATCAAATCCGTGCTGCCCTAGAGAATGACATGATTTGTGGAAATCCCTTTGAACAAATCCGCCGTCACCTTCTTAGCCGACCTCTCATCTATCTTCCAATAACTAATACCCTCCCTATCCGTCATAAAGCGACCCGGCAAAGTTGCCGACACCATATTTTCACTCTTAAAGTTTTCAGCAAGGCCGGCCAACTTCAGAATATCCGCATATCTCAGATTTGTTTCCACCGCTTTGGTAACTTGAGGAATCAGCTGAGGCAATTTGCCAATATTTTCAGCTCGCAGCGCTTTCTTAGTTATCGCCATAATCACCTTTTGCTGGCGAAAAGTCCGTGTGATGTCAGCAAAAGCATCATTACGAAAACGCGCATACTGCAAAGCCTTGGCGCCATCCAAACACTGCATTCCTTGCTCCAAGTCGATGTAACCATCCTCCTTATCTCCCGTCTCATAATACATTTTTTTCTCAACATAGATATCAATCCCGCCCAAGATATCAATGATATCTTTAAATCCCGCAAAATCCGTCTTTACATATCCATCAATTTTGGCCCCCGTAATAGTGCTGACAAGCTTCACTAACGCTTCCTCGCCCCGCAAAGAAACTACCGCGTTAATTTTGGTATGACCCAAAACCTCACTGTCCCGGGGAATAGACATCAAGGAAATAATCTTCGTATCCGGAGCCGCACTAACCAAAACAAGGCTATCCGCAAGCCCCGGATCATCACCCCTCATATCCATGCCAATCAGCAGAAACGTTATACGATTAGATAAATGAGCCGATATTTCGACCCCAGACGCGGGAGAAATCTCTTCCTGCAGGCTCTGTGAGCTATGCGAATTCTCCCCGAACCCGTCCACAAAAGCCGCAGCCGCAGCCGCTCCCACCCCAGTCAATACAACTGCAATCCCTAGCCAGAAGACAACAAGACCTTGTTTGAATGTATAGCGAGCGCCTCGGCTTTGCTCATCACGGTCTCCATTCATATTTTAACATAACTCCTCATCCCCATGGCATTTCAAATTATATTACCAATATACGCTCACTAAATCGAGTTAGGATCTATGTCCAACCCAATCCAGTATTATGATACTATTATGATATAGAGTGCGCTCTATTATTACATATTAGGAGAGGGTTCGTTCAAACCTTTATTGTGCCGCACCAGAACCCCCCTTTATTCTCCGCCGCCACCAGAACCGCCGTCGCCACCTCCAGAACCGCCATCGCCGCCGCCGCCAGAACCGCCATCGCCACCGCCGGAACCGCCGGAACCGCCAGAACCTCCGGAACCGCCAGAACCTCCGGAACCGCCGGAACCGCCACTTCCCGAATTGCCGCCGCCAGATGCTGGATCCGGCAGCGATCCTGACCAGCCCGAGTCTTGAGACGATGAATCTTGATTTGGATCGCGCGGCACTCCGTTGGACGGCGTAGAACCTGAAGACCTGCCGTTTTCAGTATCCAGGATAATACCCCCCAAGCCCAAAAAGACTTGATTCGTCGAAATCCCCTTGAACAAATTCGCCATGACCTTCTTGGCCTTCTCTTCGTCAACCTTCCAACGATAATTAGCATAATTCCCAGGCAAGGTCGCCGACACCATATTTTCACTTTTAAAATTCTTCCCCATACCTGCCAGTTTCACCAATTCATTCATCTTCAGATTTGTATCCACCACGGTGTTGAATTGTATCATAAGCTGAGGAAGTTTGACGACACTCTCAGAACTCAAAGCTTTCCGAATCATCGCCATCATAACCTTCTGCTGACACACCGTTCTTTGGAGGTCTCCTGTAGGATAGTCGCGATAGCGCGCATATTGCAAAGCCTGATCCCCATTCAAACACTGCATGCCCTTCTCCAGGTCAATAACTCCGTCCGTCTTATCGCCCGTCTCCTTATACATTCTCTGTTCTACATAAATATCAATCCCGCCCAATATATCAATAACCTCTTTAAATCCCGCAAAATCAGTTTTCACATATCCATCAATTTCAACCCCCGTCATATCACTGACAATCTCCACCAATCCGTCTATACCATATTCAGGGTTTTTTACCACAGAATTGATCATGACCCCCTTTAGGACCAAAGTGTCCCTTGGTATGGACAGGATAGAAATAATACTCGTCTTCGGGTCGGCGCTAACCAAAAGAAGAGAATCCGTACGCCCCGGATCGTTCTCTTCAGGCCTGCTGTCCATCCCTGCCAAAAGAAAAGTCACACGAGCGGAAGCTTCGTCCGATGAGCCCCCCATGAACTCCGGCAGCCCATTCTCAATGATGTGATGAAAGGCCCCCACCGCCACAACCGTTACAATCCCAGCCGACAAGACAATAATGCCCATGATCAGGGCTGTTATCTTTAAGATTTTTTTAGCATTATGTTTCCGGGGCTTTGTAGATTTTTTATGCGAACTGTCAGAATTACTGTTTAGCATACGTCTGCCCTCTCTTCAAGTGATATCTGTCACGTCCAACCCTTATTTGGCGAAAGCCAGCTTTTCCAGAGCCTCTTTTGGAATCACACAGGCAGCATGTTCACGCAAAAACGCTACAGATGTCAAAATAGCTTCCCCATACTCATCTAAAATGGCCTCAGCCAGCTTCTTTTTACGGAGTCCCTTCATCGGACCCACAACAAGATAATACTCCCCTTCCAATTCATAAAGCATAGAGGACGTAGCAAGATCCGGCAATGCCTTGGTGGCATTGAAAACATCTTCCAGATCCTCGAACGCATACACCCATTCTTGATTTGGAGGAAACTTTGAATCCCCTTGCCCTTGTTGTGAAGACCGCGAACGACTCCGCTTTTCCTCAACCTCCAAGGCATGCAAGACATTGTTCATCTCTTTATCGCCGTAGTCCTCCTGCTTGACGATCGTAATGGCAAATTCTTCATCAGAGATCACAGTAACCTGCATCCAAAAAGGCTGATCTAAGCTGAAATCCACTTCCCCACGGGCCTTATAAATAAGTTCCCACAAGAATTGTTCCGTACGCGCTGTCTTATGGAAAAAATCCTGCAAGGAAATATCGCGATCCGCCAGCTCCGCAAAAGAAATAAAGATCCGGACCGTGTTGTCATTAACTTTGAGAATTCGCATTACTCTTCACCCTCCTCTCCTTAACAAAGTTGAAACGATATCAACTACATAGTTAAGGCCCCTTTTATTATAACACATTCAGGCAAATAGCCAATGCAAATCCCCATGAAAATTTTTTAAACTTTTTTAAACTTTTTTAATTTTTTTAAATTATTCTGCCCACCTCATTCACAGTTCTCTGCAAAATCTGATCATTGGATTGTACCGCACGCTGATTCATGGAGAAAGCGCGGTTCGTTTCTATCATCTTGACCATTTGGCCCGCGATATCCACATTCGATTCCTCTACCAACCCCTGTTCGATTCTCGGACGGTCCCCCATCATTTCAGCAGCGGGCGCAGAAGACGTATACATGGTGGTACTCCCGACCCGAACCAGCGTATCCAACTGCACAGCCACAATTTTCAACTGGCCCAATTCAGCTCCCGTCGTATTATCTATGATACGCCCATCCGTGGTCACTGTAAAATCCTCCGGCACAGGTCCAATCGGCCTATCTCCGACCCCCAGAACCGGATTTCCTCCCACGG
The DNA here is from genome assembly GCA_009782825.1 of Peptococcaceae bacterium. Lineage (GTDB taxonomy): Bacteria > Bacillota > Desulfitobacteriia > Desulfitobacteriales > Syntrophobotulaceae > WRJI01. Next base: position 44,337 of record WRII01000011.1, read on the forward strand.
AACGCAAATATCCGCTGGGATCCCGCATAAAATGACCGTTGCGCGTATATGTCTGACCCGCGGGTGTACTCAACACAAAAAAACCATCCCCATTGATAGCCATATCCGTTCTATTCCCCGTTTCGCGCATCAACCCCGGAGACATCTTATAAGCCATATCCGCAACATAAGCTCCTGTTCCCATAACTCCCAGAGCCGTCGACCGGGGTATTCCGTCAGGATGATCAATGCGCCTGGCCAAATGCTGGGGAAAAGACAGCCGGTGTTCGCTGACCTCCAGAAATCCGGGCGTCCGCAGATTTTCAATATTATCATCAATATTCTGCATGCGCTGAGTATTGACCATCATGCCTGCTCCGGCTGTATAAAGTCCTCTTATCATAAAAATCCTCCTTAGGGACTGTTACTAAATAACTATGTCGCATAGGTTTGCCGGTATATATTCAAGTATGAGGTCATAGCCCGGCTCAAGTACATATACGTATACGTATTCTCAGCCAACCGCGTCATCTCCACATCGGGATCCACATTATTGTTATCATTGCGCGTTGACGTGCTTTTGTCCTGATAAATAAGATTAGACTGCAACGAAGCTCCCTGCAAATGCGCGTCATGGCTCTCACGCAAAGCCAGCAGCCCATTGTTCCCCATAGCCTGATTGAGCAAGGCTTCAAAATTGAGATCCGACCTTTTAAAGTTCGGCGTATCTATATTCGCTATATTATGCTGAAGCACCTTCGTCCGCAAGCTGGAATAATCCAACCCCCGCTCCAGGGAGTTCACAATCGGCATATCAAACCTGAATAAATCCAAAATCACTCACCCTCCTTGTCCTCGCATTGTCACAGCCGTCTGCAGCATTTCATCCTGAGTCCTGATGCTGCGCGATTTCGTCTGATACGCGCGCTGCACAGCGATCATATCCACCATATTGCCGGTCAGATCTACATTGGACATTTCCAATCTGCCCGAAACAAGCGATCCTATTCCCTCTGTGCCGGGCCGCTGCAGTGTCATAACTCCGGATTGAGCCGTGGGCAGAAAAAGTCCGCCGCCTATTTGCTGCAAAGCCTGTTCGTTAGCAAAGCGCGCCAGCTGAACCTGCCCCAAAACAACCCCTTGATCAATCACACCTTGGGTGTTCACGTCAGCCGTAATTGTGCCATCGGGGCCAATGACCACATTTGTTGCTCCCACGGGCGCCGTAACCGCCGGTTCAAAAAGCATCCCTGTGAACGTTACCAAGTTTCTATTCTGATCAATGGTAAAATGCCCGACACGGGTATACGCCAACTCACCGTTGGCTAACCGCACTTGAAAGAACCCATCACCGCTGATCGCCACATCAAGAGTGCTTCCTGTATCTTCCGTAGCCCCCGGATTCATGTTCATCCGCATTCCCGTATAAAGAGGTCCCAAAGTCCCCGTGCCGCCTAAAACAACAGGGCGGCCATACAGGGCGTTATTTAAGCTGCGATCCTGAAAATCATAGGACTCTTCAAAAGATCTGAGCTGCTCTTTGAATCCGCGGGTATTGACATTGGCAATATTATTACCGATCAGGTCGAGTTTTGTCTGCAGCGATTTCAGATATGCTGATGAAATATGCATGTTTATATCCCCAGCCTTTCCCTGCGCCATGATTTTATACTAACGCGGGCTTTGCCCGCAAGTGGTCAGTGATCAGTGGTCAGTATTGGATTTTCTTGTTTTTTGTTGACGCTTCGCATCTGTAAGTTACTAAGGGACTAAAATAAACAGAGGCCCTCTGATCAGAGGACCTCTCATCATTTTCCTCCGTGACCCCTCTTCCGTGAGAGACTAAGCACTTCCTCCGTGAATAAGTCTTCATTATATCTTATCTTATCTTATCTTATCTTATCTTATCTTATCTTAATCTTAAGAATAAATTTATCTTACTCATAAAAGTGTCACCCAAATCTCTGTTAATATGCGTGACAATTTAAGTTTATCATTTATTTCACATTTCGCATTTGACTTGAATTTTTAACGTTTCAGGTCAATCAGCTCCTGCAACAGAGAGTCGGAAACTGTGATGACGCGGGAGTTGGCTTGGAAGCCGCGCTGGGTTACAATCATGTCGGTGAATTCCTGAGCCAGTTCCACGTTAGACATTTCCAAGGCTCCCGGAATAATCGTACCAAGGCCATCTTCGCCGGGCTTGCCAACTTGAGGAATACCCGAGTTGTTGGATTGGGTGTAGAAGTTGTTGCCCACTGACATAAGACCTCCTGGATTGGCAAAGTTTGTCAATGCCACTGTAAACAACTGTTCCGTAATGGACTGAGTGCCGTCTCCATAGATTCCGGTGACCACACCTTTTTTATCGATTGTGAACCCGGAAAGGGTGAACCCAGCTTCTGTTGGATGTGCCATCCCGACACTGAGATTGATCGGGCCGGGACTCGCACCCCAGGCCGGCGGCACAATGGCGACGCCCGTTCCCTGGAACGCGCTGTTAGCGAAGCCTTGCACAAGGCCTCCTGTGGCTGGCTCAACCAGGTTGCCGTCACGGTCAAAGTCAAAGTTCCCTGTGCGGGTGTAGAAGATATCGCTGCCCAAACGTACAGAGAAAAATCCGTCATCTTGGATCATCAAGTCTGTCGCTTTTCCTGTATTCTGGGAAGCGCCCTGATTCATAATGCGGTCGATGGAGGCAATGCTCATCCCCAAGCCGACTTGTATCGGATTGGTGCCCCCGAATGTGGGCGGGGTGTTGAGACGGTCAGGCGCGGACGCGCCGCTCAAAGTCTGGCTGAGCATGGTCGCGAACGATGTTCTGCTGCGTTTATAACCGATTGTATTAACGTTCGCAATATTGTTTCCGATAACATCCATAGCTGTCTGGTGATTTCTCAGGCCTGTCACGGCAGAGTACATTGAACGCATCATAAGAGTATTCCTCCCAAGGTTTTTATTTTTTGAGGTGAACTTAGTGTTCAAAAAAATAACTTTTTGCGCGAGGTTATTTGTGTGTTTGTTAAATTTCTCTCTTGCCTTATTATCATCGAATACAGAATCTTATTTCTTGAGGGACTTTCTTCTCAATATTCATAGCATTATTCATGGCATTTTTTTCAATTTAATCAATACTAACGCTGTCACGATTCTGCTCCCGGATTTCTTTGACACCATCAATAGGAAGTTCCTCATCGCCAATTTTGAGTGTCAGAAGTCCATTTTTCATGTGCACAGAGCTGACGATGCCCGAGATTTCCCGCTCTGTCCCATCCACATCATAAATAATTCCTGTAACCTCTTTGCCAATCATCGAAGATCCTTGAGTCATCAAAGATTGATTCAGCATAAGCGCCAAGCCAATTTTAAGATCCCAAATAGAATCGACCATATTGTTCATCTGCTCCAAAGAGCTAAATTGCGCCAGCTGAGCAATGGATTCCGTCTCTGACATGGGCGACAAAGGATCCTGATTGGCCATTTGCGCTACCATCAGTCTCAGGAAGGCATCTCTGCCCAACCCTTGCATAGCACTTGAGGTGGAGTTCGCGGATCCTGCATCTCCAAAACCATATAAGCCTCCAAAAAAATTAACTCCGTCCACACTTTTCACTCCTTCATTCAAAAATTTTTCTATTTTTCAAGTCCACTTTTTTCTTTCTCGCCAGTCCCTTAGGGGCTAAATCCAAAAATCGACTGTGTCTTGAAGTCCGTCCCTCTCAAAGAGTATTCCCCGATTGTCCCTATTCTCTGCATGTTCATTTTCGGTAAATCTATTTTCATTAAGATAATTTTCTTCAGATTGATCTTCATGAGACTGCCCTTCATCAGAGTGCCCTTCAGCGAGCTGAGTGTCAGCCTTAAAGGCGCTCTCCTCCCGAAAAGCTTCTTTAAACGACTGCTGTGCCTGGGCCTGATCCCCAAAATCCATCTCCACATTCGCGTCGATACCCGCATCTCTGAGATTTTGTTTCAAGTCCTGCATCTGATTTTGGAGCAATTGTCCGGTTCCCATTTCTGAAGCCCTGATCGTCACATAAATCTGCCCGTCTTCCATGCGCATGAGCAGATCAAGCTTTCCCAATTCTTGGGGGTGAAGCCTGAGGGTCATCTCTTTAATTTCCTGAGGCTGCAGATGTGCCCCCTGTTGAATGGCCTGAATTACTTGAGGCGCCAAAGAAGACGGCGTTGGGAGAGAAGCTGCTCCCGCCACTGCATGAGGCATGATCTCTAAATTTTGGCCTGTCATCATACCCATAGAACTTGTCTCCCCTTTGCATGGCTCGCCAACCGCATTCAAGGGCAGTGTTTTTACAGTAAATTTCTCTGTCACAGCAATCTCCGGGCGACTTGGCGTCTCACTCTTCAAATTCATGTGACCGCCCAATTCCCGCATAAGTCTGGAAACAGAATCTTGCTGCGGCTTTTCAGGGAGCTGATACCGTTCAGCTGATCCCATGTTCATCTGCCATGTTTGCGAATATCCCATTTCTTTTTTCAGGGCAAGAGTGTCATTGCCGATTTTGGGCGCCCTCTCAATTTTTAGATTCTCCAATGTCAAATCGTCCGCTAAATTGGCAATCCCATTAGCTATTTGAGCATTCTCCGGGCTTGACCGGGCATAAGCTGTCAAATTCCCTGGATTCATCTTTAGATCTCCATTTACATCCCAGCCATTTATTCCTGATCCTAGGCCAGCCATCCACATCATATCGTTTCGACTTGTGGATATTTCCTTCTGAAAGTTGGAGGATATCAGGCTCAGCTGGTCTGTTGGCACATTCTCATTTCCAGTTTCAATAAGATGGGGATTCGTATCTGCAGACAGATCCGGAAAACCTCCTTCATTTGTCTCCGGCTGCGTTTGCTGGGCCACATTTCCGATAACGTCGGCAAACGCTACATAATCAGGATTTGACTTCTGCGTCAGTATATCCTGAGAACAGCGTTTTCCCTTCGTCTCTGTTTGCGGCGCCATGGCATCCATGACAACCATCGGCTCACCTCCAACAGAATTTTGTCTTGTTTGTTTAACTCTGTCTTTATCTTTATCTCTGTCTTTATCTTTATCTTTGCTTTTTTTGTATCGACACATCATCACAAAAACTTGAGAGGAAATTCTCAGCAGCTTGGTGACGATTTATTTATGATGATTTATGATTATTATTATTCATTATTATTCATTATTATTATTTATGATTTGATTCTGCTGCAATTTGATTCTACTGCAAAAAGTTATTTATACTCATTCATCGCGGCAAACTCAGCCGCTCTAAGCCGTTCTTCAAGTTCACACAACTCTGGCGGCAAATCAACTAATATGCGGCCAGAACCATCACTATAAAGGTCGTCTCTGGACATACACCGCAAATGTGGAAATACATCACCCAGCATACTAAACAGCCCAAACATGGGCATTTCCATATAATCCAATAAAAATCCTGGCAAGAAGTTCGCCCCAACAAGCTCATAGTGCCCTACATCTCTTTTGTAGTTGCTTAAAATTAAAAATTCCGGCGAATACATGCGAGTAACGTCTTCCAAGGAAAGGGCGCCCTTGCCTATATACCCCAATTTACGATAAAAGCTAAGTTCATGACCCACGGCTCCCAAATGGTCACCGAAAAACAAAAGAACCGTGGGGTCCTTCTGTGTATCCACGAACTCCACAAGCCGTCTGAGTTCGCAATCCGCATGACGCAGCCCGTGCAGATACGTTTCCGCTTCAAGTTTTAATCTGTGACCTTTTCTGTTTTCAAAACCCCCAGTATTCAGAACTTTTATGCCGGTTTCAGGATATTTATCCGGTGTGTAGGGCTGATGATTTTCCATGGAAATCCCAAAAAGAAAAATGGGAGCGGCTTTTTTATCATACATTTGGATAATGTGCTTTGTCAGCTCCGCGTCGGAAATATAAAACCCATCTTTCCGCGCGCCTGGCATATCCTCCGCACCTGTAAAGCTGTCAAAACCCATATTTTTCAAGGCATTATCACGATTATAAAACGTCTTGCTATAGGTATGGATGGCGTGCGCTTCATATCCAAAAGACTTAAAATATGAAGCCAGCGAAGGGATAGGACGCTTGGCGAGAGAATAGTAAAAGGGTCTTGCCGCGTTAAAATGCCGTCCGACTGTGCCGGTCAAAAACTCAGCCTCCACAGCGCAAGTCCCTCCGCCAATAGGTGTTACAAGCAGTGTTCCTGTTACGGCGCGAGTGTGCAATGTCCGAAAAAACGGCAAGGGGTCTTCCGAAAGGTCGAGTCCCGGGATACGGGTCATATCAAAGAACGATTCAGAAAGGACAACAATAACATTGACCTGTTTACAGCCATCAGAAGGTGCCCTGTCAGAGTCATCAGAGTCATATGTACCCGAAAGTGATGGAGGGACAGATGGCGGCGTCGGCTTTTTGAAATATGCTGTTACATTGAGGGCGAAACCACGCAGAAACCCTTTAGTCAGATAGGTGAAATCACACTTTTTTGTAAACATGCCCGCCATAACCGCTATCACGAAGACTATTAGAGCCAGAATTTTATCCGCAGCATGTACCTCTGCCGGGATCAAGAAGAAAAACCCTGCCAGAGACCCCACTCCCACTCCCACCGCAACACCCAGCGTGGGTGTTATGACTAAATTGGATAACCCAGCCACCCCAGTGATCTTGAATACAAGCAGCAACTCAAAGAAATACAAGGGCTCATTTCTGGCCGCGTGTTTAAACGAACTTACAACAGCCAACACGAAAAAAAAAGTCAGAACACCACAAGGAACAACAAAAACGCTTCCGGTCACCACACGTATTGGTAAGATAAGCCCATAAACAAACAGAACATTTATCAGATAATCCAGCGGATTCGTTTTCATCCATCTAAACGCATATGAAAACCCGCACCTATGTACGGCTTCAAGTAAAATAATCCATACCAAGCAAACCAAAAACACAACACTGAAAGTGTCCATTTCCTACCGCCCTTTATCCTGTCACGTTACATTATCTGCTATCCTATCAACCAAAATATCCGCGAGGCGTTCGTCAACTCCCAAGGGTTCTCCCATAGTGATCTTTATTCCCGGAAAACTCGCGGCACAGACTGTCCTAATATGTGGAATATTCTTCTTTAAGTGCGTCCCCATGAACAGGAAATAGGGGATGATCTTTATTTCCGTAGCCCCTTTGGCTGCCAGCGCAGAAACGCCCTTTTCCAGGGTTCGCTCCGAAAATTCCATAAAAGCCCCTTCAATAATAGCATTGGGCAGCTTTTCTTTGACCATAGAGAGAACCGCTTCCAAAGCAGCCTCCGTTTCCTTTGCTCTGCTGCCATGAGCAACCACAAGCACACTTTTCTTATCACATTCTGTCTTCTTCATCACGACTCGTTAATCCTCCGGTTTATATTTGCTCTTTACAATTATCACGCCTGTTCTCCCACATGTCAAATAGCAGTAGCTAGCAGTAGCATATTTATTTCGTATGTGTTAGACTCGTGTAGCAATCCGTTAATTCCGTGAGCGGGGATAATAATTCGAATGAGAAAGTCCATTCTGAAAATTAAAATAGACACAAGATATCTATTCGCCTTTATAATTATTCTGGCTATTGAAACAAGTATAGCAATTTTTTTGAAAGATGGCTTCATCAGGAATTATCTTGGCGATGTTTTGGTCGTGGTCTTGATTTATTGTTTCATCAAAATATTTGTGAGAAACAAAACCGTATTTTTGCCATTGTGCGTGTTTATTTTTGCCGTTATGATTGAGATCGGACAGTATTTTAATTTAGTCGAACTGCTTGGATTAAGTGATTTTGCAATTGCAAGAATCATTATTGGCACATCATTCGATATCATGGATATTGTTTGTTATTTGGTAGGCTGTATTGGATTATTCTTGTTTGAATTAACCCTACAATGAAATATTTTTTTGCTTGACTATTGACGAAAAACAAGATACAATAAAGAAGGTGATATAGAATTTACTTTGGAGAGGCAAAAAAATGG
>WRII01000012.1 GCA_009782825.1 Peptococcaceae bacterium
ACTCTTGCTTTGTATTCTGGTGTGTATTTTTTCTTCATGGGTTCAGTTTACCACATATCTTTTATGGGGCGGTTTTGCTGTCTAGATTCCTTTGACCATTATACAATTCTGGATGATTATTAATAAAAGCTCCCTCTTCTACTGAAACAATTGTCCCTTTGACCAGGGGACCGTTTTTTACATTTTTGCTGTGTCGGAACGTAAGGGCATTGCCTATCACTTCTCTCATTAAATTGCCCATTACCAGAACTATTCCAAGACCTATAAGAACAGCTCCGGTAACAATCAAGATTGCTTCCTCGTTGTTGACCGCCCCTAACACGAGCACAAGCGGACCAAGCGTCATGCCTAACACTCCAAAAACATGAATGACCCAGTTATATTTTTTGCGTCGTGATTGTTTTGTCATCACAAACATCCTTTCTTGTATAATGTCTATCTCAATATCTATCTCTCCGCACCCCAATAGTTGTTGGCATCCATGCACAGGATCATTTTCTGGTGTATTCAAACCCGCCGATGCGCAGTGTGTCCGCTGTAACATACCATTGCATCCGACTGCCTTCACTATTCCACAGATAGTCTTCTTCGGCTTCCTCACCGTCATCATCTAAGTATTTGAGGATCAAACTGTTTGGGCTGTTGGTCAAGGAATCGTTACCGATATAATAGGTACAATTCATATGACTGCCATAATAGGGATCCTCATAGTCCGGAGCGTAGTCCTCACATGTTCCATCAGCCCTGAAGATCCACACAAGTCTTTCTCCCAGAGAATTGGCGTGCTCCCATTCACCAACAATTAATCCCTGAAGGGATGAAGAATTGATGGACGCATTGGATGAGGGTGTGTTTGAAGCATTGTCAGAGGATTCCGAAGGTGGAATATCTGCCGAGCAGGCAGTGAACATGGCGAGACAACATAAAACCATCAAGAGTAAGAAAAGGGATTTTCTCATTTTCATGAATACAGCTCCTTATCAGGTTATTTTGAGAGGTTTCATTTTCATGGGGCATTATTGCGCTTATTATAGCTGAAATATGGGACTTTGTATATGGTTTGGGGCAAAGACAATAGATTTGCGGAAAACGTCAACTGAGTTCGGATTAATTGAAAAAGTTTTGCCGTTTTCGGGGTTTTTGGCAAAACTTTTGGGAAAATGACCTTGTGACCTTGTGTATCTGGTCTATGTGAATTATATTATTGATTGCAGACAGGATTATGGGTGGTTGATTCAGTAAGTCAGAAAGGACTTTATCAATGATTATTTTTCCGGCAATTGATCTAAAAAACGGTCAAGCGGTACGGCTGCAGCAAGGGAGAATGGACGAGGCGACGGTGTACTCAGATGATCCGGTGGCTGTGGCACAGGATTTTATGGCCCAAGGTGCGACTCATTTGCATGTGGTGGATTTGAATGGTGCGGTAGAGACACAACAAGAGACACAAGAGACACAAGAGACACAAGGACCCCAAGGAACCCAAGGAACCCAAGGACCCCAAGGACCCCAAGGAACCCAAGGAGCAAGGCCCCAAGGGGACAGCAAGATGGTGAACGGGGCTGTTTTGGAGCGCCTGGTTCAATCTGTCAACCTGAAAATCCAAGTGGGTGGCGGCATCCGAACTCTTGAGCGTATAGAGGCTTTGTTGGATCTTGGGGTGCATCGCGTGATTTTAGGGACGGCAGCTGTGCGGGATCCGGAGTTGGTGGCACAAGCGATAGCGCGTTTTGGCAGCGAACGCGTCATGGTGGGGATTGATGCCAAAGATGGACGGGTGGCTGTGCAAGGCTGGGTGGAAACGTCGGATGTTCTGGCTGAGGAATTGGGTGTGCGTATGCGGGATAAGGGTGTGACTCATGTGATTTATACGGATATCCGCAGGGATGGAATGCTGACGGGGGCTGATATTGACGGTTCAGCGCGGTTGGCCAAGCAAACGGACTTGCGGGTTATTGTGTCGGGAGGGATTGCGTGCCTGGATGAGGTGGCGGCGATCCGGGATTTGGAGAGGCGGGGGGTCTGCTTGGAAGGGGTCGTTTTGGGAAAGGCGCTTTATGCGGGGGCGTTTAGCTTGCGGGAGGCTTTGCAGGTGAGTGCGGCGGACTCATGAGCGCAGTGACTCAATCATTTTCAATAAACGGCTTTATCATCTCCATAACTTTGTTTGGGTAACATGCCTGCTTAAACATACTTGCCTAAACATACCTGCTTAAACATACCTGCATACGCTGCATACCTGCATACCTGCTTAAATGGTTGTTCTTCGAGATGTTTTGTCGTAAAATGGAGGAGCGATTCTTGTTATTGAAGAAGTGGAGAAAGAAATCGCAAAATAAGCGATGAAGGGAAACGATGAAATCATGAATCAGAAGAACATTGTTAAGGTTATCCCGTGTTTAGATGTGCATAACGGCCGTGTTGTGAAGGGGATTCAGTTTGAGAACCTGAAGGATGCCGGAGACCCGGCTGAATTGGCGGCTTTTTATGACCGTGAGGGGGCGGATGAGATTGTGCTGCTGGATATTTCGGCAACCGTGGAAGGGCGTCACACCATGCTGGATGTGGTGCGGCGCACGGCGAAGAGGGTGAGCAAACCCTTTATTATTGGCGGGGGTATGGGTAGCATTGAGGATATTGAGAGGGTGCTGGATGCCGGTGCGGATAAGATTTCCCTGAATACGGCTGCGGTGCGCAATCCGGATCTTTTGGCCCAGGCGGCGCAAAAATTTGGCAGTCAGCATATTATTGCGGCTATAGATGTGCTGCGCTCCGGGGACTCAACAGAATCTGATCAAAAGGCGCAGTCCTGGAAGGTAGTTGTGAGCGGCGGCCATGAGAGTACGGACTGGGATGTGGTGGAGTGGGCCCGGCGGGTTGAAAAATTGGGAGCGGGAGAGATTTTGCTGACTTCCAAGGATCGGGACGGGACAGAGGATGGATATGATAATGACTTGAATCGGCAGGTGTCGGAGTCTGTTGATATTGGTGTGGTCGCCAGCGGGGGCGCCGGGAAACTGCAGCACTTTGTGGATGCGGTTCGTTTGGGCGGGGTACGGGCTGTGCTGGCGGCGTCGGTTTTTCATTTTGCCACGTTTAGTATTCGTGGGGTGAAGGAATATTTGGCGGATCATGGTGTGGAGGTGCACTTATAATATGGATGTCACTATAGATAATTTTGAACGGATTGTTGAAAAAATTAAATGGAAGGGCCATGGATTGATTCCTGTTGTGGTTCAGGATGTGGAGAGCCGGGAAGTCCTTATGCAGGCTTACATGAATCGGGAAGCGCTGTACAAGACTTTGACGGGGGGCAGGACGTGTTTTTACAGCCGCAGCCGCCGGGAGCTTTGGCTGAAGGGGGAAACGTCGGGGCATTTTCAGGAGGTTGTGGAGATTCGTTTGGATTGCGACAGTGATTGTATGTTGGTGATTGTGCGCCAGCAAGGGGTGGCTTGTCATACAGGCCATTTCAGCTGTTTTCATAGGGTTTTGGGCCCGGTGGAAGGAGCGTTGGAGAGGCGGAAGGCTTTGGCGGAGGGGCCGGAGGGGCTGGAGAGGCTGGAGAGGTCGGAGGGGCCGGAGACTGTGTCAAAGGTAGAGGAAGCGAGTACCGATCTTGATTTTTTAGGTGTTGGCGAGCCGGGACAGCGCCCGCAGGGACGCCCGCAGATGGAGCGGCCCCCGCACTCAGGGCAGCCCCCGCACTCAGGCCAGCCCCCGCACTCAGAGCAGCCCCCGCACTCAGGCCAGCTTCCGCAGCCGGAGCAGCAGGTGCAGCCGGGAAACTTGGGGGCTGTTTTGCAGGAGTTGTCTGGCGTGATTGCCCGGCGCAAAAAAGAGAGACCATCTGGAGCGTACACAACATATCTGTTCGAAAAGGGTTTGGATAAAATTCTGAAGAAGGTAGGGGAAGAGGCGGCGGAGGTCGTTATTGCGGCGAAAAACTCATCTCAAGAGGAGCTTGTGTATGAGGTGGCCGATTTGTTCTACCATACCCTTGTCCTGCTGGAGGAGAAGGATGTGAGCCTGGATTCTGTAGGGAGAGAGCTTTTATCCAGACGTAAAAAATAGTGGGGAAATGGGATGTTCCGACCAACCATCAGTAAGGAGGGAGCGGTATGCGCCAACTCTATTATCGACTGTATCAATTCATTTTTCGCTGTATCGCCGTTTTTCTGCCGTGGAGGCGCCCGGAACGTATAGATAGTTTTGCGTCTCTTGCGGTCTTGCTGTGCGACAAGGACGTCAAGTCTGCGCTGCTGGTAACCGATGCAGGATTGACAGCTCTGGGATTACACGGAGAACTGCTCCAAACGCTGGAGAAAGCCGGAGTACAGTGCGCTTTATATGACAAAACCGTTTCCAACCCCACCATCGACAACATTGAGGAAGCGCTGGAGCTCTATAAGAAGGATAACTGCAGGGCTATCATTGCCCTTGGCGGCGGCTCGCCGCTGGATTGCGCCAAGGGCGTCGGAGCCAGAGTGGCGCGCCCGCGCAAAAGTATAACGAAAATGCGTGGACAACTCAAAGTACTGAGAAAAATGCCTCTGTTCATCGCCATCCCCACTACAGCGGGCACAGGCAGTGAAACAACGGTGGCTGCCATCATTACCGACAGCGCCACCCAGGAGAAATATGCCATTAACGACCCGGCGTTGATTCCTCATTACGCCGTGCTGGAGCCCTGTCTTACTACAGGGCTGCCACCCTTCCTCACGGCCTGTACCGGCATGGATGCTCTCTGTCATGCTGTTGAGGCTTATATTGGCCAAAGCAATACCCGCCAGACGCGAAAGGATGCCCTCAAAGCCACAGAGTTGATCTTTCAAAACCTGTATACAGCCTTCACAGACGGGAAAAATCTTCCTGCCCGCAGAAACATGCAGGAGGCTGCCTTTTTGGCCGGGGCGGCCTTCACCCGCGCTTATGTGGGAAACATTCACGCCGCTGCCCATACGCTGGGCGGGCAGTACGGTACTCCTCACGGGTTGGCCAATGCTGTTATTATGCCGTATGTTCTGGAGATGTATCTAAAGATGTGTGGTGAAAAAGTTTGCAAACCCCTGTCAGAAATGGCTGTTGCCGCCGGAATCGGGGACAGCCCGTCTCACCGGCACGACAGAATCGGCAGCGCCAAAAAATTCATCGCCGTCATACGGGAAATGAATGCCAAAATGGGCATACCCAATAAGATTTCTGATCTGCACGCGAAGGATATCCCCTTGCTGGCTGGGCGAGCCTTGCGGGAGGCCAATCCGCTATACCCGGTTCCGGTCATTTTTATGCGAAAGGATATGGAAAGGGTGTATCATTCCCTTTTAGAAGACACGATTTCAAACAAGGCAATGTTATAATGGGGAGGGTCTAATAATGGTTGATTTTTCTGCAATCGTGCGCAATCAGCGGACATTTTTTTCAACCGGACACACTCAGGACGTTAAGTTCCGGGTCACATGTTTGCGGGAACTTGAACACTGGATATGCGGCCATGATGGGGATATCCTGGCCGCACTGAAAACTGACCTGAACAAACCGCCGTTTGAATCCTATGCTACAGAAGTGGGTATCATCCGGGATGAACTGAAGTTTACCTTGAAACGCATCCGCCGCTGGAGCCGTCCGAAAACGGTTCTGGCCAATCTGAAAAACTTCCCTTCTACCGGCCGGAAATACCCCGAACCTTATGGCGCGGCGCTCATCATGTCTCCTTGGAACTATCCCTTTATGCTGACAGTGGCTCCCCTGATTGCTGCTGTCGCTGCCGGCAATTGCGCTCTCGTCAAACCGTCAGCTTACTCTCCCGCCACATCTTCTCTTCTGGCGCGGATGTGTGCCGAGGTTTTTGACCCAAACCATGTGAGCGTCGTAGAAGGCGGCCGCCAGGAAAACGCGGCGCTGCTCGACGAGCGTTACGATATTATCTTGTTCACAGGGAGTACATCTGTGGGACGGACGGTTATGCAGGCCGCTTCTCGGCACCTGACTCCCGTGGTTTTGGAACTGGGAGGCAAAAGTCCCTGCGTCGTTGATGAGACCGCCAATCTTAAACTGGCAGCCAAGCGCATAGTCTGGGGGAAATTTGTCAATGCCGGACAGACCTGCGTCGCGCCCGATTATGTGTTGGCACACACATCCATCAAAAAGAAACTGCTCGACGAAATGACGGCGGCTGTCAAAACGCTGTACAGTGAAACTCCTTGTGAAAATCCCGATTACCCTAAAATCATTAATGAAAAACATTTTCACCGTCTTCTGGGACTGCTGGAAGGCGAAAAAACTGTCTTGGGCGGCGGCTCCGACCCGGTATCCTTACGGATCGAACCAACCTTGCTGGACGATGTTTCCTGGGACGCGCCGGTTATGAAGGAGGAGATTTTTGGGCCTCTCTTACCTGTGCTGACTTATACGACCCCGGAGGAGGCCGTTCACATGATCAATGCCTGTCCGAAGCCGCTGGCAATGTATCTTTTTACCGCCGGCAAGGAAGCCCAGCGGTACTTTTTGCGCCATGTGTCTTTTGGCGGCGGCTGCATCAATGATACCATCGTTCATCTGTCGATACCGCGTCTGCCCTTCGGGGGCGTCGGCGACAGCGGTATGGGCGGCTATCATGGCCGGGCCGGTTTTGACGCGTTTACACACTATAAGAGTGTCCTGCACAAGTCCAGGCATATTGACATTCCTTTGCGCTATCCGCCGTATACGGATTTTGCGCTTAAACTGCTGAGGAAGATTTAACCGATTTTGGGATTGCCGTAAGGGGCTGTGTTCGCCCATATGAATAAACATTGGGATATTGGGAGGGTGGTGGGTGCGTGTCTTTCCGGATTTTTATCCTTATGGTACAATAGCTTAAGAGGTGAGAGGTGAATAATAGTGACGGGTTATAGGGGAAGACAGATGAAAATAGAAGGCATTGATGCCTGGAAAGGAAGAAAACCCTTATGCACACCGTGATTATTACAGACCGCTACACCACGCCTCTGTTTACCGCACACAGGCGTTTATTTGCCCCTTTTCTCCCTGAGCGCGGCGGCAGCGTCTGTCAATGTTCATGGCATGAAGCCGGTACCGATATTGAACAGGCCGTTCCTGAACTATATAAGTCTATCAAAGGCTACCCGGAATGGCGCGCCATTATTTTTATCCATCCGCAGCCTGAGGATGTCCTGACATTCAATCCCCATAATCCCTTTGATTTTACGTGCAATCACAGTCATAACCTGTTGATCCAGGAGAACCCTGTGCCGTTGGTTCGCCTGACTCATATGCTGGCAGGGTTTCCTTCTCTTGGCGTCAAAGATTATGTAACGGGGTATACATATTATGACGAGGAAGCCGGGAGATTTCTGGAATGCCTTTATGACGACGGCAGACATATCCTGGAGAGTGAGGTTGACGACCTTACTGATGAAGAACGGGAAGAGCTGTTCGAGAAATTCGGGGGCAGCATTAAGATGCGGCTCTTGGAAATACCGTACTCTGACGCTGAAAAGGCGGAGTATACCCGTTTGACAAAGAAATATACGCTCAAAGAAAATCGTCCGGTTGACGTGCTGGTTTTAACCACGAGGGAAATCTTGGCGCCGGATGACCGCGAGGCTGCCCGCGGGGCTGTCAGCTATGCGTGGGAATTTCATCATGACGAAGACAGCTCGGACTTTTGGAAAATCTACCCCAACACCTGCCGATTTCTGTGCTATGATCTGCTCAATCCGGAGCATACGCTGTATCCGCGGGAATGTTGGCGGCTTTGCCTGTTGATCCTCACACTGGCTGTCAATCAGGTTCCCAGCCAAGCGCTGCAAGCCTATCGCCTGTACAAAGCCGATCTCCATATCGACGCCAATGAACTGGGGAGAGTGCTTGACAGGCATATGGCGAATCTTCTTTCAATTCAAGCAGTTATTCAGGAAAAAATGATGTGCGTCCCGGAAGTGACCCGGGATAAAACAAAAAACCTTGTTCCTGTCCAGGAAGTGTCGGTTAAGTTTGGAGATGTGGACGAAGGGGATGTGAGCGCACACGGCGACAGGCTTGGGCTTACCTCTGATCACCCTGTCCCTGAGACGCAGTTTTGGCGTGAACACCGGCACAGGACAAGGCACTCCATAGATAAGGTTCTGTCCGGGCTGCAGGAGGTTGTGGCGGACAAGGCGGTGGAAGCCCGCCGCAGGATTCATGAGTTTGCCGGCAGGGAACATGTGCTTGACCGTTTCCAAGTTGAACGTGTCCAAAAACGCCTTGCCGAGCTTGAGCCCCGGGTGATGAACGCCAAGGTCTATGGACTGCTCGATCCTGACGGGTATCAGGCGGAGTTGGACACAGCCGGCGAGGCTGTTCGCAAGTCTATAGGTCTGCGATTGACGAGACGCAATGCCCTAATTCTTTCCCTGTGTGCTTTAGGGGTTTACCTCTGCGGGTATCTTCCCTACCTGATAACCGCCGCGAAAATCAGCGGGACGGCCTTTGGCGCGGCATGGGGCCTTGCGGGGATGGCGCTTGTGCTGCTGGCGGCAGGGGGGCTTCTGACCTTGTGGCTGAGACGGCGCCGGCTTTTAAAAAAAGTAGACATGTATAATAAGAGCGTTATGTCCGTATTTGACCGGGTGAACCGAGGCGCGGAAGTGTATTCCGACTATTTTTCCAATGTGTGCACCTATATGTATGCCCGTTCAGTGTTATCAGGCGTCGCGCTGAAAAACACCCACGATTCTGCTGAGGGAAAAATGCGTAAGGCTCACCTTGCCACGCTTGAATCTGAGATTGAAGTGAGCAGGCAGCTCTGCTCTTTATGTGGAGTCCCACCGGCTCCTGCCGCCATGAACACCGCTTTTGTAGAAATCACAGATCATTTTCTGCGGGAGCACCCGTCAGCCAGTCCCTTGTATGAGCTGAAGCCGAGCTGTGTGAAAGGGACAGTGGAACTTGACAATACGGGGGAATCTCTCAATGCGCCGTACAGTTTTGTTTCGGGAATGGGGCTTGTCCGCGAGGAAATTTATGATAAGAAAGGGGTATAGCTATGGTGGATTTTGTGTATGACCTTTTTAAAACCATACTGGTTATGGCCCTGTTTATTGCGCTCCTGTTTCTGGCCGAAAAGGTAAACTTACCCCGGCAAAAGCGTTCCAGACAGGTCATGCTGCCGTTGGCGGCGGGGGTCTATTGCGTGATAGCTGTGCTGCTTACTGATCCAATCAGAGAGGGGATTGCCTCCGCCATGACAGGTATGGGGAAATACATCCCGATTGTGGCAAGCCTGACCCAATGGCTCGATATTATTGTCAATGCTGTTCTTGTCGGTGTCTTTCTCATGATTAAAAAGACTGTTCTGCTGCCGAAGGGGGATCGGGAAGGGAGCAAAGCCGGGGCTGTGTTGACTCGTATCTCTGGTAAGTTTTATGAGTATAACGAACGCATGAACACATGGGTGCTCAAGGACGAATTTGGGCAGGCAAAAATCTTATGGAGAGGGTTCTACGGGTTTGCAGTGGGGATTTCATCACTGATTCTTGTCTTGTCTCATCTCTATCCGGGATGGGAATTTTTTAGAGCGCCCTTTTACCCTGTTTTTGGGATATTGGTTATGGGTGAGATCTTGTATTTTCTGTCCGGCCTTACCTATCAGGAAATAGTGACGAGCATTGGCGGCGACAATGAGGAATATGATCGTATCACCAATTATGGAATGCTGCGCAGGGTTTTCCGGGATATCTATGATGACCGAATTCTGTTTGACGATACAGCGGATACCCTTTCCGAGCTCTCAACCTTTGATATGCTTGACACCCTTTCGGACAGCGCCAACACACAGGATCTCGTTATCTCGGAGTATTTTACGCGATTGCAAGAAAAAGGGCGGTCTGTTGATGCGGGGTTTGTCCGTTCTTGCATAGACATGGTGAACGGAAAATCTGTCTTAATCAATGTTCCTTTTTATCAAGACCTCACAGCGTATCTGATGCTGCCTCTTGTGCGGCGGCTTTTGTCCTATGAAAAAGCTCTTGTTATTGTTGGGCGGGACAGCGCTGCTGAGGATGTGCGGAACTGGATACACAAAGGGATCGCCGGGTTTTGCGGGACGCCGGAGTTGTGGAAAACGGATATTCTCACAAAACGGAAGGCGGAGTGTGATGTGGCTGTCCTGCGGTTTGCGGATGTGTATAACCGGGAGGTTTTGGATGTCAACACAGAGTTCTTAAATCAAGTGGGCTTTGTGGTGCTGATTGAGCCGTCACGCGCGATTTCAACCGGGCAAATCGGGCTTTCCCTGATTGTGGATCAGCTGGGAAAGGGTTCTGAGGACATTGTGTATTGTTCCTGCGACCGGAACTGTGATGGACTTGTTGACTCCCTGTCCCATATTCTGAAGGTCAACCTGACAGAGGTCTATGCAACTGTTACAACTCTTGCCAATTGTGCCCTGATGCACTGGGATGCCCATGGGGATTTTCTGCACCATAAAATACTGCCCAATATTGCGCACTATCTCGGCATGGGAACTGAGCTGGCTGCGGTGGCCCTGAGAAATCAGATCGCCGGGACTGTTTGGGTGAGCAGCGACCGCTTCCCTGTTTTGGATATGCGATGGATTGTGGGACAGTATCACAAGAGTATTTGCACTTATATCAGATACCCGCAGAGCCAGGAGGCTCTTGCGGAGGTCTTTCAAGTGGAGGATAATTTATGGAATTTGAGCGTGTGGGACAATGCGTTTCTCATTGTTGAGGATGAATTTAATAACCTGTTTGAGATGACGCGGCTCTATTCTACCCGGGCTAAGAAGCAGGGGTTTGTCAATGTCATAAGCGAAAACTATCTGCTGCGCGATTATATGGCGGACAACGCCGCGATTTTTACCGCTGATTCTAAAGTCATACCGTCTATGGTTTCGGATTATACCCGGTCGGAGAAGAACACAGTGGTTGAACTTATTATGCGCATGTTTGGCGGAGGGGTCAGCGAAAATGAGTTGAAACACAAACTGTCTCTGGCGGGTATTGAGTTTGATGACCCGTATACGAGGTTTTGTGAGCTTGTTGCCAAACATTGTTATGTGGATGCTGTGGGGATCGTGCCTTTTTACCAGGATGAGAGCTCTGAAGACGGGATGCAGCCGGTTAAGGCGGTGCAGTACACTATCCATAACAATGACACGAAACTGGCGGATTATGCGCGCAGATTTTCCAACGCCTATTTTATTATTGAGGATGATAAGGATAAAAACTACTACCTTGGCGCTATGCTTTACGGCCAGGTGTTCCAAAAGTACCTTCCGGGACAGTTTTTGACCTATGCGGGGAAATATTATCAGGTTCAGACGATCACTCCGGAAAGTGGCGTTGTGCTGCGGCGGGCTGCCGATCATATTACAGACCGGAAGGCTTATCGGCAGCGTCGGGAGTACTTCTTATCAGGGTTTACCCTTGATCCGGCGATGGGGTCTTGCAGCACGAGACGGGGAGTGGAATTATCCCGCGGATTCTGCGATATCAGGGTTATGACTCATGGGTATTATGAGTTGACATCGTTAGATGATCTCGCGTCGGGTCATTGTGTGGATTTAAACAGCATCCCTGACCGCATGTATAAAAATAAGGCGATTCTATGCCTGAAACTGTCAGGGGTCAGTGCAGAGGTGCGGTTTACGACTGCGTTATTATTCAATGAAATTTTTGTCACCCTTTATCCGGAAAGCTACCCCTATCTTACTGCCGCAGTCAAAAAACCAACCGATATCTCCTCCAATATTCTCGAAGCTGTGAGCTCGGCATATCTTGAGGATGGCGATGATGGCGGTGATGAGCTTATAGATGGGGAAGGGATCTATATTATAGAAGACTGTGATATTGATTTGGGGCTGCTTGTTTCCTTTGAGCGCAACCTCACACGTGTGCTGGAAATTGTCGCGGATTGCTTGGCTTGGTATGACAGAAAGCTTGAGGGAACAGCAGGCCTTGTGGATAAGGATTCAAACCGGATTCTTAAGTATGGAACACATCTTTATGGAAATCTTGGCCAAATGTCTTCAAGCCGTAGCAATAGCTGTTTTATTCTTTATGGATATGAGAGTGTTGACCCTATGTTAAATATCCAGGAAACCCTAAGTTTCTTATCTCTGCATGGGTATGATAAAAATGTGCTGCAACAAGCCCGTGGAAATTCCGGTCTCGCCGCGCAGACGGGAGCGGAAATTGATTTTGCCAAGCCTGACGCCCATTTCTGCGATTTCTGTGCCGTGGAGTTATCCGGAGGGGAATACGATGTTTTGGCCGACGGGCGTGAACGGTGTACGCAATGCTCGAATTCGTCACTGAAAACGGTTGAGAAGTTTGCCCAGCTGTATGAGTACTCTTTGCGCAATATGGAAGCTTTTTTTGGGATTCGTATTAACGCCCCCATCAGGGTGCGTATGACCGACGCCGGAAAGATGGCAAATCTGTGTGGACAGAAGTTTGTTCCGTCGCCGGGATATAGCGGACGAACCCTGGCCTTTGCCAAAAAAGATGCCGACGGGTATAGCATCTATGTGGAGAATGGCGCGCCCAAAATTGCCGCAATGGCAAACATTGTTCATGAACTGACTCATATATGGCAGTTTATCAACTGGGACAAGGAAAAAATCTCTGCCCGTTATGGCATAGATGAACCTTTGGTTTATGAGGGGATGGCAAAATGGGCGGAGATCCAATATCTGTTCTCACATGACGCGTCTTACGCCAAAAGGCAGGAAATCTATACAAGAGGGCGCAAAGACGCCTATGGGCGGGGATTTATAACATACGCGAAACAGTATCCGCTGGAACATGGGTCGGGATATCAGAAAACGCCGCCGTTTCATAAGGAGTGGCCGTTGGAATTGCCGCTATGAGCCTTGGTTCATGAATCGTATTTCTATTTTTGGACATAATGTATAAGAAAGAAATTTGACATCTATCAACTGAGTTAACATCGATAAACTAAGTTGACAGATATCTCCTGTTTAGAAAAAATCATTTAGCTCATCCTCTCGGATAGGCGTGGAGAAATTGGAGTTGAGTATGGCGTTAGATAAAATAAACTCACCTGCTGACATGCTTCTTTCTGCAGGTGAAATGGCTCGGCTGCACCATTGGTTAGGAACAGAATCTCATGGACAGAGTTTACGCGTCCATGTTCAGAACAAAAGTGCCTTTATTGAAAAATCCTACGCGGCTATCAATGAGTACTATTATCAAACGGATGATTTGATTCCCGCTGCGGAATGGTATCTCGATAACTACTATTTGATTCAGGAATTGATGGGGGATCTGCAAAAATCCCTGACAGTTACGTATGAGTCCCGGCTGCAGTATCTGAAGGGCAGTCACCTCAAGGGCTATCCGCGTATTTACGTGATTATTGAAAGCTTTATGGAGTTGAATGACAGCCACATCGATCTTGACGCCCTGCAGGACTTTGTCGATGCCTATCAGAAAGAGAACCCGTTGGTGTCGGCGGAAATCTGGGCGATTCCGCTGATCTTGAAGATTGTCATTCTTGAAAGGATTTGCAAACATATTGAACGGATCCTGTACATCCAACAAGAACGTCAATTGGCGGAGAAGTGGCTGGAGAGTATTCTGAAGGGATCCCTGGCGGACTACACCCATCTGGGCCAGTCCGATATGGATGACGATATGGACGAGGAGAGGGGTGGATCTGCCAGGCATATATCTGCTAAACAGGTATCGGCGAAACAGGTATCTGCTAAACAGGTATCGGGGAAGTATCCTCCCAAGAATTCAGCGAAGGAATATTCAACAATATTTTTGGACAGGGTTGGCTATCTGCTGCGCGAGCTGGGTCCTGAGGCGAAGATGCTGTTAAACTGGCTGGATAAGGAAGCCGGCCGGCGCAAACAAACCTTAGAAGCTATCCGCGAAAAAGAGCAGTACTTTCTTTCTCTCAACGGGCTGGGCATGAGCAACCTGCTGTCCAATATCAAAAAAATCGGTTCCATGAACTGGTCGCAATTTTTTGAAACAGTCAGCTTGGTTCAACGGGTCCTTCATGACGATCCCAGCGGGACTTTTGAGAAAATGGATTTTGAATCCCGGGATAAATACAGGCATGAAGTGGAGATTTTGGCTGAACGATATGACTTGTCGGAATTGTGTGTTGCCCAGCTGGTTAAGGAACTGGCGTCGACGAAAGCGGAGAGTCCTCAGCGTCATATCGGCTACTATCTGTTGGGGCGGGGCAGGCATTTGTTGGAGCTGGCGCTGTTGGACTATTGCCCCCGGGGAAAACGGTTGCGCATATGGCCGGGGTTGTTTATCCGGCAGCATAATACGGTGTCGTACTTAGGGTTTATTGGGGCCTGCTCGATTCTTGTGACCATGCTTCTGCATTGGGGTATGCGAGCTTTGGCGGGATGGCCGGGTATCTGGGGATCGGCGGGATGGCCGGATGCTGCTTTGGGATCCCCTGTGGTATCGGCTGTGGGGCCGGCGGTGGCGTCTGCTGCGGGATGGATCAGCATTTTTATTGTGGTCTTGGGTATTGTGGTCTTTGGGGCCAATACCTTGGTGTGCCGGTTCACAACCCCAAGCTTCCTGCCTAAGATTGATTTTTCCAAAGGCATTGCCCCTGAGTGTAAGACTCTTGTGGTCATTCCGGCGATCTATAATTGCCGTCAGCAGATCAAGAGTTTTTTTGGCCAATTGGAGAAACATTATCTGCGCAACAGGGATGATAATTTGTTTTTTGCGGTTTTGGGGGATTTTGAGGATGCGGATACGGAGATCACTCCGGAGGAAAATAAGCTTATTGAGTATGGGGTCTATAGGGCCCATAATCTGAATAAGAAATATATGACGTCCCAGTTTTTCTTTTTTCACCGGGACAGAACGTATAACGAACGTGAAAAGGCCTGGATGGGATGGGAGCGCAAGCGCGGCAAACTGATTGAACTGAACCGGGCTTTGCTGGGGGAGACGGAACCGGGTTTTCTGCGGGCGGGGGATTTTGAGCTGCTCGAAGGTGTGAAGTATGTGATTTCCCTGGATGCGGACACTATTCTGCCGGGGGGGTCGGCGCATAAAATGGTGGGCGCTCTGGCCCATCCTTTGCAGGAGGCCCATCTGGATGAGGAGCGCAAAAAAGTGGTCTCGGGTTTTGGCCTGCTCCAGCCCCGTGTGGGGATTTCTGTGGAGAGTGCTTTTGAGACGCCTTTTGCCCATCTGTTTTCAGGGAATGCGGGGATTGATCCGTATACGTGCGCGATTTCTGATGTGTATCAGGATTTGTTTGGCGATGGAATTTTTACAGGGAAGGGCATTTATGATGTTGAGGTGTTTCATACTTTGACCCAGAAGGCTTTTCCGGATAATCTGATTCTCAGCCATGACTTGATAGAGAGTTTGTATGTGCGGACGGGCCTGGCCACAGATATTGAGCTGATTGACGGATACCCGAAAAGTTATCTGTCTTATACGAAGAGACTCCATCGCTGGATTCGCGGGGACTGGCAGCTTATACGCTTCTTCTTTGCGAAGGGGTTAGGGGCTATCTCTAAGTGGAAGATTTTCGACAATCTGCGGCGCAGTTTGGATGCGCCTGCCCAGCTTACCCTGGTGGCGTTGGCGCTGCTTTTTCCGCAGGCCCAATGGATTTGTTTTGGTCTGATTGCGTTGTCTCTGCTCTTTCCGTTTCTGCTCAATGTGCTGTTTCGCTTCCAGGAGAAGACTCTCTTTACACGGTATGGGTGGCAGGATTGCCGCACCCAATTGCTGCAGATTGGCTTTGAGGTTATGGTGCTTTCCCATCGGGTGCTGGTTCAGATCGACGCGGTGGTGCGCAGCCTTTATCGTCAATGGCTGACGCGCAGAAAGCTGTTGGAGTGGGAAGCGGCGGCCCAGGTGGATTTGAGGATGAGGGCTTCTTTGAGCAGAAGCTACGGGATTATGGCGGCTGGGGTGATGCTGGGTCTGGCGATTTGTCTGTGGGGATTTTTCACGTCCCCGGTGGCGGCGGCGGCTTTTGCTGTGGCTTGGGCGTTGGGGCCTTGGGTGGTGTACACGACATCAAAATCCTATCGCAATCCAAGCGAGGAAGCGCCCAATGAAGAAAGCGCGCAGTATTTACGCCAGCACGCGTGGAAGATCTGGGGGTTCTTTGCGACCTTTGTCAATCGAACGAATAACTATCTGCCGCCGGACAATATTCAGCTGGAACCTTATAAGGGGGTGGCTCATCGTACGTCTCCCACCAATATCGGTTTGGCTTTGCTGGCGAATCTGGAGGCGAACTATCTGGGCTACCTGACCTTTTCGGGTCTGATCAGACGGATCCGGTCTACTATGAAGACGCTGAATAAATTGGATCAATGGAATGGACACCTCTATAACTGGTATCGCACGGATACTTTGGAGCCTTTGTATCCGATCTATATTTCGACAGTGGACAGCGGCAATATGGCTGGATATATGCTGACTTTAAGCAATGGATTAAGGCATGTGTGCAATACGAGCCATCTGATTTCGACCAGTGTGCTGGACGGATTGGAGGATGCCTGCCAGGCGGCTGATCTGGGGGAGGAATATAGGCGGGACTTAGATGGGTTGAGGAAGATCTGTGAGGATCAAGGCCATGTGGTTGTCAAGGAATTGAATGAGATGCTGGCAGTATGGCAGGAGAGGATAGCTGCTCTTATGCCGGAATCGGGGGGTGCGGGAAGTGCTGGGATCGGAAGCACCGAAAGTGCCGGGAGTATCGCAAGCGTCGGAAGTGCCGGGAGTATCGCAAGCGCCGGAAGTGCAGGGAGTGTTGCAAGCCCAGAAAGTGCAGGGAGTGCCGGGAGTGTTGGAAGCGCCGGGAGCGCCGGGAGCGCCGGGAGTGTCGGAAGCACGGGAAGTGCGGGGAGCGCTGATGAAAAAAGCGCTGTCTTGGGCTATGACTCTATGATGGCCTTGCATAAAATGATAACTGCTCTGCGCTTGGAGATTACACGATTCTTTCCGGCTGACTTTCTCAAGATTCATGAGGCACGTGGCTGGCGGGTGCCTGAGGGGATGTCCTTGGATGCCATGCGCCGCCAGTATGGGATGTTCTTGCATCAGATGCTGAAAGAAAAGAAATCGGATAAGGAAGATAACTCCAATGATAGGGCTCTTAAGGAATGTTTGAGGAAAGTTCTGCAGGAGATTGTTGATGCTGAATTTGCTTGCCATTCTTTGTGTCACAGCATGGAACGGATGGTCGCGAATATGGATTTCAAACCGCTTTTCAACGAACAGCGCAATATTTTCAGTATCGGCTATAATGTATCAGAACAAAAACTGGACAAATCTTACTATGACTTGTTGGCTTCCGAGGCGCGCCTGGCCAGCTTCCTGGCTATCGCCAAAGGGGAAGTGGAGGAGAGTCATTGGTTCAAGTTGTCGCGGCCATTGACGCGCATTGAGACGCATCAATGCCTGTTGTCCTGGAGCGGGACGGCTTTTGAGTTTCTCATGCCTCTGCTGATCATGAAAAACTTCCGTGGTACGCTGCTGGATGAATCTTATCGGTCCATGCTGATGATTCAACAGAATTATGCGCGCAAGAGCGGCAAGGTGCCATGGGGGATTTCCGAATCCGGGTTTTATGCTTTTGATGTGCAGAACAACTATCAATATAAGGCTTTCGGGGTTCCCGGCATTGGTCTCAAAAGGGGGCTGCCGCGGGATCTGGTGATTACGCCTTATGCCACATTTATGGGGCTGACTGTGGATCGTTCCGCGTGCATAACGAACTTGAAAATGATGCAGGCTCAGGGATTTGAAGGTCCTTATGGGTTGTATGAAGCGGCGGATTATACCCCGGGGCGGGTGCGGCATAACCAAAGAAATAGTGTGATCAAAAGCTATATGGCTCACCATCATGGCATGAGTCTGGGGGCCCTGGTGAATACCTTGAGAGGGAATATTCTTCAGGAACATTTTCATCATGAACCGATGATTAAGAGTATTGAACTGCTGCTGCAGGAACAGCTGCCGTCGAAGGACTATACTTTCAGTCCGATTATGGAAGAGGTTCGGGAGAAGAAGGTGGTGGCCCGAGCCCATGGCAGCGCGGAGAAGCCTGTGGTGTACACGGAGCCTCAAACCCGACTGCCCCAGACTCATTTTATTTCCAACCGGGAGTATTCTGTCATGCTGACTCCGGCGGGGAGCGGTTACAGCAAGCTGCATAATACGTCTGTGTCCCGCTGGCGCCAGGATCCGGTGCTGGATATGTATGGGAATTACATCTATATTCATAATCTGAATTCCGGAGATTTTTGGTCGGCAACGTATAAACCGTGCCATAGTACGGGAGATGAGTACCGGGTGTTTTGTTTTCCTAATTCTGTGCGTTTTCAACGTAAGGATGGGAACATTACATCGGGGACGGAGGTCTGGGTTTCCCCGGATGATCCTGTGGAACTCAGAACGCTGACGCTCACCAATCATAGCAAATATTACCGGGATGTGGAGACCACAAGCTACTTCGAAGTGGTGCTCAATTCTTTTGAAGCGGACTTGGCGCATCCAGCCTTTAGCAATCTCTTTATCAAGACGGGGTTCGAAAATAATTGTCTCTATGCTTACCGCCGTTCCCGCGGGGTCAGCGATACCCAGGGATTTGTCTGGCATTCTCTGATTGCGGATACGGAACTGATTGGGGATCTGCAATATGAAACGGACAGGGCGAAATTTATCGGACGCAATGGGACTTTGGAGGATCCTCATGCTTTGGGAGTCAATATTCCGCTGTCCAACAGCACAGGCTCGATCCTGGATCCGATTATGAGCCTGCGGGCCCGTGTGCGCCTGATGCCGGGACAAACGGTGAAGATATGCTATTTGAGCGGTGTGGCGTCCTGCAAAGAGGATTGCATTCACATGGCGGAAAAATATAAACGGGGCGGTATGCTGGATACGGTCAAAGAGCTCTCTTGGTCTCAATCGCTGATGGAATTGAATAATATGGGGCTGAGCTTTGCGGAAGCAACGCTGTATGCGCGGCTGGCTTCCCAGCTCGTTTATGGAGATCCTTTGGCCCGCCGGGAGGAACTGGCCCGCAACAGCTCAGGGCAGTCACTGCTTTGGAGCTTGGGGATTTCCGGGGATTTGAGTATTGTCATTCTGCAGATCCGGGACAGTCAGGATTTGAGTATGCTGGATCAGATGCTGCGCATCCATGAGTATTGGAAGGTGAAAGGGTTCTATGTGGACCTTGTGGTCTTAAGTGATGATAAGTCGGGGTATCGCCAGAATTTTGTGGAGGCCATGCAGGGGCGTATTGATTTCAGCCATGCGCGGAAGCTGGTGAATCGGCCGGGCGGCGTGTTTTTGCTGCAGAAAGATCATATTGAACAGGATTTGATGACTTTGCTGTATTCTGTAGCGCGGATGGTCTTTTGCAGTGAAGAAGGGTCATTGCGCAATCAGATCACGAAGAAGGTGAACAAGGGCGGTGAAGTGATGATATCTTCTGCTGTCCCAGCCAAATCTTCAGGAAAAATGGTGGGGATATCGGCGTTTCCGCTCACATCGTCTCAAGGGGCGCCCCATGCATCCTTTTCACCTATCCAAGCGGGGTTACTGGGTGCTCCGGTGTTCCGGGAGAAAAAATTTGACAACGGATATGGGGGTTTCAGCCTTGACGGCAGGAGTTATCTGATTGATCTTCCGGAGGGGAAGAAGACGCCGATGCCCTGGAGTAATGTGATTGCCAACAAAGACTTCGGGTTTCTGATCAGCGAGAGCGGCGGCGGCTATACCTGGTCCCAGAACAGCCGGGAGTACAAATTGTCGCCCTGGTACAACGACGCTTTGCTGGATACCTGTGGGGAGGCGCTTTACCTGCAGGATTTGGATATCAGGGAGTTTTGGTCACCAACGCCCCAGCCGGCCAGATCGCCTGAATATTATGCGGTGAGTCATACTCAGGGTTCGACAATTTTTGAGCACACGTGTTATGGCATTCATCAGGAAACGACGTATTTTGTGGATAAGGAGCTGCCGATTAAATATATCTGTGTCAAGCTGAGAAATGACACTCCTGCGCCTCGGCGCTTGGCGGCCTATTACTACATGGAATGGGTTCTGGGGGTGGACAGGGCCCAAAGCGCGCCTTATCTGATGGTGAGCGAGGCGGAGGGCAGCCTGATGGCCAGGAATGTTTATCGGGATGAATTTGCCGGGCGCACGGCTTTTTTGACGGGATATGGCGGGACGCTGCGGGCGTTCTGTACGTCGCGCCGGGATTTTATAGGGGTCTATGGGAGTCTCAGGGAGCCTAAGGCTTTGGTGGATGGCCCGGGGTATGAGCAGGGCAATGATTGCGGGGTTGTCAAGCTGGAATGTATGTTGGAGGCGTCGGAAGAGAAGATGTTGGTCTTTGCGGTGGGGGACAGTGTTTCTGAAGAGGAGGCCCTGGAGCGGATTGCCATGATCCGGCGCGAAGAACCTCATGAGGAGGCTTTTGGGGAAAGCAAGAAGTTCTGGTCCCAGCTTCTTAATACGCTGCAGGTGGAGACGCCGGATGAGTCGTTCAATATTATGTTTAACAGCTGGCTGATCTATCAGACGTTAGGGTGCCGCATGTGGTCCCGGGCGGCCTATTATCAGTGTGGCGGAGCCTTGGGGTTCCGGGATCAGCTGCAGGATTCTATGGCGCTCAGTGTGGTGGCGCCGGAGGTGACCCGAGAACAGATTCTGCTGCATGCGGTGCATCAGTTTCCGGAGGGGGATGTGCAGCATTGGTGGCATAATGGAACTTCCAAGGGAATTAGAACTAAATTTAGTGATGACCGCTTGTGGCTGCCTTATGTGGTCGCGGATTATATTGAGCATACGCAGGATTGGAGTGTTTTGGAGGAAAAGGCTGGATTTTTGACAGGGGATTTGCTGGAGGAAGGCGAGGATGAGAGGTATTTTGTGCCTGGGGTTTCTGCCTTGGAGACGTCTATTTATGACCATTGCCTGCGGGCGATAGAGTGCAGCTTGGCTGTTGGGGCTCATGGCCTGCCTCTGATCGGGACAGGGGATTGGAATGATGGGTTTAGTTCTGTGGGCCGCGAAGGCCGGGGTGAGAGTGTTTGGATGGGGTGGTTCCTGATTTCTATTCTGCGGCCTTTTGCGGAGATTTGCCGCAAAAAGGGGGACATTGAGCGAGGGGATCGCTATCAGGCCCATGCTAAGGAGCTTTTGGATAATATTGAGGGCAATGGATGGGATGGGTCTTGGTACAGGCGGGCGTATTTTGATGATGGAACGCCTTTGGGATCGGCTACCGCTCAGGAGTGTCAGATTGATTCTCTCAGTCAGTCTTGGGCTGTTATCGTCGGCGGCGGATCTCCGTCGCGGGCGCAGGATGCTATGGGGGCGTTGGAAAATTATCTGTGGGATAAAGAGGCCTCGCTGCTCAAGCTTTTGACGCCGCCTTTTGATATCAGCGAGCCTCATCCGGGCTATATCCGGGGCTACCTGCCGGGGGTCCGGGAAAATGGCGGTCAGTATACCCATGCGGCGGTATGGACGGTTTGGGCCTACTGTCGCATGAGAGATGGGGATAAGGCCTGGCAGCTGCTGCGGGATATCCTGCCGGTCTCTCATGCCCGCACGGATCAGGAGGCGAGGATCTATAAGGTGGAACCGTATGTGGTGTCGGCGGATGTCTACTCTGAAGGCCAGCATGTGGGCCGGGGGGGTTGGAGCTGGTATACGGGGGCTGCGGGATGGATGTATCAGGTTATGCTGGAAGGGGTCTTGGGATTCCATTTGCGCGGGGAGGAGCTGACGATGGATCCGTGTCTGCCGCGGGAATGGCCTGATTTTAACTTGAGGTTCCGCTATCATGATTCGGATTATATTATTTATTGTGATCATCAGTCGCTGGGGCAGGCGGGTGTGGATCAGGCGGAACAAGGGGTGGATGATGCGGAGCGGGGGGATCGTTCTGAAAAAGCCTGGGATGCCGACGTGAAGAGGGGCCGCGTTCAGGTGAAGGTTGATGGGAGTCCTTGCGCATTTCCTATTCGGTTGCAGAAGGATGGGAAGACGCATGTGGTGGAAGTGACGCTGTAATCAACATAATGTGATCCTGTGCGATCAGGTATCCAACAGGTGCACTTTGCAGGTTTTCTTCCAAAAAATCATTCCGTACAACATGACCTGTTTTACTGTGGTTCCCAGAAAAGCATCCTTATAATTCTTATCTTCAATTTGTGTTAAGGCTTTATCGGACATAACAGGTATATCTTTCTGGTTCTTCGCGTGTTTGACTTCAATGACTATCCCCATGTCACCATCGCTGGTGATAAGCATCAAGTCACTTCTCCCACTACCAGACTCCCGATTGGATTTAAGGCTCCACCCGCTGCCAATAAGAAGACCAGCCAAGAACCCATGATAATAATGCTCATCATTATCAAAGTAGCTAATAGTGGTGCGCAGTTGATCCTGCAGGATCTTCTCAATAACATCACAGTTTTTGTCCAATAAGGCATGATAAAGCCTTTGAAGCTCTTCACGGATTTGGATATCATTCAGTTCTTCCGTAAACCAATCTCTGATTTTCTCAAGAAAAATTTCCCGGACTTCGAGATTGGGAATGATCAGTTGAACAGGGTCCGATTCTAACCCCAAAGGTTCTGGGGTTCTGGTCAGATACCCAGTGAGAAATAGTACACTCCATAGGTTGTCAATAGTGTTCCTGAAATCTCCATATGTCAGAGTATCTTTGAGGACTTTTGCCACCGCTTTCCCGGAAATGAGTTCCTCGATCTCGTTGCGAGTGGTAGTATCAGCTTTGTTAATAAACTGTTTAACCATATTATTGGAACTGGTATTATTCCAATAAGATTTGGGACGGATCCCCGGATTCTTTTTGAGTCTGGCTACATGATGAATAATGTCCCAAGGACAGTATATATCTGTGTCACCAAAACGGTAGCCATTATACCACGCACGCAGTTCCTCGTAGGCTGGGGAGAGATTGTAATCGCTAAGAATTTTTTGGACTTCCAAATCGGTAAACCCAAAATGTTCTTCGTAATCACTATCCGTGATTGCATTGACCATAAGATTGTTGACACCAGTAAAGATACTTTCTTTAGAGATACGCAGACAGCCTGTTACCACTGCGAATTCCAAAGCATCGTTGGTTTTAAACGCCTCGCCAAAAAAGATACGTATAAAATCAATCATGTCATCATAGTAGCCGTTATCGAAAGCCTTGTCCAAAGGGACATCATATTCGTCCACCAGAATAATTGCCTTTTCGCCATAGTGTTTTTTGAGTATTCTGGAAAGGAACTTTAAGCTGTCTTCGAGCTGTGGTTGTGTAACTGTTTGCATAAGCATCGCATCAAAGGTTCGTTTATCCCGTTCAGTGATGTGTGGGCTATCCGCAAGAAAAGAGAGTCTATCACATTCATAAGAAACGAGTGAGGCAATCCGAGCGGCTGCATCTTGGAAAGTTTTCCCTTGCACACTTTTCAAGCTTACAAAAATCACAGGATAGCGGTTCATATAGGAGGTACAGAGATCCTGATCTTTCATAATATTCAAACCAGAAAAAATATCCTGGTGATCGGCCTCAACTTCAAAAAAAGCCTTTAGCATTGTCATAGTTAGGGTTTTGCCAAACCGGCGAGGCCTGGTAAACAGATTTACGATGCCTCGATTTAGTAAGAGGTCCCGGATAAAGTTTGTTTTGTCAACATAATAATAATTCTGCTTCCGAAGGTCATCAAAAAGATCTGCCCCCACAGGCAATTTCTTCTGAAACATACAGAAACCTCCTCTTCTTGAGTTACAGCCCCTAAGTGGATTAATGCGGCTTTGCCTGAAAGGTACTAATACCAGTATCGTACAGGCCCAGAAGCAAAGGAGTAAAAAATTGGGAGTCATGCTTCCTTTTTAATTGTAACATATTTTTGGATTAATGACACCGCAAGCCATGTACGTACTCGTACGTACTAACATACCGTACTAACATACTGACCATATGTTTATTCTTTTGGTTAAGGCAATAATAAATTCGACAATTTAGGATAAACATAGTTACAATCCCTTACCAACTAGGAGATGAGATCTATGCAAATCAGTTTAAACGATATCCTGGGTTCTTTTCCTAAAGTCGATGTAAATAGTCTCAAAGTCGGCCAGAAATTACCGGTGGAGGTGGTGTCAACACGTGCGGGAAAATCGGCATTGATCAAACTGGGCGGTCAGGAGATTGAGGCCAAGATGGATACGGCGGCCCGGCCTGGGGAGCGTTTTTGGGCAGCGGTGCGCGAATTTGGCGACCAGGGGTTGATCTTATCCCGCAGCCAAAACATTCCTGCTGATCTCACTATTTCACCTCAGCAGTTGCTGACAATTCTGTCCCGTGGTTTGCCTCTGAATGCTGAAATAACGGCTTTAGTGAATAAGTTTCAAAATAATCCTCAACAGCTGCTGCCGGCTTTGCGCAATGCGCTGGAGACAGCCCAAAACCCGGAACTTAAAGAGGCGTTGACACAGCTGCTCAGGACTGTGCCTGAATGGCAGAATGTGTCAGCCCAGAGTTTGGTCAACTTCCTGAAAAGCTTGGGGGCTCAGCACGAGAGTCAATTGTTTGGCAGAATGGCTGAACAGCCTCAACAGAACAATGATCAAGGCAATAGACAAGGAAACACACAAGGCAACACACAAGGCAACACACAAGGAAACACACAAGGAAACACACAAGGAAACACACAAGGAAACACACAAGGCACCCTACAAACAACTCATTCGCAGCAAGGGACAAATCAATCCCAGCTGCAACAGCCGCAGGGCTTGTCTCAATCCCAGTTACAGGGCTCGCATCAACCCCAGGTCCAAGTTTTGGCGCAAGCTTCGCAACCCCCGTCACCGCCGCAAGCTTCGCTACAGAATGCCCTTGGGCAGGAGCCGAATCCTCCAGCTGGGCAGCATCAAGGAGGGCAGGCTGCAGCTTCAAGCCAACAAGGTCAAGCGATAAATCAAGGTTCGATCCCGGGTCAAGCTCCGGTTTTGGGTCAAGGTCAAGGGTTAAGTCAGGGAGGGCAAGTTTCAGGTCCAGCTGCGGATTTGGGTCAGGGGCATCCGCCAGCACTAACAAACCCACAGCAGGGGGGAGCGGGTGAAGCGCCATCAGGGGCTGCGCCGGGAACTCTGCCGGGAGCTGCGCCGGGAACTCCATCAGGGGCTGCGCCGGGATCTCAACCGGGGTCTTTGGCAGGAACTTCATCAGGGCCTTCGGCTGGTGCTCCGGCCGGATCTTTGTCTGAGGGTTCGGCAGAGACTAAGGGACTTCCGGGGGCGCCGGCTCATCAGCAAGGGGCCGGCCGTCACATCCTACCCACACAGATGTCACAACAGATGTCACATCTGGAGCGGGGAGGGGATCTTTCCGGGGTGCAGATGGCACGGGTCGCTCAGGACAGTGATACCCTTAAATCCAAGCTGATCAGGCTGCTGGAAGCCACAGGCCAAAATCTGGCGACAAGTGAGCGCGGCATGGCCAGAGCCCTTTTGGATGATATTACAGCTCAGCAGCTATGGCTTCAATCCGGGATACGCAAGAATGCTTTTGTGTTGATGAATATGCTTTTGCAGGATCAGGACGAATTGTATCAGGCGCGCATCGCCATTGAAAGCGCGCGCAAGGGATCCAGAATGGATCCCCGGCATTGCCGTATTGCCGTTCAGGTGGATACATATCATTTAGGGACTGTGGGAGCTGATGTCTGGCTGTATGAAGATCGTATTCATTTATGTCTGCTGAGTGACGATCCTGAGGGGATGACAGAGATGATTCAACCTGAGCTGCCTTTTGCCCAAGAACATTTTCGGGCGCTGGGGATGGTTTTGGCGTCTATCACGACTAAGGATTTTGTGGATATGCCCCGGTTCAGGACTTTCTTGGCAGGGGAGCAGTTGGAGGTTAATGTGGAGGGGTAGAGGCCGCTCAAATGTTTCCAATAGATACCTGATGGCTGTTACTCATAATATAGAAAAATTCATCCCCATATGGTAAACTTATTTTACTAGGTTGGTGATTTGCCATGGCCGTATGGAAAATGGCAGTGCGCAGCATAAAATTGCGCAAAGGGTATTCGATCATGATTTTCCTGATGATAGCCGTGGTTGTATTTTTTGGCATTACCGCGGTAAATGTGTTGCTGGCGGGAGACCGCATTTTGCAAGATGAACACAAAGAGAGGGACGGCCCGGATTATGCAGCCTTCTTTATCAATCAACAATTTAGCGCAGAGGATATGATCTTTTTCCAGAACTATCCTGGTGTCACCCGGGTGGAAACCCGTCCGGTCTTATGGATAGCCGCCTATCAAAACCGTTGGAATGGCAAAGAAGGCAGACAATTCATGCTGTATGCTGATCCCTCTCTGGAAAAGGGAGAGATCTTAGCGCCATATGCTGATATGGCTCAAGGGAAGATTAAAACTGGTGATTCGGTGGAGTTGGCGATAAACTGCGTTTTTAAACAGGATGCAGAAAACGAAATGAAAGCTCTAAGTTTTTCTGTAACGGGCCCATTGATTGATTTTTTTTGGGGAGGATCTATGTTCGGAGTCCAATTTTTGCCCTTATCTCAGGAGGACTTCGACGATTTTTCATCCATATCCGGAGAATTTGCCTTTACTGAAGTTATGCTGTATACAGAACCTGGTGTTGATCTTGGGGGGCTCAAGTCAGATGTTGAGTCTGCAACCCATGTTTATTGGGGCCTGACTCACGAGGAAAGCCAAGAATTGCTGCTGTTGGTTCCCAAAATTATCAGCTGCTTTTTGATGCTCATTGCGGCTATCCTGGTATTGGTGGTTCTGCTGACGCTGTGCCATACTGTTGTCTCGTCCCTGGAATCAGATTATAAGACGATCGGTGTGTTGAAAGGACTGGGTTTTGAGAACAAACAAGTTCTGTCCTTCATATTTTTGCACTATTTGCTTCTTTCGTGTGCAGGGGTGGTCGTGGGTGTGGGGGTGAGTCTGCTTGTCCAACAGCCTGTTCTCGGTTTTTTTCTATCCTTTGCCGGGATCCCCCCGAAGAAGCTTGTTTTTCCGGAGGTTATCTGGGGAGTGGCTCTGGCACAGTGCAGCCTTGTCTTACTTTGCTCATGGTTTTCGGCACGGCGGGTTTACCGCATATCTCCGGTGCGGGCTATTTCGCAGGGACAAGCAGAAGTGCATTTTTCCCGGCGCTTTAACTTGTCTCTGCAGAGGTTATTCTTCTTGCCGGGATGGCTGCGCTTAGTTGTCAAGCAGATTGTGTCTAAAGGGGGGCAATATGCCGTGATCTTTGTGGTGAGCGTTCTTTTCTGCTATGCTTTGGTTACCCTTATGGGGTTCTATACTGTTATGGATGACCCCCGTTCTAGTACCCGGTTGCTGGGTCTGCCTGAGGAGGGGCTTGAAATCTATATAAAATTGGACGATGATAAAAAGCCAATTATAGGGATCAATCAAGCTTTGGAAGACATAGAGGCCATGTCCAAGGTGAAAACTCATTATGAATGTAAGATGCCCTGGGTAAAACTTAACGGCTCAATGTTAGTTCTTCAAAGCTATAGTACTTTTGAGGGGATTGAGTATCCTGAGCCAATGTCTGGAAGGTTTCCCCAATATAATAATAATGAGGTGATGATAACACCGCAGCTTCAAAAACTGTATGGTCTGAATCTTGGGAATAAGATCACATTGGGAAGAACAGGGGATTACAGGGAATTCATCATTACAGGGATCACGTCAAACGTTCTTGACATGGGTCATACCCTCATAACCACCTTAAACGCAGTGAGTTGTTTCATAGATATGCCATCTATCTATGTTGTTGTTTTGGAAAATGATGTGGCGGCCAGTCATGTCATAGCATCCTTCAATGACAAGTTCGAGGGCTTGGCTCAGATCTCTAAGACTCAAAGATACGTAGATTATAGGTCGGGCATCCGGTTGGGGATTTTGGGGGTTGCGACGTTGCTGCTTATTATGACCGTTTTGCTCATAACCTTTATTACCGCCCTTGTAACGCAAATCGCTGTCTACCGTGAACAGAGGGATATGGGTATCTTGAAAACCACTGGGTACTCGACAGTTCAGCTGCGCCAGCAATTTGCTGTGAGGTTTTTATTAGTATCTGCTATGGGATATGCTATGGGCCTGATCCTGAATCTGGCGTTTTCGGATAAAATGATGAGCGCTGTTTTAGGATTTTATAGTTATGAGGGGAATAAAACTCTTATGACCTTGTTGGGGCCTGTTGTTTTTTTGTGCGGAATCATAACGCTGTTGGCCTGGCTTGCTACCCGGAGAATAAGAAAAATAGGATTGGAAAATTTGAATACAGAATAAAGCAGGTATGTAATTACTTTAATGGTTTTATTTGTTGTGTATTTTTGCACAAAAAATATAAAATTTAATAGTATCTTAAGGACTTCTCTTATAGTGACATTGTACAATACAATTTAATTATATGTTTTTTGGGGTGCCATAGAATGTCGTCATTGCAGTGTAAGTTTATATTTATATAATCAAACGAGGAAGAGGGGACCATCTTGCTCTTCAGGAAAAGGAGATGAAGAAAATCCTATGAATATCCTGCTTGTTGACGATGATACTGATCTATCCGCAGTTACTGCTGATTACCTGGAAGATGCCGGGTTCACAGTGTGGTGTGCTGTGACCGCAGCGGAGGCTTTGAAAAACTTGGATAATGCTCATCTCATATTGATGGATATCACTCTGCCGGACGGCTCAGGGTTTGATCTGTGCAGAAGAATTCGTCAGAAAAACGAAATCCCCATCATCTTTATCAGTGCGAATATAAGCGGCATGAGCAAGGTGGAGGGCTTAAATATTGGCGCGGATGATTATGTCACGAAGCCTTATTCTCTGGGAGAGCTTCTGGCTCGAGTGAAAGCCCGTTTGCGCCGGTATCAAATCAATGATTGCCACCTATCCCATGAAGACGAAAAAGAGCCGCAAGACTCAAGTATCTTGCGGCATTCCAGAGAAAAGCTGTGATTATCAGAAATGACTCAAATTGAAAGAAACTTAAACTCCTGCTTTTGGAACCAAAGGTATGACTATAATCACATTTCCGGCCGTGGGAGGTCTCTTGTCTTGGAGACAAAAACCAGGATCATAACTGGGTTTTTTGTGAACAACGTTTTCCTTCAGTTTGTTGGTCACAGTGAAGGTCTTGCCGTCGGCATTGGGTTTAATAACAGTTTCGTAGCCTGGGACATAAACTTTTAAGTCATATTTCCCGGGCAATCCGGAATCGAGATCACTAAAAATGTATTCCCATTTATTGTTCTTTGTGACTGTACCTTTGCCCAGGAATTTTTCCCCTTCTTCAGACTTTCTGAGCAAACTAACGTCTACCTTCTTGGGGCGCAGATTCTTGGCGTTATTGTCGCCTTCCCAGACCATTTTCACTTTCACGGTTTCAGTGAGAATAACGTCCGGTATTATCTTCTCGAATTCCACTGTGACTGTCGCCGCGGCTTCCAGGTTGGCCAGCTTATAACTGTTTGAGGTGTTGTTGGCGACAACAGCGCCGTTCAGTTTCCATTCTTTCACTTGGTAGCCGTCTTTTGGAGTGGCGGTGAATTGGACGTCTTTACCCTTCAGCACTTTCGCACCGGATGTGAGAGCTTTTTCGCCTACCTTAGCCGCAAGAGAGCCGTTTCCGTTAACCACGTTAAATGCAACGGCAAAGTC
This sequence comes from Peptococcaceae bacterium, assembly GCA_009782825.1. GTDB lineage: Bacteria > Bacillota > Desulfitobacteriia > Desulfitobacteriales > Syntrophobotulaceae > WRJI01. The sequence goes on from WRII01000012.1 coordinate 29,753, forward strand.
AACGACTGGTATCTTCTCGAATGTCACCACGACAGATGCCGCAGCGTTCACTTTTAGTATATAAGTGTCTTTGCCTGTTTGGTCGACTTTGCCGTTCAGTTTCCAGTCTTTCACTTGGTAGCCGGCGTTTGGCTTGGCGGTGAACTTGACTTCCGTCCCCTTCTTCACCTTGGCGCCGGAATCTACCGAAGCATCAAGAGTGCCACCGTTTCCATAGGTGTATACAACTTCATACTTAGTTGCAAGGTCGCTGCCATGATTGGCGCCGCCTTTGCCGTCCTGCTTGCCACCTTTGCCGCCCGCGCCCTCATCAGCAGCAAATGCTGCAATAGGTAACATAGCAAAGACCAGCGCCATAACAATTGTTATAGCAATGATTCTTTTTATGCCTTTTGTTTTCATTCTTTCTCCTCCTAAATGTTTTTGATTTTAGAAAACGGCATTTGATTCAATATTTTCCTTGTTCTGTGTCTATTGGGAAACTTAAACGCTTATAAGCCTCACCCCTCTTAGTTTGTAATTTGGTCTTTGCCACCCTTTGCCATCATCGAATACATTCCAAGTCTAATACGAAAGATGTTAAAAAGTCCTTAACAAGTCCTTAACAAGTTGTTAAATCCGCATATTTTAACAAACAATTTATTCTAATATTTCCATGAGATCGGAGTTTCATTTTCGAAAGCGCGTAGTCTTGTGTAAAGATGCATATTATCTTCAGTCATGAATAGTGAAGATATGATATAATCTGATTAAAATATAGAAAATTCTCTCCCCATATGGTACAATTATTTTGTGTTTGAGTCGTTTATTCACAAATGATTTTAGGGGAAGACAATGAACATCCTAATTATTGACGATGATGCCGATCTAGCCGCTGTCACAGCCGATTGTTTAGAAGATGCCGGGTTCACAGTACGCAGTGCCGTGACAGCAGCAGAAGCCCTGAAAAAATTAGACGACGTACATCTCATACTGCTGGACATCAGTCTGCCGGACGGAACCGGTTTTGACCTATGCAGGCAGCTCCGCCAGGAAACCCAAATCCCCATTATCTTTATCAGCGCGCGCACAAGAGACACAGACAAAGTGGAAGGCTTAGGTATTGGCGGGGATGATTATGTTGCCAAACCCTATTCACTGGACGAACTTCTGGCCCGGGTGAAAGCCCATCTGCGCCGGAGCTACCCGGCGCGCAAGAACTTCGGAAACATCGAAGTAGATATCAGTGGGCGTAAAGTTCGGCGCCAGGGCGTAGAAATATTTTTGTCACAAAAAGAATTTGATCTTCTCAGTGTATTCATCAACAATAAGAACACTGTCATACCAAAAGAAAAGTTATGGTCAGACGTATGGGGCGGCAGTGAGTCAGAGCCGTCCACTCTCACAGTACATATTTGCCGGCTGCGCGAAAAACTGGAGGAAAACCCCGCGAATCCAAAGCACATCAAAACAGTGCACCGGGTAGGGTATATTTTCGAGGTACCGGTATGAAAAAAATATTAATAAGATTGACAGCAGCCTTTATTATAATTGCCGCTGTATTCATCATCGCTCTGAACCTCCAAAGCAAAGACCGAATAGATGAGATTGCCGGGCAGATGCTTGTTGAGGCCAATGAGATCGCCAATGGGGACGAGAGCGCCCGAGAGCGCTATTATGAATTAACAGACGCCCTGAAATCCGAAACACGAGGGCAGAAATCCCTCATGCCGGCTATGTGGCTGTCGTTGGGGACATGCGCTGCCTTTTCACTCTACCTCTATTTGACAATCCTGCGCCCTTTTCATAAGATGGAGAAATTCTCAAAAGATATAGCCGCCGGGAACTACGATATTCCTCTGGAGATGTCCCGGCATAATGTATTTGGGGCCTTTTCCTGGGCCTTCGATTCAATGCGCGAAGAGCTTCGCACAGCGCAAAGAGCAGAGCAAGAAGCTAAAGATGCCAACAAAACTTTAGTCGCCGTCCTGTCACATGACATAAAAACCCCAATCTCCTCAATAAGAGCCTGCGCTGAAGGCCTGTCTTCAGACCAAGGCAGGAGAGAAGAACGCAGGAAACGGTATCTGGATACCATAATGCGCAGATCAGATGAAGTCGCACGACTGACAGAAGACCTCTTTGTCCATGCCCTTGCCGATATGGACAAGCTTGTCATCGAACCGGCTGTCTTCCCTCTGCGATCGTTCATTTCAGACTTCGCATCCTTAATAGATATCACGGTCACCTCAGAAATCCCGGAGGTCAGCATCATTGCCGATGAGAAGAGATTAAAAGAGATATTTGGCAATATTATTGAAAACGCCGAAAAATACGCCCCGGGCGCGCCGGTAGAAATGACGTTTATCAGGGAAGAGAACCAGGAAGACGCATTGTTGTACTGCATTTTCAGCGATAAAGGAACATCACTGCAGCCAGAGGATGTCCCCTTTATCTTTTATAAATTTTATCGGGGGAAGAACGCCATGGATAAAGAAGGGTCGGGGCTGGGGTTATATATCGTCCGCTATATCACCGAAAAACTGGGAGGTAAAGCATACGCTGAGCGTACCGAAGAGGGCCTGAAGATTTATATCGGATTGAAAGTAAGTTCTTAGAAGAATTCTTAGAAAGGCGATGAAAGGATGTTCATGCTTAGGTTGGTGATCCGCCATGGCTATCTGGAAAATGGCGCTGCGCGGGATCAAATCATATAAAGGATATTCGATCATGCTTTTCCTTATGGTGGCGGCCGTTGCGCTTTTCGCCATTACCGCGGCCAATGTGCTGCTGGCGGGGGAACATATTTGGAGCGAAGAATATAAGGAAAAGGATTGTCCGGATTACATGGTAATAGTTGAGGATGAAGATATTATTCAAAATGACTATATTAGCTTCTTCAAAAACTATCCTGGCGTCACCCGGGTAGAAAGCCGCCCGGTCGTCGTGATTATTCCTGACAGTAACATTTGGGGTGGCAGTACAAGAGGTCTGATGTTCCTGTATGTGTATGCGGATACTACCCTGAAACAAGGAGAAGCTCTAATACCTTATGCCGATTTGGCCCAAGGGAAGCTCAAAATAGGGGACACCATGGAAATCCTGTTCTGGAATCAAGAAAATGAACACAGGAAATTAAAACTTTCCCTGGTGGGGACATTTGTTGACCCTGTTGTTGGGGGGCCCATGTTCCATGAAGGGTACTTCCCGGTGTCTCAGGCGGATTTTGATAATATACGTTCGGAATCAGAGGCTCTTACCGAGATAAGAGTGTATACAAGGCCGGATGTTGATCTTTTACAGCTGCAGTCAGATTTCGGCCATAATGGTATTTTCAATTATGCTGAACGCGAGGAAAGCAGGGAGCTTATATTGTTGGTTCCTCGTATAAGCAGCTATGTTTTAGTGGCAATTGCTGTTCTTTTGATGTTGGCGGTTCTCTTGGCGCTGCGCCATGCTGTTATCTCTTCTATTGAAACGGACTACAAAACCATTGGAGTATTAAAAGGATTAGGCTTTAAGAACAATCAGGCGCTCTCCTTTGTCCTTTTGCATTATACTCTTCTTACATTTATGGGTGCGGTGACAGGAGCGGGATTGAGTGTGCTTATCCAACAGCCTGCACTCAGCTTATTTCTATCCTTTGCCGGGCTTCCCCCAAAGCCTCTTCTATTTCCGGAGATTATTGCAGGAATTGTCTTATTGCTGTGTGTTATGACGGGAATTTCTTCATGGCTAACAGCGCGGCGGGTTTATCGGATATCCCCGGCACAGGCCATCGCTCAGGGGCAGGCGATGGTACATTTTTCGCGCCGATTTAATCCATCTCTACAGGTACTTTCCTTCTTACCAAGAGGAGTGGCTTTAGCTGTCAAGAAGATTGCGTCCCAAGCGGGGCAATACCTTGTGGTTTTTATGGTAAATGTAATTTTCTGTTATCTCTTAGTGACCCTCACAGGATTTTATGGCATCATGAATGAATACCGTTCTGCTGCTCACTTGTTTGGCTGTCCCGAGGGAGATATTGGAATTGATGTGGACTCTGATGAAAGCGCCCTGTTTGGGGATGCCAATCAGTGGGTTGGAGAAATCGACACGATTCTGGCTGAACGATATCAGCCCAAAGTTAAGAAGCAGTATGACAGGAAGAGGGTCTGTATAAATTTTCACGGTTTGCATTCTCATATTCTTGGATTTAGTGCCTTTGAAGATATTGGGTACCCTAACCCTGTGGCCGGACGTTTCCCTAAATATGACAACGAAGTGATGATAACGCCGCAGCTTCAAAAACTTTGTGGTCGGAAAATCGGGGATACGATCATTCTGGAAAGTGGAAATGGCGAGAACGGGAAATTCACGATAACAGGAATCACTTCATATTCCCTCTACAATGGTCGAATCATGGTGACAACTTTTAACGGAGCTGATTCCTTCGACGGTGAAACTATGCGTGTGGTGATCTTAGAAGAGGGAGATGATACATATAATGTCATAGCCCAATTCAATGACAAGTTTAAAGGGTTGGCGGCTGCAGAAAATTTACGAGAAGAGAATGAAAGTTGGACCAACGGTGTTCGATTGGGGATTTTAGGGGTAGCGGTTTTCATTCTTGTCATTGCCATTTTGCTGATCACCCTTACCACTGTTCTGATAACACGAATTGCCATTTACCGTGAACGAGTCGATATGGGCATTCTGAAAACATCTGGCTATTCAACAAATCAGGTGCGCAGGCAATTCACTTTGAGGTTTTTGTTGGTGTCCGCTGTGGGATGCAGCCTGGGTTTGATTCTCAGTCTTGCGCTTGCAGATGAAATGATGAGAGCAATTTTAGGCCTGGCCCACGTCTATAATTATGTGGGGGATAAATCGCTTCTTACCCTCTTGGGGCCTTTCGTTGTGTTGTGCGCGCTGACAACAGCGTTAGCTTGGCTGAGCACCCGCAGCATAAGAAAGATGGGTGTTGAAAGAATACTGAAAGGATGTTAAGAGTGATTAAAGCGAAAAAGCTATGCAAAAGTTACGCCAATGACGGGGTACAAAACCATGTCCTGAGGAATATAGACATGGAGATCAAGGAGGGGGAATTCACCGTAGTCATGGGACCCTCTGGCTCAGGAAAATCCACTTTGCTCTACTGCCTCAGCGTTATGGATAAAGCAACTTCGGGCAGTTTGTACTATGGTGGGAAATCCCTTGATAAACTGAGTGATTCTGAGATGGCACAGATGCGCCGCCGGGAGTTTGGCTTTGTCTTTCAACAGATTCATCTTGTGATGGATTTGACCTTGTTTGAGAACATTGCTGTCCCGGGGTATCTGACCATGAAGGCAAAAGCATCCCACAAACGGGCAAATGACCTGCTCACTCAATTGGGACTCGATGGACTCGGCAAGAGACTGCCTACGCAAGTTTCGGGGGGTCAGGCCCAGAGGGCGGCGGTGGCTCGGGCGCTGGTCAATTCTCCAAAAGTTCTTTTTGCTGATGAGCCTACCGGGTCATTAAATTCCCAGGCCGGTAAGGATATTCTGGATTTGCTTACCTCCCTTAACCAAGAGGGGCAAACAGTTGTCATGGTTACCCATGATATCAAGGCGGCGAGCCGGGCCCATCGCCTCCTCTATCTTAAGGATGGAGTCATTGGCGACGAGATGATCCTGCCCCGTTATGACGCGGCCCAAACTGTGGGACGGGAAGCCCAGGTTATTTCCTGGCTGACCTCCTTGGGTTGGTGATTTGGCATGATTCGGTTCCTGGGTTGGGAGATGGGAGAGTATTTTGGATAAAAGGAGGGGGAACAGCTATACTGTTTCATATATCACAAATAAATTTTATTTCTATTGAAGGTTCAAACCTATATTCCAAGTATATATTTTTTGAAAGGATTTTGAAAAAATGGACATCTTTCATGACTCTCATCATACGTTTTTCCGTGACCCTTTTGGAGCTGTGACGTGCGGGGACTGGGTGACGGTACGCTTAGGGGTGCGAACGGAGGCTCCCGTTCGGGCTTGGATTCGTCTGTGGCAGGAGGATCATGAGGAACGTATTCTGATGGAGCCTGTGCGGGTGAGGGCGGCAGGGGCGATGGGAGAGGCGGACACTGCAACAGATATAAAAACCCCTGTGTTTTGGGAGGGTGTGTTCCAGGCGCCGGAGCGGGCGGGGCTGGTTTGGTATTATTTCATTGTGGAAGAGCTGGATCGGGAACAATGGGCACTGTGCGATGTGCGATGTACACGATACAATGGACAAGGCGAAAAAGGCGAAAAAGGCGAAAAAGGTGAAAGGTACCATGGGCACAGGATAAGGGACAATGAGAATGATGAATGGTGGCGTTCGTGTGGCGGCGTCAGGTATTATTATGGTGATAATTGGCGGCGTTTGGGCGGCGCTGGAACTCTGGCAGGGATGGCGCGCTGCGGGTCTTTTGGGGGCGGGGATGATGTGGCGGAACCGCCGGCCTATCAAGTGACGGTGTCGAGCCGGGATAACCAGGTTCCAAAGTGGTATAAACAGGGGATTATGTATCAAATCTTTGTGGACCGGTTTCACCAGGGCGCGGGAGTGCGGTGGGAGCATGTGGCGGTGGGGCGGCAGGCGCTTTTTCACCGGGATTGGAATGATAAGCCTTTTTACATACGCAATGAGGAGGGCGGGATTGACCGCTGGATTTTTTTCGGGGGTAATTTGGATGGGATCCGGATGAAGCTGAGGTATTTACTCAGTTTGGGGGTGACGATCCTTTATTTGAATCCGATTTTTGAGGCGGCCAGCAATCATAAATATGATACGGCGGATTATCATAAGGTGGATCCGCTGTTTGGAGATGAGGAGATTTTGCGGGCTTTGGTGGAGGAAGCGCGGGGGTGTGGGATTTCGATTATTTTGGATGGGGTGTTCAGCCATACAGGAGCGGACAGCCGGTATTTTAACCGGCGGGGGTTGTATCCGGAGGTGGGGGCGCACCAATCGGTGGAGTCGCCTTATGCGAGTTGGTATCAGTTTGAGAGGTTTCCGGATGTTTACTCCAGTTGGTGGGGGATCAAGGATTTGCCGAATGTTAATGAGATGGAGCCTTCATATATTGATTTTATCTGCCAAGGACAGGGGAGTGTGATCCGGTCCTGGATGCGCTGTGGCATTCGGGGGTGGCGTCTGGATGTGGCGGATGAGCTGCCGGAGGCGTTTATTCGCCATGTGCGTGAGGCTATGTCCGGGGAGGATGATGAGGCTGTTTTGATTGGTGAGGTGTGGGAGGATGCGTCTCATAAGGTGAGTTATGGGGAGATGAGGCGGTATTTTGCCGGGGATGAGCTTCATGGGACGATGAATTATCCGTTTCGGGCTTTCTTGTTGGATTTTATGATTTTTCGTGTCTCAGCTTATGATCTGTGGGCAGGGGTGATGAGTCTCTATGAAAATTATCCTCGGGAGAATTTTAGGGCAGCGATGAATTTGTTAGGCAGCCATGATGTGGCCCGTATTCTGACGCTGCTGGGGGATGCGCCGGAGGAGAAGGGGCTGTCTGATGAGAAAAAAAGGGAGTTTGTGCTGCCGGCAGGGACGCGGAATGTGGCGGTGCAGCGGCTGAATATGCTGGTGCTGTGGCAGATGGCTTTTCCGGGGGTGCCCCATATTTACTATGGTGATGAGGCAGGGATGGAGGGGTTTCGTGACCCTTATAACCGGGGGCCTTATCCGTGGGGGCAGGAGGATCAGGTGATATTGGATATGTACAGGCGGTGGACGGCTCTGCGGCGAGAGTATGATCTGCTGCGGGACGGGGAGATGTGGCCGGTCTGTGCAGGTGTGGATGTATGCGGGTTCTGGCGTGTGTGGCCTGGCTCGCAAGGGGGGCAAGAGGCCCAAGAGGGAAAGGAAACTTCTTTTTGGGAACGGATTTTGCTGTTGGTTAACCGCTCGGAGGCGGTGTGCTATTATGAGATAGGCGGATGTGAGGAGGAGATTGGTGATTCCTGGCCTCAGCCATGTTGGGAGCGTCCTCTGTTCTGGGGAGAGAGTGAGCAGTGGGAGGTTGTGGATCTGGATTCGGGCTGTCGGGAAAGGGTTGAGACTTTGGGCGAGCCTCCGGAGACGGGGGGGGGTTCCTATTGTGTGGAGGTTCCGGCTTTGTCGGCCCGTGTTCTCTTGTTCAGGCCGGTTCGTGATGTGGTAAATCCGGCTTGGATGGAGAGGGCTGCGGGGGTGTTGCTGCCGGTCGCGGCGCTGCCGTCGCGCTATGAGATTGGGGATTTTGGTTTTGGGGCGTATGAATTTGTGGATAGGCTGGTGGAAGTGGGACAGAAGGTTTGGCAGATTCTGCCCCTTAATCCGCTGGATCAGGTTAATTCGCCGTATCAGAGCGGAAGCTCTATGACGATCAGTCCTCTTTATATTAGCCCGGAAAAATTGAGGGATCTACTGAGAGGCTGTTTAGCGGATGAGGATCTGAGTGATTGGGAGCGGGCCTGGATAGGGGAGCCGGTTTCTGGCGAGTTGGTTTCTGAGGAGTCAGAAAAAGAGCAAGAAATAGAAGGAAGAACTATTGATTATGAGAGGGCCGGATATCGTAAGACAGGTATGCTGCGCGGGGCTTTTGCTTTGTTGAGTCAGCTTGAGATGTGGACGGAAAAGGGCGGGGCTTTGAGACGGGCATGGGAAGAGTTCCGCAGGGAAAATGCGTCCTGGGTTGAGGAATATAGTCTGTTCTGTGCGCTGAAGGCAGAGCAGAAGGGTAGAGCGTGGTCTCAGTGGGAGGAGGCTTTGCTGCGGGATCGGGATGAAGGGGCTTTGGATGCGGCGCGGCAGCGTCTGAGGTCTGAGATGGAGTATTATGTTTTTGAACAGTTTATTGCGGAGGGGCAGTTTCAGGAGCTGCATGAGTATGCAAAGAGGCGGGGACTTTCTATTATGGGGGATATGCCGTTTTATGTGGCGGCGGATAGTGTGGACTGCTGGGCCCATCAGGAGATGTTTTGGCTGAAGGAGGGGCGCCCGACTGTGGTGGCGGGGGTACCGCCGGACTATTTTTCTGAGGATGGCCAAAGATGGGGGAATCCGGTCTATCGCTGGGATGTGATGGCGAGGGATGGGTATAGTTGGTGGCGCGCGCGGTTGGGAAGGGCTTTTGACCTTTTTGACTGTGTGCGGTTGGATCATTTCCGGGCTTTTGCAGGGTATTGGGAGATTCCGGCGGAGAAGGAGACGGCGCGGGAAGGGCTGTGGATGAAGGGGCCGGGCCGGCATTTCTTTGAGACGCTGGAAAGGGAATGGGGGCCTATGCCTATTGTGGCGGAGGATCTTGGGTTTTTGACGCCTGAGGTGACGATTTTGCGGAATATGCACGGGATTCCGGGGATGAAGGTGCTGCAGTTCCAGGATGGGAACTTGGATGTGGATGAGGATGTGGTGTTCTTTTCGGGGACTCATGATAATGATACTTTGTGGGGTCATGTGGAGGCCGTGTATGATAATGATCAGGGAATGGAAGCTGTGGGAAAGGGGCAAGTGTGTATAGCTCAGATTTGCAGGGAACTCATGGAGAAGCTCTACAGGTCCCGGGCAGGGCTGGTGATTTTGCCGGTGCAGGATATTTTGTTGCTGGATAGCCGCGCACGCACGAATGTTCCAGGGACAATGGGAGGCAACTGGGAGTGGAGGATGTGTGAAGAGGATTTGGCGGATCCGGGGTGGGATTGGCTGAAGGGGATGGATAGAAGAACGCGCCTCCTTGATTAAAACAAGCGAGGCCTTTCGATAGGAAGGGATCCGGCAAGCGGAGGAAATTTGCCGACAGCATCGCCGAGATGGAAGGTTTTTTGATGAAATTCTTGAAAGGGATGTTTAGGATGTTAGGCAGCTTGGAACGTCAACTCTGCGATATTCAAGGGCGGCTTTTTGAACTTTCTTTGCGTTCAGGTTTGGATTCAAAGGATTTTATCTGCAAATTTATGAACAGTCAAACCTGTAAGTATCTGGATCTCCCATATGACCGCCTGCAATGGGCTGGGGAAGAATACATCCTTGAGACGCTTTTGGATGAGGTTTCCATAAAAAAAGATGCGGTTTGCTTCTTTTCCAATGAAGCGCTTTTCTGGATGGGCTATGTCTATCGCTATTGGCATTTTGAAAGAGGAGAAAGCAGCGCTGATATCTACTTAAGGGCTGATGCTCGTCTGATGAATGACTGTTATCTGGGGTTTCATACACTCGATGTTTCTATGGCTATTGAAGATTTGGAGGAGATCGCAAGCTATTCAAGAAGGAGTTGATGAAAATTTTATCGGATACCGAATGATGGTTTTTAACTTTTCGGGAGCCGTTTTTCGTGGATCGTTCAAGTTGTAACGAGTATTACATTTTCTCCTGCTTAACACCCGCAAGAAAGGCATGCAGCCGATGAATTCCGCCGCCAAAAAGCATCATCGGGCACCCCATCCTTACTTGAATCCCTTTCTCCTCGCAGGAATCCAAAACGCTTTTATCCGCACAAGCCTTGCCAAAAAACACAACCTTTTTCACGCCAAGTTTGTTTAAGTGTTCTATCAGAACGGGCGTGTTGCATTTGTGTGATAGGACATACGCGCTGTTTGGCACTTTCGGCAGTTCATCAAAACTATTGAATGTCTCAAATCCAAGTGCCGATTCTGGCGTTGTTGGCATGGGAAACACTTTTACGCCGTTGTCGGAGAAGGCCTTGTGTAAATTCTTGTAGTACAAATTGTCTTGTTTCGAGCACCCGCAGATTAAGACCTCACCGCCAAAGAAATCCTTGTTGATTTTTTCCATATTCCTTATCCTCCGCTGTTAATTTATTAGTATCTATGATACCATTAATATCTCAGATTTTTGAGAGCAGGGAATACAATTTAATACAATTTATTGATAAAGGCGATGTCTATAATGACAGGAAAAACTATGAGAATTGACAACATACCCGCAATCCTTTGGGGAGAGAAAGCAGACAGTATTTATGTGTGTGTTCATGGATCCATGTCGCGTAAAGAGGATGCACAAGGCTTTGCCGAAAAAGCAGTCGGAAAAGGTCATCAAGTTATCAGCTTCGACCTTCCTGAGCATGGCGCCCGTAAAAACGAAAACTATCCCTGTATAGTGTGCAATGGTGTTCATGACTTGGGTATCATTGGTGATTATGTTCAACGCAACTGGGATGAGATCTATTTATATGGAAACAGCTTGGGCGCATATTTCAGCCTGCTTGCTTATAAAGATTATAATATTAAAAAATGTCTTTTTCTCTCACCCCTCCTCGACATGGAACGCGTGATTCAAAACATGATGAAGGGGTCTAACGTTAATGAACAGGAGTTGAAGGAGAAACGGGAAATACCCACGCCAATGGGTGAAACGCTCTATTGGGAGTGTTACTGTTATGCGAGGGAACATCCTGTTGACAAGTGGGATATACCTACCGCGATACTTTATGGCTCGGAAGATGACCGGATTGAACGAGAGGGTGTTGAGAAGTTTGCAAAAAAATTTAGCTGTGACTTAACTGTATTAGAGGGTGGTGAGCATTGGTTTCATACCGAGCGGCAATTATTTTTTCTTGATAAATGGCTTGAAGAACATATATAAAGAACATATGAATACAAGCAATTTTTATTTGTCGGCGAAGATCCCGGATTGACCAACGAGAAGGAATATATGGGGGCGATACTGGATGACGAGATTCTTCTGAAAATCGAGTTGGCCGGAGCCTCAAGCGCGACCAACCAATTAAGAACCTTCTTTGATCATTTTGAGTGCTGTGTCTACATCATAACCGTCATTGATCAATCTGGCCAGCTGAGATGCGCCTTCTGCTTTGCCTCTAGCTTCACCTCTGGCTTCCGCCTCCGCTCTGGCTTGGGCCAGCTGCGCTTCATTGAGCCTCTGCGTGAAGTAGACACTGTTTTCAACGTCCTGTAGTCCCTGATAATTAGCCACTAATGAATTATACACGTGCACCAGCTCCTTTGCTAAATCGTTGGTTCCGAATTCGGCGGCATATGCTGCCGCTTCTTCCTGGCTGCTTACAGCGAAAAACCTTGAAAATATATAAAGATTGTTGCCTTCAGTTGCTGTGGTTTCTTTGATGACTGCCGGCACATATACCAGCACCAGTTCGATGAGATCATCGTAGAGTTCCCCGGTATCGAGATAGCAGAGACCGACTTTGCGTATGCTTTTTGATGTGTTCTTACTGTCGAGGATACGGTTGGGGTCTGTCAGGACAAAAGCGATATGAACCGGATAAAGGTCTTCGTATTTCATTTCGCTCACGCGTTGGCTTGAGACGGCCCGGCACATGTAGTATGCGCCCCGTCGTTCCTGACGTCCTTTTGAGTAACGTCTTTGGATATCCAGTGTGAAGATTTGATCGGTATCGGCGATGCCCAGCACATCGAAACGAATACTGTTCAGCAGGACATCGTTTTCACGGACGACAGCTTGTGAATGGGGTTCTCCAACAATGGTGATCTCCTGCCCATAAACAGCAGAACATAATTTGATGAACAGTTCTTTTTTCGCGAAAGTGATCGCAAAGACAACATCATGACTGGGACGATAGTAATCATCATAATGAAATTCCATAGGTTCCTCTTTCCGTTGACAGTGTTCTTTATCAGACACCATGCGGGACGATTATGATATGATTCTACCATATAGAGGTCCCGTTTGGCTAGTGTGATCATCAGGTGGTTGTGATCATCAGGTGGTTGTGATCATCAGGTGGTTGTGATCATCAGGTGGTTGTGATCATCAGGTGGTTGTGATCATCAGGTGTGATCATCAGGTGGTCGGTGCCAATTTGGAGTTTACTGTCCTTGTATACAGATAAAATGGAATTTGTTCAACAAGAAAACTGGCCTAATTCATAAACAACCCGTGTAACATGGGTTAAGCACATGTAAAATAGCGTGAAAACCTCCAATGCCCTGGATTCCATCAAGCCTTGGGGCGCCGCATCTGCAAAGCCAGGATGGCCAACCCCCTGTAACTCTGGATTAGATGACTTTGTTCGGAGTTATTCACTTTACATTTCTTCTCTGTATATTTTAAGAGCAGAATTCGACAATTTAGAAGTTGCAGTGCCAATAATTTCTAAAGAATTTTTAGATAAAGTTTCAAAAATAGATCCATTGGCTGTCGATGAAAATACATTTTGGAGAAAATTGGCTTTATTAGAGGATATGCCATCAATCGAGAGGCCTCTGGAAGAATATTTTGGAAGGCTTGTCATACAGGAAGGAGATGCGGACGGCGTTTATTGGGAAGCGGGGAAATAACAGCTACTCTGGGGGGTGATTTTATGAAGCTCATTGGCAGCACAGTAGAACAGCAGTTCAGAGAACAGCTTTTATTGTCATGGGAGGATTCGATCCTGCTGGCAGGGGCTGTTTTGATGTACAGAGGGGTCTTATGCCATCCCGTTCTGGCCTCCTGCAATTTCTTGCCCAGTTTTTAGCTCTATAATTATCCTTTTGGCAGATAAACCTACGTCAGGTGTTCTTTCCAAGCTGGCCAACTAATTTTTACTTTTTTCTCCCTGAGATAATCGGCAGCCTTATGAAATCTACGCTTGCTCATCTACACACATTAAATTGTCAATAAAATATTTGAACGAAGGTGCGATGGGTGTTGTATTTACAGATAAGTTTTCTTCCGCAGTTAAATTGTCACTCCAGACATCACGAACGAAATAGTAAACTATTCCATCGTCAATCCCAATGCAAAAGTAGTTATCTCCCCAATCCCTAGCAAAAGGCAAAAGATTTCGTGGAAGCTTGTTTGCTGTCCATTGATTCTTTGCCATACCATTAAGTGTATAATCTTGATTATCTTCAAATTCCTGACGATATAACATTGGTAAAAACTCGTTTACTTCAATGTCGCAAATCTTTCCATAAAAATCTTCATAGGCGGTTTGGTTTGGAGTTCCACCATTATGGAGCTTATAAAATTCTACAAAGTCATACGGGAGCTTCGCTCCTAAATCTTGCTCAACTCTTTTAAAATCCTTATCATTCAAAGGTCTTTCCGAATCTGATAAGGCTAATGGAGGTTCTTCCTTTGAAGATTCAGTGATCTGCTCTTTTATGATCTGAATATGCCCTTCACCAGGATGTATTAAGTTCTCAATAAAATAATGAAAAGAAGGGGCGATAGGTGTTGCGTTCAAAGAAAAGTTTTGTTCCATAGACAAGTCATCATTCCACTGATCAGAGGATCGAATGTAAAAATAGACTGCTCCATCATTAAGTCCAATGCAAATATAATTTCCACCCCAGTCCATAGCAAAGGGTAAGAGACTTCTTGGGACTTCATTTTTTGCCCATTCTTGTTTCACCCTTCCATCAAGTGTAAAATCAGGATCATTTTTGAATTCTCGACAATACAACATAGGTATAAATTCACTAATTTCAATATCACCAATCGTCCCATGTGCATTTTCAAAGACATTTCGATCTGGATCTCCCCCATTATAAAGCGCATAAAATTCCACAAAATCACTTGGAAGTTTTACCCCCAAATCTTGCGCTATTTTGTTGAAATCATTATCTTGCAGCGTTTTTTCAGAATTTGATAAACTTAATTTTTTCATTATTTTCTCCTTCATTATTTTCTCTTTAGCCATCGACATGGTGCCACTTAATTATGCCATTTTCATCTAACAGGCGCAAGGGCATCCCGTTCGGGTCATTCTGGTAGAAATACAGTGTAGAAATACAGCTTTTTCCCAACGCCCTTATCCTCCGGCGCCTGTACCTGCATCGCCGGCACATATAACACGAGTTTGGCAATAGGTTTTTATGGGCAAGATGTGCTATATAGAACATGATGATCCGCGGACTTAAGCGACTCAGTCCCTTAGGGTCCCTTAGGAGCCAAGGATTTTGAAATTAAACTAAGCTATGATACAATGTCCGTATTGTCTTTTAACATATATCAATAGTTATGAAGGGATAGGAGGGAGGATCCCCGTTTGAAAACTTGGCGAAACTGGTTGTTCTATATAGCGATTCTTGCTGTGATGATTTTAGGGGTGAGTTATTTTACTCAACAGTCTGCAAATCCGACGGAAGATGTGGATTATACTAAGATGGTGATGCAGCTTGAGAGTGCGGAGAGTCCGATTGCGTCAATTAAGGCAACCCCGACACAGGGAGGGCTTTATAAGTATGAGATTACCCTGAAAGAAGGGGAAAAGAAACAGGAGTGTACGGCCCAGCGCTTAACGGATGATCTGCTGGAGAGGGTGACGACTACCCATCAGATTCCTCTGAGTTTTGAGGAACCTGTGGATACGGGATGGATTTGGCAGATTGTGTTCATGCTGCTGCTTTTTGGGGGCGTGATTTTGTTTTTCTTCTTTATGATGAATCAGTCTCAAGGGGGCGGCGGTCGTGTCATGCAATTTGGCAAGAGCCGGGCGAAGATGGTGACTGATGAGAAGAAGGCGGTCTTCAGCGATGTGGCGGGGGCGGATGAGGTGAAGGAGGAACTGGAGGAAATTGTTGAGTTCTTGAAGATGCCTCGGAAGTTCACGGAGATAGGGGCGAAAATCCCTAAGGGGGTTCTTCTGATGGGGCCGCCTGGTACGGGGAAAACCCTGCTGGCCCGGGCTGTGTCTGGAGAGGCGGGGGTGCCGTTTTTTAGCATCAGCGGGTCGGATTTTGTGGAGATGTTTGTGGGCGTGGGCGCGTCCCGGGTTCGGGATTTGTTTGAACAGGCTAAGAAGAATTCTCCTTGTATTGTTTTTATCGATGAGATTGACGCGGTGGGCCGCCAGCGGGGAGCCGGATTGGGCGGGGGCCACGATGAACGTGAACAGACGTTGAATCAGCTGCTGGTGGAGATGGATGGGTTTAGCGGTAATGAAGGGATTATCATGATCGCGGCGACGAACCGACCGGATATTTTGGATCCGGCGCTGCTGAGGCCAGGCCGTTTTGACCGCCAGGTGGTGGTGTCACTGCCGGATGTACGAGGCCGCGAGGAGATTTTGCAGGTGCATGTGAAAGGAAAGCCGCTGGATGACGATGTGGATTTGGCGGTGCTGGCGAAGCGGACGTCGAGTTTTACGGGGGCGGATTTGGCGAACTTAGTCAATGAAGCGGCGCTGTTGACGGCCCGGCGCAATGAGAAGAAGATTCCTATGCGGATCATGGAGGATTCTATTGAACGGGTTATTGCGGGTCCGGAAAAGAAGAGCCGTGTGATCAGCGACAATGAGAAGAAGCTGGTGGCGTACCATGAGGCGGGGCATGCGCTGCTGGGGCAGTTTTTGCCGCATTCGGATCCTGTCCATAAGGTGTCGATTATTCCCCGGGGCCGGGCGGGGGGATATACGCTGCTGCTGCCGGAAGAGGATAGTAATTATCGGACGAAGACCCAGCTGTTGGATAATATTACGGTGTTCCTGGGAGGCCGGGTGGCGGAGTCTTTGGTGCTGCATGAGATCAGCACGGGGGCGTCCAGCGATCTGGAGTCGTCGACGGCCATGGTCAGGCGCATGGTGATGGAATTTGGCATGTCGGAAGAGCTGGGGCCGCTGACTTTTGGTCATAAGGAGGAGCAGGTTTTCCTGGGACGGGATATTGCCCGGGATCGCAATTACAGCGAATCGGTGGCTCAGGCGATTGACAATGAGGTGCGGCGTATGGTGGATGAATGCTATCAGCGAGCTCAGGATATTATTACAGAGAAAATGGAGTGTCTTCATGCTATTGCCCAGGCGCTGATTGAACATGAAACTTTGGATGTGACGGAGTTCCAGAAGATTATTGCGCAGCATGATGATGGCAAGCCGGTCAAGGAAATGAAGACTGAAGCGCGGATGTAAGATTGTAAGATTGCTAAAGAACGTAGTATGCAATATCGCAAGATGCAATATCGCAAGATGCAATATTGAAAGATGTTATATCAAAATGAAGTGTCTTAAGAAAATCAAAGGAGATCACATCAATGACTGTGGAAAGAACTTTTATCATGCTTAAACCTGATGCGATTCAGCGGGGTTTAGCGGGTGAGATTGTGTCTCGGCTTGAGAAAAAGGGCTTCAAACTTGTGGCGGCTAAACTGATGCGGGTGAGCCGGGAATTGGCGGAGGAGCATTATCAGGAGCATAGGGGTAAGGGGTTTTTTGAACCGACTGTGGGCTATATTACCTCTTCGCCGGTGCTGGCGATGGTATGGGAAGGCAAGAATATTATTGCGTTGGCCCGGACGCTCATGGGGGCGACGAATCCGGCTCAGGCGGATCCGGGGTCGATCCGGGGCGGCTTGGGTATGGATGTGAGCCGGAATTTGATCCATGGCTCCGATGGGGCGGAGAGTGCGGCCCGGGAGATTGGGCTGTATTTTGCTCCGGAGGAGATTGTGGGGTACGAGAAGGCTGGGGAAGAGTGGCTGGGTGAGTGAGAAAACTATGAAATCTGACATCGAAATTGCTCAACAAGCTAGGATGCTGCCGATTCGGGAAGTGGCCGCGAAAATCGGTCTCGCGGAAGGAGAGCTTGAGTATTACGGCCCCTATAAGGCGAAAATTTCTTTCGGGGTTATGGATCGGGTGAGCCAGAATTCCGACGGTAAACTTATTCTTGTGACGGCGATCAATCCGACAGCGGCGGGAGAAGGGAAGACCACCACCACGGTAGGATTGGGGCAGGCTATGAACCGGCTGGGCAAAAAAGCTGTCATCGCGCTGCGTGAGCCTTCCTTAGGACCTTGTTTTGGCATCAAAGGCGGTGCGGCGGGGGGCGGGTATGCTCAGGTGGTGCCTATGGAGGATATCAACCTTCATTTTACGGGGGATTTTCATGCGATCACGTCGGCCCATAACCTGCTGGCGGCGATGATTGACAATTCGCTGCATCAGGGCAATCCTCTGAATATAGATCCGCAGCAAGTGGTGTTTCGCCGGGTTTTGGACATGAATGACCGGGCTTTGCGCAATGTCATTGTGGGGTTGGGGAGCAAGATGGACGGCGTGGTGAGGCAGGCGGGATTTGACATTACGGTGGCCTCCGAGATTATGGCGATCCTGTGTCTGGCTGAGGATCTTATGGATCTGAAGCAACGGTTCAGCCGGATTGTTGTGGCTTATACATACGATGGATCTCCTGTGACGGCGGGGGATCTTCAGGCTCATGGGGCTATGGCCCTTCTCATGAAGGAGGCGATCAAGCCGAATCTTGTGCAAACTTTGGAAAATACGCCTGTTCTGATGCATGGCGGTCCTTTTGCGAATATTGCCCATGGCTGCAACAGTGTCATCGCCACTAAGCTGGGAGTGAAGCTGGCGGATTATCTGATTACGGAAGCCGGGTTTGGGGCTGATTTGGGGGCGGAGAAGTTTTTTGATCTTAAATGCCGATTCGCCAGGCTGAAGCCTGATCTGACTGTGTTGGTGGCCACTGTGCGCGCCCTGAAGATGAACGGAGGTGTGGCGAAGGAGGATCTGGCTGCGGAGAATGTAACGGCTCTTTCGCGCGGCTTGGTGAATCTTGAGAAGCATATAGGAAATATCAGAAAATATGGTGTGCCTGTGGTGGTGGCCTTGAACCGTTTTCCGTCGGATACGGAGGCGGAAATCGAGACGGTGAAGGAACGATGCCGGGATCTAGGCGCCGAGGCTGTTCTTTCTGAGGTGTTTGCCCGGGGCGGGGCCGGAGGGGAGGACTTGGCGCAAGCGGTGCTGGCGGCTTTGGAGACCCGGGAAAGCCATTTTGCGCCATTGTATGATTTAGAAGACCCGCTGCGGTCTAAAATTGATAAGATCTGCCGTGAGATTTATGGGGCTGATGGTGTTGTTTTTACCCAGGGGGCGGAGGCTTCTTTGGCCAAACTGGAGGAAATGGGGTATGGGATGCTGCCGGTCTGTATGGCGAAGACTCAGTATTCGCTGTCGGATGATCCGTTGGCGCTGGGGCGCCCTAAGGGGTTCGTAATTACTGTGCGGGAACTGCGGCTGTCCGCGGGAGCCGGATTTGTTGTGGCGATTACAGGGAATATTATGACCATGCCGGGGTTGCCGGGGACGCCTGCGGCGACGCGGATGGATATTGATGAGAATGGAAGGATTATGGGGCTGTTTTAGCTTATATTGATAGTAACTAAAACCTAATCCTCCTTGGCTTTTCCACCTCTTGTTATCAAGCCTAAAATGGCTCCTGCAAGCGCGAGTCCTAGCCCCAATAGGAAATCCCGAGTCAAGCCAAGGGAGAAAATATCAGAGAATTCCCAATTCAAATCAGGAGTCAAATAAATCCCTGCCACCGTTGTCGCAAACATACTTAAGAGGCTGAACAGAATGACCACTACATACATCACTACTCCGGATTTTCCGCGTAGAAGATCATACCCTTTAACAGCGCAAAAGCCAATTAATGCTGCCAAATAAAATTGGATACGACCCAAATAAGGATAAACAATTAGATAAGGAATTGCCCCAACAATAGCCCCTAATAATGCCCCAAGCGTTCCTGTTCCATAAGATCCTGGCTTTGTGTCGGGTTCGGTTTGAGCATAGGGATCCTGAGTATACAGGCCTTGGGGATTTTGTTGAGTATATGGATCCTGAGTATATGGATCCTGAGTATATGGATCCTGAGTATATGGATCCTGAGTATACGAGCCTTGGAGATCTTGTTGAGTATATGCATTGCGGGCAAGCGGATCTTGGGTATGCAAATTGCGGTCATATGAAGCACGAGAATATGGATCGTGAGGATGCTGATCGCGAGCATATGGATCGTGGGTACGCTGATCGCGAGCATATGGATCATGGGTACGCGTATTTTGAGCATGCGGATCACGGGCATTCATATCGCGAGCATACGGATCTTGGACACGGGGGTCTTGAGTACGCGGATCACGGGTATGCGGACCTCGAGTACGCGAGCCACGCCCATACGAATCGTGGCCATACGGATCATCTCTAGACATATCATATCCCCTTTTTCATTTATTGCCATGCTTAAGCGCAAATATTGAGAATTTCTTTCTAAATGCAATCCGCATTTTGCGCAAAAACAACATGACTTACTCAATAGATTAACATTAACATAAAAGATATTAACCCTACAATGAAACTTAAAATTATTTTAGACATCTATCCCGTTGAGTGTCCTGTACAATATTGTGACTGACATATCGACCTCATCGTGGCTTTAGAGTGAGACGTATAAGCGTCGGCCTGATTTTTCAATTGATAGTCTACCCACTCCAAAATAGAGCCAACTTTCACAAGGAAAGGAGAGATGAGAGCCAGTATCAAACCGATGGTCATGATCTGCTGTGGTTTGTCAGGGAAAAGTTTGATAGCCGGGTGATCTATGGGTTGGTCGTTTTCGAGTTTGCTGTAAGCCTCAAGGTATTCGTCAAGGGAAACAGGCTGCTCGGTAAATGGGGTTGATCCAGGACTATGCGGCGTGACGCTGAATTCTTGCCTCAGCTTAATGACAAACAGATGTGCGATCAGTGTGATCAAAATATGCCGATGCCATCCCGGCCATGACCGCACTTCATAGTGGTCCATTCCAAGATAGGTTTTGCATTCAAGGAAGCACTGCTCAATAGACCAGCGCATCATCGCCAGCTTGCGGATGGCGTGTGCAGGAGAATCTGCCGGAGCGTTGCACAAAGCATACCTTACCCCGTTGTCCTCGGACTGACGCATATAGAGCCATACGTCCTTACCAGGGCAACCGTCTCGGGCCTCAATAACCCGCAGCAGTTTGTCGCGGACAATGATGGGTCCTTTGGCGCCGATGCCAAGAACCGTATCATTCCAAGGAACCTCCTTGTCTTCGCCTATCGACTTTACGCTGACGGGGGCAAATTCCGGCTTCGGTTTCGTTGGCTTCCTGCCCCTTCCCTTGTAGGGTGGCAAGACAAGGTTTGGACGCTCCCTGAAGATGACAGTGTTATTGTGAATATCGGCAAAGTAGATGAGGCTCTCAGGCAGTGCATCAAGGAACTCCTTGTTCGTACCGAAAGAACTATCGACCCCCACGTATTTCCCTTGAAACTGTTCAGAGCTCGCAATGTTTTGGATCATCTCGGCCAGCATTTGAGTCTTTGTTTTAAATTCCAAATCTTCGGGAACAAGGTTCTGCTTTCGAAGCTTGTCATGGCTCTCGTCAAACCATTCTTCTGGCATATAGAGCTCATAGTCCAGTAAGCCATATCCTTTTGCACCGGCATATCCAACCATAACCGATGCCTGGCAGCTGTCTGTCTTGCCCAGCCGCCCGCAGAACTGTCTCTTCACTCCCACGGAGTTCTTGCCTTTTTTGGGAAAGTCGCATCCGTCACCGGTTATCATGCCTTCCGGCTCGAACAGGCGTTCACCCATCTCGATTCTGTACTCCGCAAGCATCCCTTGATCATCCCAACGATCATTTTTCATGAAATTGGCTAAGTTGCGCACTCCGTCCGCCCCTGTAAAGGCCAACGCGACAGGCTCATTGGATTTCCGGTCCAGGTCGCTCAACCGTCCTTTGACCTGCGTTAGCAGATGTTGCCGATGTTCTTTGCGACCAAGAAAGGGCAGGTAGCGGAGAAGATGATCCGCAAGTGCTTCGCCTAGTCCCTCGGTCCCTCTGGCGACGACTTCCGGTATCCCCATATGCTTGAGAAGAGAAGGCATCCACATCGGTACTCCATTGATCATCGCAATCAATTCCTCTCTTTCTGGGTTGAGGCGTTGGGCATCCGGGCGAATCTTTCCGGCGAATCGACGGTTTACGACCTTTACGTATATGTCCTTTGGTGTCCCATGGTAGACGAAGCTATCCCCTTGCTTTCCATAGCCCTGGGTCTTTCCCAGGCAGATCCAATTGGCTGCCTGATAGCTTGTACCGTTGTACCTTTGACGATCCACAAATGTCTCAACCAAGTATGGCTCGACCTCATACTGCTTCGTCCAGTCTACAATCAGTTGCTTCAGGCTGATGGACAGCACATGGGAGGCAAGGTTGCGAATTTTGACAAAGGGGAGGATGAGAAAGCGATTCTGGTTGACGATGTGGGGCAGTAGCGAAGCTCTCGTTTCATCGCTCAAACCTATGTACTTGTCTCGTGGCCCAAGTTTATATACGCCTGAACAGAAACCGATAGCTCCCACTATTCGTTCTCCTATGGTGATCAAATACTTGATCCGCCCGCCAAACTGCCAGTCATATCCGAGATAGTGATATTTATTGACGAGTTTGTCCCAGCTTGACTCCCACTTCGTTTCGTCGACCTTGATGAGTCGGACTGTTTCAAAATCACTGAGCTCTCCTTCCAAAGGTGTTGTCATAAGTCGATATGTCGCCATTTTTTTGCCTCTCCAAAGTAAATTCTATATCACCTTCTTTATTGTATCTTGTTTTTCGTCAATAGTCAAGCAAAAAAATATTTCATTGTAGGGTTAAGAAGTCCTTAAAAAATACATAATCATGAATTTTCACGACAAACAAAGACTCCTAATTCATGTATGAGAATTGGCAACGAAAGCCAATTTCTTATTACCCAGCCAAGGGTAGGGAGCATCCAGTTCGGGGATGCTCTCCCTCAGG
>WRII01000013.1 GCA_009782825.1 Peptococcaceae bacterium
GAAATTGTAGCACCTATGGTACAACCAACACGCACAGAGGAAGATTTTGCGCAACACATTAATAATGTAATCAAGTTGAACATTGAGGACGGTCATATTTTCATTTGTGATAATTTAAACACCCACAAATCCGAGGCCTTAGTGCGTCTTGTCGCAAAAATTGAAGGTATAGCAACATCAGAGTTGGGAAAAAAAGACAGGAAGGGTATCTTGAAATCAATGGCTACAAGAGAACAATTCTTAAGTGATCCAACGCATAAAGTTCGATTTGTTTATACTCCTAAGCATTGTTCTTGGCTCAATCAAATAGAGTGTTGGTTCGGAATAATAACCCGACGTTTGCTGAATAGGAGAGCCAGCTTTTCGTCTGTTGCGGACTTGGAGCAAAAAATCAGAGCGTTTATTGATTATTACAATCAATATCTTATGAAGCCTTTTCAATGGAATTATAAGGGGAAAATCCTCAGGGTTTGACCAATGCATCTTCAGTGGTTGGTGTATTTACGTTGAGCAACACTAGTAGGGTTACAGGTTTTTTGATGTTTGGGAAAAGGGTCGGGGAAACTGCGAGAGAGGGCGGGGGATCAGCTGGTGTTTTGACCATTTTGTTGGCGTCAACAAAATGGTCGTAATAATGGGGTCACGGTGCGCAAGCGCTGTGCCGTGACCCCTGACGAGTCTATGCGAGAGGACACTCACTCTGCTTTAGTATCCGGCACGATCGCCAATGTGTATCCCAATGGCTTTAATATTTTGAAGATAGTGTCTAACTGCGGCGTAGCCTTCATACTTTCCAGTCTGGCTATGGCTGGCTGCTTTAACCCTGTCATTTCTGATAATCTTTTCTGGCTAATTCCTTTTTGCTCTCGCGCCTCAATAAGCTTGCCCACAAAATCAATCCTTAACTGGATTTCCTCTTTTTCAGCTTGGGTTAACAATTCTGGGTCATTCCATAGATCATCAAACGTCGTATATTCCATTCCATTTATTGTTTTGCTCATAATTGATTCTCCTTTCAAAAAATGCTTATAGCCCGTTTCTTTCGATCCAATCCTTAAGATTACGCTGAGCTTGTTCTATTTTCCCTGGGTGGCGTTTTCTGTGTCTTCATACACTTTGAGTTCTCCTCCCTCTTTCTCTTATAGAATAACATATTCGTTATATGACTGTCAATAACATATTCGTTATATCATACTATTTAAATACGACCTTGCTCAAACTCATAACCCAAAGGTCGTCGGTTCAAATCCGGCCCCTGCAAGACGGCGTCTGTCGTTCTTGCTATTTGTGAGTTAGGCGGAGCTTGGCTATTTTTATTCGTCTAACGGTACTACTGCAAGAGTCTTTCCCAATGGCGCTAATAATTTCAATACAGTATCAAGCTGTGGGCTAGTAACGCCGCTTTCCATACGGGCTATTACTGGCTGCTTAACCCCGCTTAATTCTTCAAGTTTTCGCTGTGATATTCCGCGCTCGTTCCGCGCCTTTGTGAGTTCTACCATAATTTCAACCCTTAAGTTACTGGCGGCTATTTCCTCCGGCGTGAAAAGCTCATTTTCCACTTCACTCCATGAACGTCCTTTAGGGCTAATAATCTTATTCATTTTCCTCGCTCCTTTCCCTATAATCGGCCAAATTGCGTTTGGCTTTGTCTATTTCCTTCTGCAGTGTTTTCTGTGTCTTTTTTAAAAAATGGTGTAATAGTATAAAACTCTTGTTGTTTTACTGGCTAGCTCTTTTTCAGAGCTCAGTAAGTCCCATGGTATAGATAGCGTCCTGCCCTCACATGGGTTTCAGATTGTCATTGAGCCGTTCAATCATCCACGATAGGCGTTTCCCGCGCCCCGTTTCTGTTTTTGCATTGTAATACGCTTGCGTGTAAGTCTTTTTTACAGATGGCGGCATTGCGATGAAATTCGTATAAGCGGGTTCATGCGATTTTAACAAGTCCAATAAAGCCACTATGTGTTCATCGGTAATTGCTGGAGCTTTTGGCGCATCCCATTGACCGTTTTTCTTGGCTTCCTCTATCTTCGCTCTTCCGTAATCGGTCATCAGCCCTTGTTGTTCAAGCATTTCAACCAATTTCTTGTTCTTCTCCGACCATTTGCTGCCTCTCCGCCGCAGAGAGAAATATTTTATATAGGATTTATCATCAATACTCTTCATCTGACCGTCAATCCAACCAAAGCAAAGGGCTTCTTCAAGAGCCTCGTTTGCTTTTACAGTTACAGGTCCGCCCGGTTTGCCAAATAACACCCATACGCCGCCGCTTGACATGCAATTGTCATTTAACCAGCGCCTAAATTCATTCCGCGAAGCAAATTGTAAATGTTCAGCCACTGTTTTCCTCCCGTTATCAACATCAATGGTTCACATTCTTGCCTAAAGATACAATACAAATAAATATTGAACTATCCGACTTTATTATACTCTCATTTTTCTTTTAAAAAAAATTTCTTCTTAATTGAGATTTTTCTTTGACATCTTCACTCACAGCGTTATAATATAGTTAAGTCAATAAGAAATTTCTATTTTAGATTCCGAGACCGATGAATCCATTCCACTTTAATCAACAAGTCACTGCAATTATGAAGTCAACAGTAACCTTGCCTTATACGAGCTCATAGAAATTGGAGGGAAATCAGTTATGAAAGTCTCTAAAAGGTTAAAAAAAGGGTTAGGGGTAATGGCGTCCCTGGTTTTACTCATCGCAACAAGCCTATATGCAGCTATGGCGGTTCATGCGGAGGAATCCACTCCGATTGCCGCCGGCCCCGGTACCCAGACAATCGGCGCCACATCGTATGCGATCCCAGAAAAAGCACTCTACGTTGATCCCGTTAAGGGCAGCAATGCCAACGCCGGAACACTAACAGCTCCCTTCCAAACCATTCAGAAAGCAGTAGATCATGCAGCCGCAGGTCAGACAATTATTTTAAGAGGCGGAACCTATCATCAAATCGGCATTGCCATAACAAAATCAAACCTGACCCTCCAATCTTATCCCGGTGAAGCTGTCTGGCTTGACGGCTCCACAGTTGTCACCGGATGGGTGCAAGAAGGAACAAGATGGGTACGCTCCGGATGGACCGCCAAGTTTTGCAGTGATCCCACAGACACATGGGGAGCCAAAGACAGCGATTTACCTTGCTGGAGGTTTGTCAAAACTGAGCCCGCCTTTCAGATGGCCCCTCACCCTGATCAGGTATGGATTAACAATGTCCGCCAAGATCAGGTAAAAACACTTGCGGAGGTGTCCGCCGGAAAATTTTATGTTGACTATACCAGCAATAAGCTTTACATAGGCAGCAATCCTGCAGGAGCCGAGGTTCGTGCCAGTGACTTAGGAAGTCCTCTCGGGGCTCCTGTTGGCGGAGCCCCAAAAGGCGCAGCGATCACTGTGGTTGCGCCTAATGTCACAATTCGCGGTATTGGTGTTAGGTGTTATGCCACATGTGTCCCTGACCAGGGTACAATTTACGCCAATGAAGGCGCAAAAGGGCTGCGTCTGGAAAATGTTGAGATTGCTCATAACGCCACAACCGGCTTGAGCCTGTTCGCCGTCAAAAACGCGACGCTCCAAAACGTCTCTTCACATGACAACGGCCTTACCGGAATCGGGGCATGCTATTGCGATTCCTTGACACTTGATCAGGTTTCCGCAACAAGAAATAACGCCGAAAGTTTTAATGTTGCCCCTGTGGCCGCCGGTATAAAAATCCTCAGGTCACGGGATGTAACCGTTTCCAACAGCAAGATATCCGATAACAGAGCCATTGGCCTGTGGTTTGATGAAGACTGCTACACTATGACAGTGCTATCCAATGAAATATCCAACAACAAAATGACCGGTCACGAGGAGAATCACACGATACAGGATCCCGTAACCAAAAAAACGTACACATGCATTAATGAAACCTCAGGACTTATGATTGAGATATCCGGTACAGCCATCGTAGCCAATAACCGGATCACCAATAACGGCACAAACGGGTTTCTTGTCCTAATGTCAGACAACATTCAAATTTACAACAACACCATTACCGGCGGCAAATATCCCCTGGAAGTCAAAAACGGATCAGGCCGGACCAGAACCTGGCAAGCCGGTTTGGACAAGTACTCCCCAGGGTATCCCAAATTATCATGGGTTGTTGATACTATCAAAATTTCAAATAACATCATAGGCAGCGCCGGCAGTACTCTCCTCCTTTTAAAAGATGACACCGGAAAACGAACAGGCGCCATGGGGGTGACCTTAAACGGAAATGTCTATTATCGACCTGACACCTCCTCACCCGGCACCCTGATAAGATGTCTGACACAAAACTACCCAACGCTTGCCGCTTTCAAAACAGCAGCCAAGCAAGACAGTCAATCACTTGAACTTACAGGAGCGGCGCCCTTAACCACCGGCAACTTTGCCACATCAGACCTTCAAAAGAAAGCAGACACAATTGCACAGCCCCTTCCCGCCGATATCGCGGCAGCTTTGAAAGTGGATAAAAATGAAAAGATACTCGGCCCTATCCCCACCGGCACTCAGTCAAACCCACCCGAGGAGAACCCGGACGGAAAACCGGGCGCCAAGCCGAGCGGAAATCTCGACCGAGTTGAATCGGACAAACTATCAGGATGGGCGTGGAATCCGGCAAATCCATCCTCTGCACTGACCGTAAAGTTTCGTGTTTTTGACAGCCACAACAAAGACGTTACAGTTTCACCTATAACCACAACAGCAGATATGTATCGAGCCGATGTTAAAAACGCCGGATATGGCACTGGAAATTATGGCTTTCAGCAAAGTATGAATTGGCTAAAATACGCACCCGGTCAATACAAGGTGGTCGCCTACGCCGTGACCGGATCAACCGAACATGAATTGCCCAATCCAAGAACCTTTACTGTACAACCCATCAGGGGCAATTTAGACCAAGTTACTCAAACCTATATTTCAGCATGGGCGTGGAAGCCAGACTCCCCCAACTCCGCGTTGTCCATAAAATTCAATGTATATAACAGCAGCAATACACTCATTCACAGCGTCTCCGTATCGGCCAATCAACACAGAGCAGATGTGAAAAAAGCCGGATTTGGCACTGGGAATTATGGCTGCACCTATACGATGGACTGGTCAAAATACCCCGCCGGAACGTATCGTGTAGAAGCCTATGCGGTCGATGGCTCCAGTGCTTCTCCAAAATTAGGTGAAAAAACTTACAAGAAATAGCCGCTCTCTCTCCATGGCATTTAATACTTTTTGTGTGCAGCTTCACAAAATATAATTTAAAGGAGATGTAGAAAAATGAATTCCGGTATGGCAAGGCCCCTTTTAAGAAAGACCAGCATATTCTTATTAACAGCAATCCTGCTGGCTGCAAGTATCCCCGGCACTCTTTTCGGCGCCAGTGAGAATCAAGGGACTACCCCCCTGCTGTCAGACAGTTTTAACACCTATCCTTCAGGATCGGCGCCCTCCGGTTGGACCATCAACAAATCCGGCGGCCCCGTTACAATCGAGTCAGTTCCCGCTGCTAATGATAAGAGTTTGAAGCTTACAAAATCCGACACAAACACAGGTTTTTCCGCGGCGCACAAAAAACTCAGCGCACCACAGTCATCCGGTGTTATCACTTACGACACTTGGATCATGACACCTGACGTCCAAAGCGCAAAATTCCTGATGTTGTGGGATCACACCCAAACCAAAATTCCGTTCAAAATAACTTTGCAGAACGATAAGATCATGATCAACGACACGACCCTCATCCAAACCTTTACCGCCAACAAGTGGATCCATATAATTGCGAAGCTGAATATGGATACCAAAAAAGTCGATCTCACCATCAATGATATCCAAAAAGGAACCCATAAGTTTTACGATACCGGCGCAACCAACATCGGTGAAGTCTTGTTCAGCATTCATCCCGGTTTTAAGGGAACCCTGTATGTCAAAAACATGAATGTCACAAAACCCAACGATACCAAAGATCCTATCCAAGATCCTGTTATTGATATCAAAGACCCCAAAGCAACCCCCACTTTCTTTGGTGTGGTCCCCACAGAAAGCTTCAGAATTGCCGACGATGAATGGGCCAGATATAAGGAATTGGGGATACAGGCCCTGCGCATACACCTAATAAATGGTAAAAAATGGGAAGATTACGCTAGCGTTGTTAAAAAAGCGAAGGACAATGGGATCGAAGTCATGATGCTTGTCAGTTATGGGTCCTACAAGAGCACTTGGGAATGGGGAACCGCCAATTGGGGAGGACGGGTCATGACGTATAAGTATGATGACATAAAAAAACTCATTGGCGTTCTCGATGAAGCCGTACCTTATTTTTCCAAGTTGGGGGTGACCACATGGGAAATCTGGAATGAAGAAAACGGCACATGGTACATTGCCGCCAATGACTATGCGAAACTGCTCACAGAGATTTACGAGAAATGCAAATATGGCAGCACGCCTTGGGATCCAAAAGCAACAATTGTATTTGGCGGGATAGACGCCGTTAATGTAGGAGATAAAAATGGCATCAATTTTGGCGCCAAGCAGTATGTTGAACTTTTCTATAAATCAGCCGAGTATAAGGCGTTTAAAACGAAATACGGCCGTTCGCCCTTTGATGCTTTTGGTGTCCATCCGTATAACACTGTTGCCGTAGACCAGAACTGCAAACTCAAATATAACTATTTTCAATCTGCAGTCAAGGGTGTCGCCTTGGATGTCATGGCCGCCAACGGAGACAGCAAAATCCCGGTTTGGATCACTGAGCTTGGCTCTGAACAGAAGAATGACAACATGCAGGCAGCAGAGCTTCGCGCCTACATGGAAACAGCCTATGCTATGCCGGAAGTCCAGCGGTTCCACTATTTTCAATATGTGTACCCTGGTGAAAATTGGGGCCTTGTCAATTGGAACCGGACTCCCCGAAAATCCCTTTTTGAATACCGTGACGTGATCAAAGAATTGAGTTCTAAATAACCCCCAACATCAGTGGATGATGTTGTTCCCCCAAAAGCGCTCAGATGTGCCCAGATGTTACCAAACATATCACCCCTTTTTTCTCATAGAAATGTAATAGAATCCACCGGGAGGAAAGGGTCATGAGAAAATATGTGGTTCTGATTTCTTTAGGGGTGATCCTCATCGTTGGGGCAGCGGTGCTGATTGGAATCAATGTTTTACGGGATCCCGACCCGAAGGCCTTAGTCTCTGAGGCCCTTCAGAAGCTTAACGCAGCTGAGTCTTTCCGTTTTTCCCTTGTCCAGCACGAAATCACGGGGATCCAGGAGAAAGTAACAGCCGACATCGACGGAGAAAAAAGCGGGCAGGATGCCAGTGTGAAAGGGAAGTTGGCAGGCAACGATGTGGAAATGATCTGTTTGGGAGACGACTTTTTGAATCGGGATTTGGTCAATCAAAAATGGATCCGGTATCCTGGTATTGCTCACACGGTTATTCAACAACTCTTCCCGGTGGAATTTAATCCTTCGACTTTACTTGAACTGGATGAGGCTGGCGAGGTGGTGTCCCACGACACAGAGGTGATAAATGAAAAAAAATGTTGGGTATACCACACGACGCCTCAGATCAGCCAAGACAGCCTCAATCGGGAGTGGACCCATTTTTCTGCGATGGTGTATGTTGATAAAAGGTCCCGGAATGTTGCCAGAATTGTTTTGACAGCGGATCATCGGGTTATGGAGCGCAAACTGCGCCTGTGTTTTGATTTTACGTCTATTGGCGAGCAGATAAATATCCCGAGGCCGTGATTGGCCTCGGGATATTTGATTTTCTCGAGTAAATACCATATACTTAATTCTAGAAAAAATGAGAAGGGTAGAATCCTCTGTCTTTCACAGAAGGGAATGTTCATAACATGAAAGTACATGTATACAAGGAAAAAGAAAAGATCGGAAAAGCTGTTGCTCTCTTATTTGCGGCAAAAATAATTGAAAAACCTGACTGCGTATTGGGAATGGCCACCGGCTCGACTCCTTTGCCTGCCTACGAATCTTTGGTTGAACTTCACAATCAAGAGATTATTGATTTCAGCAGAGTGTGTACGTTTAACCTTGATGAATATGTGGGCATCACCCGTGCACATGAACAAAGTTATTATAAGTTTATGTTTGACAATCTCTTTTCAAAGATCAACATTAAGGTTGATAATGTTGCTGTTCCAAATCCCGTATCGGCCGATCTTAATAATGAGTGTATATCTTATGACGCGGCTATAGAGGCAGCAGGCGGAATCGACTTGCAGATACTTGGGATCGGCAACAACGGCCATATCGCTTTTAATGAACCCAGCGAAGTCTTCCCTTTTGGGACTCATATTGTTGACCTCACCGAGAGTACTATTGAAGCGAATAAGCGGTTTTTTGACAATATTGACGATGTCCCGAAAAGGGCCATCACCATGGGTATCGGTTCGATTATGAAAGCAAGAGAGATTGTGATGATCGCCACGGGCAAGGCGAAAGCTGAAGCGGTCAAAGCTATGATAAGCGGCCAGGTTGACCCGCTGTGCCCAGCGTCTGTTTTGCAGCTTCATCCCGCAGTAACAGTGTTCCTCGATGAAGAAGCCTCTTCTCTGCTGGAGGATTGACAGTTGAAGGATATCAACTGCGTTGAAGGATATCAACTGCGTTGAAGGATATCAACTGCATTGATGAGGTATGAGCATGAAGAGAAAGATTGTGTTAAGGGGAGTGTGGGGGCTTCTGGGGCTGGTACTTGCAGCCGGCTTGGTTGTTGTGGGGATCAATGTGATGATGGTGCAGACAAGCAAGCCATATATCTTGGGCGCGGAGCAGGCGAAAGGGGTGCAGGCGGACTGTGTCCTGATTTTGGGCGCCGGGGTATGGGGCGAGACGATGAGCTGGGATCTGCAAGATAGGGTGAATGTGGGCATCGATCTGTACCAAGCCGGAGCGGCAAAAAAGATCCTGATGAGCGGTGACCACAGCCGTGTTAACTACGACGAAGTTAACGCCATGAAAAACCATGCTCTTGAGCGCGGTGTGCCTGCTGAAGATGTTTTTCTGGATCATGCGGGGTTTACGACTTATGAATCCATGTATCGTGCTCGGGACATCTTTTTATGCCAAAAAATTATCATAGTCACTCAGGGGTACCATATGGGGCGCGCTCTGTATACGGCTCGCAATTTGGGTCTTGAAGCCTATGGTGTGACGGCGGATCTTCGGGAATATCAATACATGGAAACGAATCTCTGGCGGGAACGGTTAGCCCGGGTCAAAGCTTTTGGCATGGGGATCGTCAAACCTAAGCCGACTTTTTTGGGCAAGACTATTCCGATAAGTGGCAGCGGACTGGAGAGTCAGGATTAAAGGATTAAGGGGCTGCCCACTCCCAATGCGGGCTTTGCCCGCAAGTGGTCAGTGGTTAGTGGTCAGTGGTCAGTATTGGATTTTCTTGGTACCTTATGGACGCTTCGCGTCCATAAGGTACCAAGGGGGGGCAGACACGCCCTAATCATGTTGTTTTCATGTATATAAAATAAAACTCCTCATAGCTGGATACGTTATATTCCATACAATGCTATATTCCATACAATGCTATATTCCATACTATGAATGCATGAACGTGATGATAGCGTACATCCCACTTTATGGGGAGGAAAATGCACATGGATAATCATTTGGCTAATCATTGGTATTTACTATGGGTCGACAAGGATCATACACTACAGGCTAACAATCAGAAAATATTGGAGCAACAGGGGTATAAAATCCGGCAGGCCTTTACACTGGCTGAAGCACGGTCTATCATCGTTAGAGAACAGCCCCACGTTATCATCCTTGACATCCTGTTACCGGATGGAAACGGATTGGATTTCCTTTGTGAGGTTCGGAAAACTTCAAATGTCCCGGTACTGATACTTACTGCGATGAATACGCCCGCCGATGTCATAAAAGGGCTGAAAGCCGGGGGCGACACCTACCTGCCTAAACCTTATGAACTTCCGGTATTTCTTACACACCTGGAGGCACTTTTGCGTCGGGCATCCATTGTTCCTGATACGATTGTATTCGGCCCATACAGGCTGGAGCCTATGTCGTGCACCGCATATCTGAACGGCGAGAATATGTTTCTGGCACAAAAAGAATTTGCTCTGCTCCAACAATTCCTACAACATCCGGACAAAACAATGAACGCAGAGTATCTGTATAAAAAGGCATGGGGGCGGCCGATGGCAGGTGATCCGCGGGCACTGGGCAATGCGGTTTCACGGTTGCGGCAGAAAATGAAAGGATGCGGCTATACTATTTCAGCTGAATACGGAAACGGGTATCGTTTTGAGCATGGCGACCCATAAATCTAATCTAATAATAATGATACAGGTTGAATGCAGGCTGAATTCCATCATTTTTGAGAGGATTCAATTTCTTTTAGTCCCTACTTGTATAATGTATCTAAAGGAGGGGTGACTATTATGAGAAAATTATTATTAGTTGTATTTATTATTGTGAATTTATTCACTCTTGCATCTTGTTCGGACGTAACCAGTTACGAAAACATTGATTTGATGGGCACTCTACACAAGGAAGGAGATACCTGGGCAATTTACTGGTATCTGTGCGGAAGCGACCTGGAAAGCGAGGGCGGCTTTGCCTCTGCAGACTTGGAAGAGATGCTGGAAGTTGTCTTGCCGGAAGAAGTGACGGTAGTCGTTGAAACCGGCGGCGCTGCGCAGTGGCACAATGAAGCCGTACAGGATAGCGCCTCATGCCGCTTTTTATACAGAGGAGATCAATTTGAGCTGCTGGACGTTCTCTCGCAGCGCAATATGGGTGACAGCAAGACGTTGGAGGATTTCCTGCGTTTTTGCAACACGGAATACCCAGCTGACCATCAGGCAGTGATCATATGGAACCATGGCGGCGGCAGTCTGTCTGGCGCGGCTTTTGACGAGCTTTATGAAATGGATTCACTTTCGCTCACGGAAATGCATACGGCCTTTGATAATGTTTTCTCGCTTTCTGAGGATAACCCGCCCCTTGAAATGATCGGCTTTGACGCCTGTCTGATGGCTACCATAGATACAGCCAATAATTTTCGCGATATCGCTCGATATATGGTCGCTTCCGAAGAATCCGAGCCAGGGTGCGGCTGGGATTATACAGGGTTTTTAAAAGCCCTGGCGGATGAGCCCCGCCTAAATGGGGCCATGCTCGGCAAAGTGATCTGCGATACGTACGCCGCCGGATGCTCGGCTATTTGGCAGGATGGTGAGATAACGTTGTCTGTAATTGATTTAACGCGCATCGGCCCCCTGTTGGCAGCCTATCATAATACGGGTGTCGAGGCGTTGGCAGCGGCGTGTGATGACCCCGAATTTTTAAGCTATTTCGGGCGAGGGGCCGACTCCGCCGAAAAATATGGCCCAAACGATAAAAGCGAAGGGTACACCAATATGGTAGACTTTGGAGATCTCTCGCAGGTGTCTTCCGGCTATCTGCCTAAAACTGCACATACAGTTGACAGGGCCCTTAAGAACTGCGTGGTATACACAATAAATGGTTCTTACCGGTCACAGGCCAGAGGATTGTCCTGTTATTATCCCTATGATATGGGATCTGAAAGTTTTAAGTTTTACTCTCAAGTATCGGCCAGTCCGGCAAGATGCTATTTATATGAATTTCTTATCACGGGGCAGCTTACACAGGAAGGATCTAAATACGCCCAAACCATGCAATATATGACAATGCCTGAATTTAAGCCCCCATCCGCGCCGCGGATTGGGGTTCAGGATACCCTGCCTGTTGTCCCGTCTATTCAGGGTATCGATTTGGAAGATTACCCTGTCAGTGTAGACCAAGACGGGAGCGCGACACTGAATATAGGCACGCAGAACGCGAATGTTTTATCAGGGGTCTATTTTGAGCTTGCCTATTACAGCGAAGAAAACGATATTATCCTACTCCTCGGTCGGGACAATGACATTGATGCTGATTGGGAAAATGGTATATTTCGCGATAATTTTCGAGGGGTTTGGGGTGCGATCGACGGTAATATCGTATATATGGAGCTAACTTATGAATGTGATGATTATGTTTTATTTTCAGTGCCGATTATCTTAAACGGTGAGGAATGCTCTTTGCGGGTGTGCTATAATTACACCCGCGAAAAATATGAAATCTTAGGGGCCCGCCGGGGTCTTGACGACAACGGCATGTCGGATAAGAATCTTATCACGCTAAAGCCCGGGGATACGGTCACGACACTACATTATATTCTCAGCCTCTCGGGCGATGAAGATGCGCCGCAGCAGGTCGAGATGGACACTTTTACAGTCACACAGACAACATCCTTCGCGGAGGAGAATCTCGGAGACGGCACGTTTGTGCTGTGTTTCGAAATGGTAGACGCGAGGAACAACTCCATGTACGCCACTCCCGTATATATAACGGTAGAGAACTCTATGATTTATATTGAAACCGAGTAGATTTTATCAAGCAGGATTAATTGCGGGGATGAATCCTAATCACAGCATCAAGTCTATTGAACTTTGCTTTGATAGAATCAGCTGTCGCTTGCGACACACCAGAAACAAGTATCTTGGGCACAGATTCTACAAGGTTTTGCGTTTCCCGGAAGGGGAGACCGGTGATTTCACGCACAACTTTCATGACTTGGAAACTGTCACCATCGATTTCAATTAATTCAACATCATAAGTTGTTCTTGGCGACATGCGATTCGCACCATGAGGCCTATCCTTGATGGGTCTTTCGGGTCTTTGCTCTCTAACCTGTCTTTGTCCTATGGAAGCTTCTTTATTTGTCATGGGCCTATTTGTCATGGGCCTATTTGTCATGGGCCTATTTGTCATGGGCCTATTTGTCATGGGCCTACCTGTCATGGGCCTATCTGTCATGGGCCTATCTGTCATGGGCCTATCATCTGTCATGGGCCTATCTGTCGTGGGCCTATTTGTCATGGATCTTCTCTCCGTCATGGATCCATCCGTCATCGATCTATCCGTCATTGATCCATCTGTCATCGATCTTCTACTTGTCATGGATCTTCTATCTGTCATCGATCGATCTGTCATCAATCTTCTTTCTGCCATAGACTTATCTGCCATGGACCTATCTGCCATAGATCCATTTGTCATGGATCTTCTTTCTGTCATGGATCCATTTGTCATGGATCTTCTTTCTGTCATAGATCTTTCTGTCATAGGCGGTCTACCTGACACAGGGCCGCCTGGAAGAGGCTGTTTTCTGGAAGGAGAAACTGACCTGTCTCGTGGCAAATCAGAGGCAGACATACGAGAAGATTTCTTGGCCGATACTTCATCCATGGTTTCTCGTTGGGGTGGGGACCAGGGCGAAGGCTGATATCTGTCAGGGGTTGTTTCACGAGATCTGGGGGAGATCTGATTTTGAAGATTCTGAGCAGGATCCTTATGGGAGGACCCTTTATGGGGTCGATCCTTATGGGATCCAAGCTTCTTGCTGCGTTTGGCAGTTGTTTCGGGAAGGCTGGTAAGTTCTTTATGCTCAGAGGTTTCCCAAAGTGAGGCGACTTTACTCGGATCGTCTGGAGTTGGGCGGTTGTGAGGGTGAGAACGTCTTTCCGAATCTTGAGTAGCCTTTCTGGCGGCAGCCCCTCTTGCCATAATACCTTGAGGCGGCCCCTCCTCGACCTTCACAGCCTTCCTGCCGACGGTTCTTCCGTCAACAGCAACCCCTCTTGAGGCGGTTTCTCGAGCGGCGGCTCCCCGGGCAGCTATACCTCTTTTCTCAGCAGGTTCTCGGGATGCGGCCTCTCTTGCTGATACTTCCTCATTACGGTCAACAGATCCTGATGACAAAGGTCTGGGAGGGGAAACTGGGGGTGGGGGTGGGGGTGGGGCAGCAGAATCCGGATGCGCAAATTCTGCTCGTAAAGAAGGAGAAACAGGGCGGGCTTGATCCAGAGGAACAGAAGAGGGGGAAGGGCGAACAGGAACACCCGCAGGAGAAGAGGCCTCATTTATATCTGAAATATTTCCCATGTCTGAAGTATTTCCGCTCAAAATGTTTTTATTGGCGGATAGGCTTTCCCAAAGGGGCGGAGGCTCCTTAGACGAATACTGTCCGTTTACGGCATCTTGGGAATTGAAGGTCGCCTTATCCATGGTTTTTTCATTCCATTTTATTTCAGGAACATTTTTAGCTTTGACGGTTTCAAAGTCGTGAAGATTTTTATGATAGATGTTATTGGCTTCTATGGTCACAGCCACGGAAAGGGCGAACCCCAATCCAACGGGAAGAAGCCCATACAAGAGCACCAGAGTCGAAACTTCCGTGATGGGAAGCAATAAAACAGCGATGGTAATGGGAATAGCTAAGCAGAATAATAACACTATGCTTAGAACTCCCCATAGCCATAACCCATCAAAAATAGTTTTAGGGGATTGATTGGGCTTCCATGACCAGTACTGAACTTTTTTGCAGGATGGACATCTCACATTGGCGTTCAAAAAGTAGTATTTTCTTTCGGAAAAGGCTTGCTGATAGCCAACCAGCGGCACCTGAGAGGGTTTCGCGCTAAATATCTCCTCAAGATCCTGTTTTTGGCCTGCCCGGGAGGAAGGGTCCCCCTTCAGGAGATCAGATGACCCCATCTTGGATTGCCATGGCGTAATATGCCCGCAGTATTCACAAGCAAACCGATACGAAAACAGTTCGACTTTTTTTCCCATAAGAACATTCTCCCATAAGAGTGATCATAAAGCAACCCTCTGCTTTACCTGTATTCGTAAAAACTGCACATATACCTTCATCGTCATATTCTTTCTCCTGACTCCTACTCTAAAACTACCGGTATCCCTTGTGGACTTGTTACAGTATATTTCACTGTCATAGACTTCGATTCAGCTGGCTCCAAGGTGAACTTCCATGTCAGAATACCAGTATCCTGAACCATATCCGCCTCCGAAATCTCTATCACATTTACAGTAATTTGTTTGTTTGCCGAAATTGGAACCTGATCCTTCAGCTCAATTTCAATAGGAAAGGGTTTCAGGTTGCGTACCGTGAGTTCCCACTGGCGGGTTTGTTTCATATTTCCACCGGTCAATGTCTTGGCCGTAAAATCTTTGCCGCGAATCCGAGTTACAATTACCGATTTATCCGGCCCCAGCGATAGGTCCATTGTCTCATCAGCCCGGAGCGGATCAATATGGGTTTTGCCTACATAGCGGTTCTCAAAAAAAACAGTGGCTTCACCGGCAACAAGGTTCAAGTGTTCCCACCCACTGACCGCAGCTAACAGGAACACTTCGCGCTCCAGCTTGCGAATGCTGTAATAGCGGTATTTTGCCGGTAAAGAATGCTCCACAATCTTCACATCCTGTCCCTCATCGCCGGATGCGAGGGTATAAGGTGCGGTAATCGTATATTCTACACTGGTTATTGAGTCAGTCGTCTTCACAGCCGATTCCGGTCCCTCTGGGATCGCAGGCAGCTCCCCGGTATACATAAGGGCTATGGCCTCATCTTCAGTAAACAGCCCTTCTTCTACATGCGCTGCCGACGAGTAGCGGCGGCGGGATAAGGAAGGTTTCACCAGCAATTCTTTCTGAAAATCAAGATGCCACGGGTGCAGCTCAGGGCATGTGCCGTTTAGACTGGGATTTCCGGTGGAAAGGCTTAATTTAACATTTTCCCAGGTCTCCCCGGAATTTTGCGAGATTCTCCCTTTATAATATAAGGATATGTCGCTGGAAACATCTTTGACCCGGATATCATAAAATGGCTTCCAACTTGCCTTGTTGACAAAATAGGATAGGGCCAATGTTTTTTCAGAAACGGTGTCATCACTCTCTTCATCCAGTGAAACCGTAACGGTAACATCGCTTACGGGTTCAGGCTTCTTTTGGTCAAAGCTGCCAAGCTGGCTCCGAACCGCGTCAATTTGAGTATTTAGATCCTCTATCTGCTCTTGGCATGTCATACGCACATCCCGGATAACAGACATCCTTTCGTTGTAGAATAAGACAGTGGACTTTAGGTCTTCCGCCTTCAACCCTGACTCTTGACCGGCAATCTCCATGTTTTTAGCAAACAGGGTTTCTTCCAAAGCCCCCAGTTCGATTTTGTTTTTTTCCCGGAGCAGGTGACTCTCCAAGTCCTTCAGTTTCTTCCGAAGGGCTGTGATTTCCTCAGTCTGATCCTCAGGCTGCAGATGATTTATTGCGTATTCAACTGAACGGATGGCTACACCGTCTTCGGTAGAGACTTGGATGCTCTCTGATTCCAGTTCGGCAGGTAATCCCGCAAATACAAAGCTCTGTACACCTGCGGTAAGTGGCAGCCTGGCGGTTCGGGTAACCTGCGCACCGGATAAATAAACCATCACCTCGGAGATCTGGCTTTCAATGGAGATTGATGTTAAAGTCGTCTTTTTCAAAGATATCATCCTTTTTTATGGTATGTATTTTTATATTAGCATAGCATTGTTCAAAGAGCTCGTCAATGTGAGAATTAGGATTATACCTATCGATATATGATATTATAGAGACAATACGCCGGAAAGCGAGTGTTAAAACTGCGACTGTCAACACCCCTATCAGATATAAATAGCCAACCCTCAGCGGCCACCGGAGTTTTGCTCATAGGAGGACACAGCCGACGCATGGGCAAGGATAAACTGGGGTTGATGTTGAACGGACAAACCTTGGCTGACCGGGGAATAGCTGTTTTGCACACATGCTTTAAGGAAGTTCTCATCAGTATGCGGCCTGGTCAAGCAGATATCTTTCAGCTGTCTGAAAAATTAATCGGCAGACCCACCTTAATTGAAGATCCGATTCCCAACAAAGGCCCTTTGGGAGCCTTATATGCTGCTCTGCAGGCGTCGGCCCATGACTGGGTCTTTCTTGCAGCCTGCGACATGCCGTGCTTTTCACCTGACAGCATCCGTGAATTAGCTCAATTTTTACCGCGAACTCATGATAAAAATCCGCCTCAGGCTGATGAAAAACCCCGCCCACAATTGATTGTGGCCCGCGCTCACGGAATCTATCAAATGCTGCATGGATTTTATCATCGGTCCCTTCTGCCCATTGTGCAAGAACATCTTATCCATAACCGTCTCAAGCTTTCCGACCTCATCCCCGAAGGTCATGCGCACATCGTGGATTGGCGGACAGATGAGGCGTGTTTTAAAAACATCAATACCCCACAGGAGTGGGAAGAATTTTTGGCCAAAGCAAAAGAGTGATCCTCTTAATAGGGAATATTTTCATGCGAAAAAGGGATTGACAATACGACCCTGATATTATATACTGATTTCAGTTTTAATAAAGTTTAATTTACGATAAAACGTCTTTGATATCTGTTGACATATCTTTTTATTGCATTATAACTATCGTAAATTTTACCCTTGAGATACTTAATTTGAGTCCTTGACTCAGTAGGCTTGAGAAAATTTTCACAATCAAAAGGAGACCAGACAGACAAAAAGGAGGACATGCCCTTGAAAAGACGATGGGGACAAGGCCTGCTCAGCGGCCTGATCATGTTGATTCTGCTCATTCCATCATTTCCCTTAACTCTCATCGCCGCGCCCTTATCACAGATCCAGGTTGTCGAGCCAGGGGGCACCCGCTACTACGACACAACCGGCGCAGAGGTGACCACAGGATCACCCGTTCTGGGGAGTGATAATGTTGTTGTCTCGACAAGCAAAACTGTTGAAGGCACAGATGCAGAGAACGAATTCATAGTCACCCTGGACATTAAGACATCCGTAGATATTACAGATGTTAAGATGTCGGCCGACGCGGCTGTGGTGCTTATCCTCGATATCTCCAATTCTATGGCAATCCCGACCGACTACATGCCGGCACTGAGAACCGCAGCAGCCAATTTCGTGGACGACTTTGCCCAAGAAGCAGGGGATTCATCACGTTACATCTCTCTGGTCACTTTCGCAACTACCGCAAAAATCCAAATAGGCTGGATCGATATTACTCAACCTTCAAATCTGACTACAGTAAAAAATCTCATCAGCACCTTGCAAGTAGACGGCGGCACTTTTATGCAAGGAGGGCTTCAAATGGCCCGCAATCTGTTGAGAACAGACGCGCTTCCCAACGGAAAAAATGGCTCGCCTATTGAAAATCGATCCGTGATTCTGTTTACCGACGGGGAAGCCACCTACCGCAATCCGACAACAACCTATGACGCGTACACCACCGGCGCGTCACTCACTCAAAACGGGGGACTCGGCAACGCTGCGGATCCCACAATTGAAACAACAAAACAACTCACTGTCGACATGGCGGAGGTTGTCAAAAACAGCGGATCCTTCGCGGGACTCACTACACCCCGAAACAAATACGACGCGATACTCTATACTGTTGCTTTTGGGAATGAATCCCCTGTCACCTGGCTGAAAAACAACATTGCCACCAATTCCTCTTACGCCTATGAAGCTTCCAACGCCAGCCAACTCAACAGCGTCTTTGCGGCGATTAACAAACGGATTGAGAGCTGGGCTCAGGCCTGGATCGTCAAGGATCCTATGGGACCCAACATTGAATTTCTCCAATCCATTTCCCAAAACGATATCAACAGCGGTCTCCTGAAGTTTGAAAACAACACGCTGGAATGGGATCTGAAACAAGCGAGCCCCACTTCATTCCTCAACAACATCTATACCTTTAGCTATAGCTACCTCATCAGACTGGATACTACAGCGAGCACTTTCGTGCCCGACGTCCCAAATCCCGTCAGCCAGGACACCCATCTGACCTATATCATGATTGTGGATAACAAGGTCGACGGAGACCTTTACACAGCCGCCCTCGCCCCAGCGTCGGTCAAGGGGTTCGCCGGAATCCTGGATTTCACAAAAGTCGGCGCAAGCAACACACCCCTGGCAGGATGCGAATTCACACTGACAAACCTGATTCAGGGTAAGCCCAGCTATACAGCCGCCTCAGCCGCCGACACAGGCGCCGTCCATTTTGCCGGCATCCCCTCAGGTCACACCTACCACCTGACAGAAACCGCTCTCCCCAATGGCATGACAGATCTCTACCATCTAAATCATGAGATTCTGACAGTGACAGTCTCTTTGGGCCAGGTAACTGTCACAAACTCCCTCGGCGAAGCTCTCGACCCCGATTTTGAGTTCGTCAATCAGAAGAAGACAATCGACTTCATTTTTACCAAAATCGACGGCAACATCTATGCACAACATAACAAGAAAATCGTCGTTTTGCCCGGAGCCGAATTCGCCGTCTTCCAATGCACAGACCCCGGAAACAAACACGAACTCATCCCGGCGAATGTGATTAATGAAACACAAACAAGCCTCTCTTGGCAGCCTTACAACCTGAGTCCAACACCCGGACACTCTTCCAACAGAGTTACAAGCAATGCCGATGGTGTTGTGACCCTCAGTTTAGCAGATGGTCACTATATGTTGATCGAGACACAGGCCCCCAGCCTGAACGGAGAGTTATATGTCCTTCCCTCCGGCCAATGGGCCATAGATGTCTCCGGCGCACGGGCCAAACAGATTGAGATTATTGCGGTTCCAGGCGCCAATGGCCAGCAGCCGCCGGCCTTCACCTCAGACAACAAGCTGCCAAATCTGCGACAACAGGAATTGCCCCTGACAGGGGGATGGGAAATAGCTTTCATCAGCATAGGCGGCATCCTCCTGGTACTTGGTATCACCGCAGGCGTGATGTACTACCAGAAGCGTTTCCTCGCTCAATATCGATATAGAAGCTAATGTTCAAGGTTCGAGAAGTCAATTTCGATCCGTAAATAACACCCCTGAAAGGAGGTGAGGCGTCAGTAGATTTAAGAGTCGCCTTGACTATCCCGGAATACCAACCAATTAACAATGAAAATTAAGGAGAAGATGAAAAACTATGTTTAAAACTAAAAAGGCAATTTCAGTTCTATTGACCCTCGTTCTCGTACTCAGCATGAGTGTCACAACCCTTTGGGCAGCCCCCGGCGATGTGGTCGATCCCACAGCACCTGTATCTTTGACAGTCCACAAGTACCTGTCAGAAGTCCCCTCCACGACTTTTGGCGATGGCTTAACACCTCCCAGCATCCCTAACCTCGCCCCGGCCCCTG
This sequence comes from Peptococcaceae bacterium, assembly GCA_009782825.1. Taxonomy (GTDB): domain Bacteria; phylum Bacillota; class Desulfitobacteriia; order Desulfitobacteriales; family Syntrophobotulaceae; genus WRJI01. The sequence continues at coordinate 20,132 of WRII01000013.1, forward strand.
GCGTTACATTCACACTGACGGAATTAGTCAATGTCACACAAGACACTACAATTGATAATTGCCAAAAAGGCACTTTCAAATTAGAAGGCACAACCAATGGCGCCGGTGAAATCGTCTGGAGTACAGCCCAGAACGCCCTGAAACAGGGATTCTATATCCTCGAAGAAACCTACTCCCCCTACAACGGCACTGTCAGCGCCAGCAACCCGAACGGCAAAATCGCGGCAAAAGCAGCCCCAAGCATTGTCACCTTGCCCTTTGGAATGTTAGGAACCAATGGCACCGAATACAACTACAATGTCCACGTCTATCCTAAGAATGTTACAGACGACAACTACAAGAAAACTGTTGTCAGCGGCGCCGATGTTTACAAACCTGGGGATGCCGTAGAATGGCAGATTGAAACTCCTATCAGCAGCCAGGATACAAAAGCCTATAAAGTGACAGACCAGTTAGATTCCCGATTGACCTATCAAAGCGCCAGCGTCAAAATGCTGATTCCTAACTCAAGTTCGCCATCAGCCGCCATGAGCGAAGGCAGCGACTATACCTTGACTCATGTCAACGGATTGGTCACCGTAACCCTGACAAGCGACGGACTCGCCAAAGCGAAAGAAAATAAAGTGATCTTCATTCAAATCAACATTCAGACAAAAGTCAATGACACAGCTTTCCAGGCCGGGGATAACGACGCCATTGTCAACGGCGCGCAGCTCTCCTTCACAAATGACGGCAGCAGTGAAGAACAAAAGATCGATATCCCGACACCGGCCACCATCACCCTGTCCAACCTGGAAATCTTAAAAACCGATAAAAAAGGTGATGTCCTGGCAGATGCACAGTTCAAGATTGCCGCAACCGAAGGAAACGCTCTTGCCGGCACATTCATGAAAGATTCCCAAGGCAATGAACTCATTCTCACAACCGATGCCCAAGGAAGAGCCTCTGCCTCCGGAATGCCTTTCAGTGAAGTCAACGCCGATGGAAGCATCAACGTGTATTTAGTAGAAATCAAGGCTCCTAACGGTTACGAACTGCCTCAAGTCTCCTCCATAGGAGGCGGAACTCAACCCGTTATTTACAAAGTTGTCATGGAGAAAGGCACATCTGTAACCATCACAGCCTCTTCCGGACAACAGATCACCTATAATCCATTCTCCGGCGGCATGACCATCAAGAACCTGAAGCCCGGAGAAGGCGGCCTCAGACTTCCGGTCACAGGCGGAACAGGCACCATCATTTTCACCCTGATAGGCCTTGCCCTGATCGTTAGCGCAACTCTCATCTTTGTGAAAACAAGGAGAGCCTCCAGCAAGTAAAAACACACAATAAAAGGCTAAAGTTCAGAATGCACAAGGGTTCAGAACAAACAACAAACATGGGGATTAATCGTGTTAATCCCCATGTTCTTCCTTACAAGAAAAGTATAAAAAAGGAAGGAGGGGGATCAAAATCCGTGTAAACATGCCGCCTCAGACAAACACTCAGACAAACACTCAGACAAATACTCAGACAAATACCCAGACAAATACTCAGACACATACTCAGATAAATACTCAGACAAACACAGACAAGAAAACAAGCCGGAAGATACCCAAATTCTTTATCAACCTCTCCTTACTCATCCTCATTGTTCTAGGCACAGCCGTTTTATTGTATCCTACCATCAGCAACTGGTACCAAACACAAAAACACCAAGATATGATCAACACTTATAAGTCTGACAGCATCCACTTACCAGAGAAAGTTCTCGAACAGGAATGGCAAAAGGCTGTTGAGTATAATGAGAGCTTAATCGGGAAACCCGTCAAAGACCCGTTTCTTCCAGGCAGTGGGATGGCTCTTGCCGGCGATTACATGGACGTACTTAACATCAACGGTATTATGGGATACATTGATATCCCCATCATCAATGTTCATCTCCCCATCTATCATGGCACAAGTGATGAAGCCCTGAACAAAGGAGTTGGACACATTGAGAGCACAGCTTTCCCCATCGGCAGTGAGGGAATCAATCCCATATTATCAGCACACACCGGCATCCCCAGTGCAAAACTTTTTTCAGACCTCGTGCAGATGAAACTAGGCGATATGTTTTCCGTTCGGGTTTTGAATCGCACAATGTACTACAAAGTGGACAACATTCAAGTGATTTTACCGGAAGAAACAAAGAATTTGGCTCCTGTCCCCGGCAAAGATTATGTTACTTTGATCACATGCACCCCTTATGGAATTAACAGTCACCGTTTGGTGGTGAGAGGGGAGCGCTGTTACGAAATAGCAGACAGTCTTATTTTAGACAACACGACATTGTTGTGGACGATCTTGCTAATCTGCTCCAGTTGGATGGCGTTGATGCTCCTATTTATGATCATCATCAGACACCTGAAACAGCAAACAAAGCCGGATCGGAGGACGGCATAGCACACTTGAGAACACCAGCCTGAATTCTGGATACTGAATACTTGCGGTCGGAGACCGCATTAGGAGTGAAGAGGATTGCCTACACAAACAAAATATATACCTGAATCATCATCTACATCTACATCTAAACCTACATCTAAATCTACATCATCTAAATCTACATCCAGAACAATTATCCAAGTCGCCGCCGCACTTATCTTCCTGGCCGGAATCGGGATCTTCGCTTATCCCTATATCATGCAACTCCTCTATGATAGGGGAGTGACAGCAATCGTGCACTCTTTTGAAGCAGACAGGCAAAACCAAGATCCTCGCCTGGAAGCGCTCTACCAAAAAATGATTGAAGAAAATCAGTCCCTCTACGAAAATGGTCAAATGAACCTAGTGGATCCCTTTTCTTACGAACAACCAGGGCTCGATTTGACCGAGTATGGACTGAGTGACAACATCATGGGATATATCTCTATCCCAAAAATCGAGGTTCTGCTTCCCATCCATCTCGGCGCAAGTACAGAGAATATGAAACAGGGAGCCGTTCACCTAACACAGACTTCCTATTCCGTTGGCGGCCCCAACACAAACAGCGTGATTGCCGCCCACAGAGGATATAGCAAGGCGCTGATGTTTAGAAAAATCGACCTTTTAGAAATAGGGGATTCTGTTAAAATAAGAAACTTCCGCGAAGAACTTGATTATGAAGTTACGGATATCAAAATCATTGATCCCCACGACAGTCAGGAAATTCTCATTCAACCGGAAAAAGAACTGGTAACCCTTATGTCGTGCCATCCTTTCCCTGGCAATAAATTGCGCTATCTTGTGTATTGCGAACGGGTGACCGGCTCTGATAATTCCGGCAAACAGCTGCAAGATATCTGATGAATCCCTAAGACGAACTTAAGAACTTGTACACACAATACACGAGCAATGCCCGAGGAGGTTCATTATGATGTTAGCTGAACAACTCTTCAGCCAGTTGGAGGATACCAGCCTTGGTACACAGCGAGCCACAGTACAGCGAGCCACAGTACAGCAAGCCAAGGATACCGACCCCAGCTGTAGAACAATACCAGCCTCTGCCGAAAAATATAAGACAGCACAACTGAGAAAAACCCCCCCTGCAGGGTATCAGGCGGCACAGCCGAGAAAACCTGCACCAACAGCAAAATATCAGCCGGCACACCTGAGAACACCGGCGCCAACCGCAGCATATCCGCCAACACAACCGAGAACACCGGCGCCAACCGCAGCATATCCGCCCTACAAGGAAATGAAAAATCCCAATACACAAAATAGCTCTATATCATCTGAACATAAGCCTATTATACATCCTATACATCAACATCACCCCTCATATCCTGAGCCGCATATTGAGAAAAAACAGCTCAATCCAATCCAAATTCCCAAGATCAAATACGTTTTGATTGGCCTTTTGCTATCCCTGCTGACAGCAGGATTTGCCACTTTCAAATTGATCAGCAAATACGAAATCTCAGGCAACTATGATATAAGCCGGTATGAAAGCATTTTATCCGAAACAGAAAAACAAGAATGGCAGACCAAGCAAGCTAAACCTCAGGAGGTTTTTCTCCAACTCAACACGAAGATAGATGTTACCAACCGCTCTATGGCGAATGTGCGCCTCATTAATCCCCCTTATAGCCATTATCGCTACCAAATTAAACTTGTACTGACCGGACAAAATGATGTACTCTATCAAGCCACTATAGATCCAGGCACAGTTATTGAATTTGCTGAGCTGACCCAATCTTTAGCGCCAGGAGATCACAGCGCACTCGTGTCTTATGAGTTTTTAGACAGCAGGGGAAAAGTCGTTGGGACAAGTCAAGTAGATGTGACGTTGGACGTGGGGATATGGTGTTGAAAAGAGGATTATAAAAGGGAATCCAAAATCTCCGCAGCATCTTTCACAAGGCATGGGCATATGACTTGTACCCGTTCCGGAAAAAGAGAAAGTGATCTGTTGACTCTAATATTTCTACGTGCTAGAATTATATCGAATTAAAAATGCGTATATACGCATAAATACTTGGAGATCGTTATGGTTATTGAGAGACCAAAATATTTAAACAAACTCATCGAAAAGAGAGAAAATGGTTTCATTAAAGTTATTACCGGTGTGCGCAGATGCGGAAAGTCCTATCTTCTTCTTAACCTTTACTATGATTATCTGAATTCTGATCGTGTTGATGATAAGTACATCATTCAATTAGCACTGGACGAAGCAAGAAATGCCAAATACAGAAACCCTTTGGAACTTGATCGGTATATAAGAGAACAAATCATCGAAAAGAATCATATGTACTATGTGTTTCTGGACGAAATTCAAAAGGTCGTTGAGATACAGAATCCCCATATTAATGATCCGAATGCAAAAATAGGATTTGTTGATGTTTTGCTTGGCCTTATGAAAATCAAGAATGTTGATCTTTATGTAACTGGCAGCAACTCAAAAATGCTGTCCTCCGATATAGTGACCGAATTTAGAGACAGGGGCGATGAGATCAAAGTAAACCCATTGACGTTCAAAGAGTTCTACGGCGCATATAACAGGGAGAAAGGAAATGCATGGAGAGAATACTATACCTATGGTGGTATGCCAGTGGTTTTATCCAGAAAAACGCATGAAGACAAAAGCAAATATTTGAAAGACCTCTTTGACAAAACATATATTACCGATGTTATTGAACGACACAGGATTGCGAATGAGAAAGAGATTCTGGAAGAGCTTCTGAATATCGTTTCGTCTTCAATCGGCTCGTTTACGAATCCGACAAAACTTTCAAACACTTTTAGGAGTGTCAAAAATATTAAAATCTCATCAATGACAATCAATACCTATCTGGACTACTTTATTGATGCTTTTATTATCTGCAAATCATACCGATATGATATTAAAGGAAAAAAATATATAGATACTCCTTTAAAATATTACTTTACTGATGTTGGCCTCAGAAATGCCCGGCTGAATTTCCGTCAGCAGGAAGAAAATCACATCATGGAAAATATCATTTATAATGAGCTTGCAGCAAGAGCCTTTGATATTGATGTCGGTGTTGTCGAATACAATCACAGAAACAAGGATGGGAAAAGTCGACGTTCACACCTGGAAGTGGACTTTATAGCCAATAAAGATAGCAGACGTTATTATATTCAATCAGCGCTTTCTATTGCGGAAGAAGAAAAGAGAAAACAAGAAACCAATTCACTGTACCGAATCAATGATTCTTTCAAGAAAATTGTCGTTGTAAAAGATGATATTATTCCATGGCATGACGAAAAAGGCATTCTTTATATCGGTATTAAGCAATTCTTATTAGATGAAGGCACCATGGCTTTATAAATGGCGATGGAAGCCGGAATAGTATGGTCAGGTATATTTGTAACGCATCGCATTATATTGCAGACCGGCCAGCCAGTTTTGCGATCTTGGCTAAACATATTATGCCAAAGGAAAATACCTTTTTTCAAGAATGGCTCCAAGATACACTTCGCCTTCTAAAAGCCAAATTTCCGTGTCCTTATGATGTATACAACCTTAATTTTGAGGAATCCGAAGATTTTTATGATTCATCACCAGAACATCCCATTCCAAGGGAGTTTCTTTTTGAGAATGATTTTGATTATGAGAAAAACGGCTTGATATCATGCAACTCTTTCCTTAGTAAGCTGGATTGGAAAAATAATCCTTATCTTTGTCCTTCTGACGAGTGGAAGTAGTTATTCCGCGTTTCTCATTAAAATGCATGATTTATTTTTACTTAATCATAATAAACATAATTAACTTAAAAACAATAAAAGTCGTTATGACGACGGACCTGTAAAAGGAGAGCGACTCATGGAAAACACCCATACTGAGACTCATACCCCCATTGATTCCCAAATCGAAAGAGCCCTGCAGGCTCTGGAACAGTTCATGTCCATGACCCAGGAACAAGTAGACGCCATCGTCAAATCCATGGCCATGGCCGGGCTGAGCCGCCATATGGATCTGGCCCACGCGGCGATCCAAGAAACCGGGCGAGGTGTTTTTGAAGACAAAGTCACCAAAAACATTTTCGCCACTGAGTACATTTATCACAGCATCAAATACGAAAAAACCGTCGGTATTGTCGACGATAATGATTATGAAGACTACGTGGAAGTGGCCGAACCTGTCGGCGTCATTGCCGCCGTGACCCCGGTCACCAATCCCACCTCCACCACCATGTTCAAGGCCATTATCGCCCTCAAGACCCGCAACCCCATTATTTTTGCCTTTCATCCGGGAGCTCAGGCCTCCAGCAGCCTGGCCGCCCGCATCGTGCTGGACGCGGCCTTGGCGGCCGGAGCGCCCGCGGAGTGTATCCAATGGGTGGAACAGCCCTCCGTGGACGCCACCCGCTATCTGATGAACCACAAAGACATCGCCTTGGTGCTGGCCACCGGAGGCAGCGGCATGGTCCGCGCGGCCTACAGCACAGGTAAACCCGCCTTGGGGGTAGGGCCCGGCAATGTTCCATGCTATATTGAGAAGACCGCCGACGTGCCTCAGGCCTGTACAGATCTGATCCTGTCCAAGACTTTTGACAACGGCATGATCTGCGCGTCGGAACAGGCCGTCATTGTGGATCAGGCCATTGCGGACACTGTGGAAGAATATTTGCAGGAAAACGCCTGCTATTTTCTCAGTCCCGAAGAAATCGAAAAAGTCCAAAAAACAGCCATATCCCCCGACTTTGACGCCATAAGCCCGGATATCGTGGGCAAAAGCGCCTTTGAAATCGCCTCCCGTTCCGGGATTGAAGTGGGGGAGAATACGAAGATTCTGGTGGCGCCTTTAGAAGGTGTTGGCCCCGACTACCCTCTCTCCCGGGAAAAACTCAGCCCCATTCTGGCCTACTATGTTGTGCCCAGCACCGAAGACGGCCTCAAGCGGGCAGAAGAGATGGTTCACTTCGGCGGCATGGGACATTCCGCCGTCATTCACTCCTCGGATCAAGGGATCATTGAGGAATACTCCCGGCGCATGAAAACCGGCCGCATTATTGTCAATTCTCCCTCCTCTCAGGGCGCCATTGGCGATATCTATAATACCAATATGCCCTCCCTGACCCTAGGCTGCGGCTCTTACGGACAAAACTCCACCACCTCCAATGTGACAGCCGTGAACCTGATCAACAAGAAAAAGGTTGCTATGAGAAGGGTGAACATGCAATGGTTTAAAATCCCATCCAAAATCTATTTTGAATTTGAATCAGCTCAATACCTGGCAAAAATGCCTGACATCTCCCGGGCCTTCATTGTGACGGATACCATCATGGATGAGTTGGGTTATGTTAAGAAAATTCTTTACTATTTGCGCAAACGCCAACAGTATGCCCATTCGGAAGTCTTCACTGATGTAGAACCTGACCCCTCTATCGAAACAGTCATGCGGGGCGTGGCCGCCATGAACACCTATAAACCTGATGTCATCATCGCCTTGGGCGGCGGTTCCGTCATTGACGCCGCCAAGGCCATGTGGCTGTTCTATGAAAATCCGGAGATTGATTTTGACGCACTAACCCTGAAGTTCATGGACATACGCAAAAGAATCTACAAATACCCGTTCCTGGGTAAGAAGGCTCAAATGGTAGCTATCCCGACCACCAGCGGTACAGGATCCGAAGTCACCTCCTTCGCCGTGATCACAGACTCCCGCACCGGTACCAAATACCCTCTGGCCGACTACGAACTCACCCCCGACGTAGCTATCATTGACCCTGACTTTGTCATGTCCGTACCTCCGGCAGTTACCGCCGATACAGGACTCGACGTCCTCACCCATGCCATTGAAGCCTACGTCTCCGTCATGGCCTCAGATTATACAGACGCCCTCGCCGTAAAAGCCGTCCAGATGGTATTTGACTCCCTTCCCACAGCCTATCGGGACGGCGCCAACCGCCAGGCCCGGGAAAAGATGCATAACGCGTCCACCATAGCCGGCATGGCCTTTACCAACGCCTTTCTCGGCCTCAATCACGCTATGGCCCATAAACTGGGCGCCGAATTCCGTCTGCCCCACGGCCGGGCTAACGCCATTTTGCTGCCTCACGTCATCGCCTACAACGCACAGAAACCTACCAAGTTCGCCACTTTTCCCAAGTATAGCTCCTTCCAGGCCGATGTGCGCTTTGCCGAAATCGCCCGCAGCCTTGGACTGCCCGCAGCCAGCAGCAGCGAAGGCGTGGCCAGTCTCATCACAGCCATCCGCAAGCTCATGCAGCAGCTGGACATGCCGTCCCGCCTGGCGGATTGTGGGATTGAACAAACAGCGTACATGGCAAAAATCCCCGCCTTGGCCGAAAGAGCCTTCGAGGATCAGACCATTACCAGCAACCCACGGTTACCGCTGATTAAGGAAATCGAGGAGATTTACCAGGGAGCGTATTGAGGTACTATTCAAGACTTGTTCGTAGTCCCGTTTTCCGTATAAAATTCTATACACCACAACCTTGGCATCAAACACCTTATAAAAGACGACGTAATCTCCGATACTCTGCATTCGATATCCTTGGCGTGCCAACACCCCATCCGGCGCCAACGGGCACCGGTCAGGAAATTGCACAAGGGTCTCGATTTTATCCATGATCTCGTTTGTGACCTCTAGGGCTTCCTGTTGATTATTTAAGGCAATATTACAATAAATATCGGCAATATCCCACCGGACAATAGGGAGAAGGTCCACCTTATATGTTGCCATTATGCAGCTCCTGGACATAGTTTCGCACTTCATCCGTCGTATGTGTTTTCGCGCCCGAGTGGTACTGCTGCTCCGCTTCCATGAGCTTAAAGCGCAAGTCCATCATAGCTTCCCGCTTTTCGTAAGCGCCCATACTCATGATAACCAGCTCGCCCTCGCCGTTTTCTGTCAAATAAACGGGCTCCTCTCTCTCCTTACAAAGTCGTGTGATTTCACCAAGATCTGTGCGCAGAGCCGTTGTCGGCTTAATGAGCATACTTATCACTCTCCATTCTTTTTGTGAATCTGATTTTACTGTAAATAGTCCAATTTTTCTGTGAAAAGTCCAATAATCATTATGAGTCCATAGCAAATTGGCTATGAACTTAATTACAGCTCCTTACTATGTGTATATTTTAGCATCCCGACTTGAGGTATGCAAGAACCTCGATATTATATATATTATATATTATATTCAGCAAAGCGATATTCAGCAAAGGATATTATAAGGTAAATTATAGGACTTATAGGATATTATAGTGATAGTCGCTTACGGACACAAAGCATCCCTTAAATAACAAACTCATCCAGAAGGTATGTGTACTTATTGAAATGATCCAATATCTCAACTTCAGCCTCATTTAACTCTAACTCATCTATAATTTGCCCACGGGTCTTGTGTTTCAACTTTTTTCTGTGTATAAGAGCGACTAAAGTTCTGAGTTCGCCTTTGGAGATTCCGATGGCTTCACCTTTGGAGATCCCAATGGCTTCGCCTTTGGAGATCCCAATAGCTTCGCCTTCCAGCCTGCCTTCTTCCCGCTCTTCCAGCAAAACCTCTTCACTCAGCTTTAACATGAACCTCTCACTTCCTTCCACTTTGAGTAAAATTTCATCATCCAGAATGGCATCCATATACTCCATGATCAGTCGCCTTGAGAACTCGGTATCATATGTGGTGACAAAGGTGTCCAGGTCCTCATGTTTCTGAATGGATAGGAATGATTTTAATATAACCAAATTTTCGGGTAACCCTTGTTCATCGCTGTCGAATATTTTGTTTAAGTTGACTTCATAAAGGGTAAGGAGATCGGTGTAGACTTCTTTCGTATCCACGTCTGTGGGTTGGATCTTGGCGATGGGGGCTACTCTGGGTGTGGTGTTGTTTTCGTAAATGAATGTGATGGAGACTTGTTTTAGTTTTTCGTAGCGGCAATCTTTGACTTCCTGTGCGGCAAGCTCTTTGGCGCCGTAATAGATGCTTCTGTTGCGATTGCGCTGTTTGAAATATTTTCGCTGCATATCCAGGGTATAAACCCGTGAGGTGGTGTCTTTTAAGAAAACGTCTACCCATATGCTGCTTTCAATGGCTTTTAGGATGTCGTTTCTATGCTCTACCAACGGGTCTGTGATCATGATGTCTTCGCCGATGACAGCGCGGATGACTGTTTCTGACAGGTCTTTGTGATAAAACATGATTGAGAAGATTCGCCTATTGGCGGGAATATAGACTTTATTGACTGTGATTTCCTTGGCCTGGATCGCTGTCTTTAATCTGTTGTATAAAACCTGGTTTTTGTTGGCAGCGGACTGGAATATTCTTTTTAGTTTACTGCTATATTCAGCGTAGTTGCCTAAGTTTGGCTTCTCTAAGTCTGTGTTGGGGTTCTTCTGGGATTGGCTTTCTACAGCGTCTACGGCGTTGGCATCTTCGTCATGTGAGGTTGGTATCTGCGTCTGTTTTGTCTGATTGTTTTTCAATCTTATCGCCTCTCATAACTGCGTTCTTTTCTATATCTCTTAGTAACTAAACGAATCAGTTTAGTGATATCATAGCATAATTGATGAATTCAATCAATCCAATCAATTCACACATCAATTCACACATCACTTCACACATCAATGCACATTCACACATCAGTGATGGCTGAATATTTATAGATACGTTAGGCATGCTTCATTTCAATCGACAATATATATAACCAACACAGGCTATATACCCAAACAGCTCATTTCTTATTTCTTCTTATAGCCCATACCCTATAAGGGCTGTAACTTATGGCTCTATAATGCTCCTTCCTTCATCATATTCTCATCAATAAAAGAGTAGGCGATAACAATGCTGCAAAATATCAGACCCCACAATACTCTGGTACCTCAAGAAGAAGTCAACTTCTCTCAAAAAAAAGTTAGCTTCTCTCAAGACAGCTTAAGTTCCATCATAAAAAACTCAATGACCAAGCAGGGCATCTCGTTACGGCACCTCAGCAGAGTCAGCGGCATCTCAAGCGCAAGCCTCTCTAAAATTCTCAACAATAAACAGTCGGCTGGGATTCGCCACATTCAGTTGTTTGCCCGACATTTAAACATTCCTATTGAATACTTATTATCCTCCATTGGCATTGATATTGAAGCAGGAAAGGATAAGGATACTATTTTTATCTTAAATACCATCGAAGAACTGCTCACTTCCTTTGGCATCCAGATACATTCCCTCGTAGAAGAGATTCGGAAAGAGCTCAACAAATACGAGCACTATGCCCGAACCGAAGAGGGGAGAGAAATCATCCTGCAGCAGTTTGCGCCTAAGTTGGCAACTGTGAAAGGGGCAGGTATTGTCATCGACAAGCTGACATCATTTTATCAGCGTTATTGCGCGGAAGAACTTGAGGATATGGAACGCGCCATCCTTGGAAGTGCTCTGCTTTACTTTACCCTCTCCCCGGATGTGATCCCGGATTATGCTTTTCCTTTGGGATATTTGGATGATGCTATTGCGGTTAATTTGGCGGCGCAGCGTCTTGGCCAGATCAAGATCACTGAAAGAATATCGACACCGCAATAACCATTAACAAGCACCCGCTGATAACAGTTCCAAATTGACCCAAATTAAACTTTCCAATCTGCACCTTGCTCAGCTTAAGCCCACACGCTGTGCCCACCAGGATTGTAATAAAACTGGCCACAGCAGTTAACAGGGAAATAAGGAGGGGAGGGAAACCCAGAAGCCCGGCGCCAACACCGTTGGTTAAGGCATTCGCCGAAAGGGCGATGCCCAGGAGCAGCGCTTCGAGAAGCCCAAGGGTACAAGAAGGGGTATTTGAAATATCCTGTTGGATATCATGGGAGATAGGTCTGTTGATGTTATGAGAGATGGGGCTGTTGATATCTTGGTGGATACCTTTGTGGATATCTCTGTGGATACTGTGGATATCTTTGTGGATACTGTAGGGACTATTGACCTTTTTATTGCACTCGAATTCACCTAAAGCCTGGGTAATCTGTGGATCTTTTCCCTTTCGTGGAATGCCAAGGAAAATTAGGCGAATCCCAATAATAATCAGGATGAATGATCCAAGAAGACCCGGAAGTATGCCGGGAAGGATCTCCGATATCCACATACCGGCATAGATACCACATGCGCTGAAAACGAAACAAATAACAGCAATTAGGAGGTTTGAAAATGCCCCTATACGGATATTGCGAATCCCATAGGACAGGCTGACTCCCACATTATCCAAGTTGGAAGAAATGATTAATGCTGTTACAAATAACCATTGGCTCATAATGGATCGCTCCTTTATGTATATTTCTCATCTCTGTTTCTGTTTCCTTACATTAGTATATTGTTCGGAAGGGGAAACGGTGTGTTTGGAAACATATTTCAATTAGGGACTGCATTAATTATGTATGAGAACAAGGCAAGGGAGCTGTCACAGAAAAGACAAAAACACGAAGAACTCGCATTTTTGTCTTTTCTGCACAAACGTTATTCATTTTTATTGTATCACTTATTCGCCTTGCGGCACCCCTTTGCAACAGCCCCCTATAAAACCTTGTTCCCTTTCTCATGAATCTTGTTGAAAAGGATTCCTATAAGGACAAGCGCAGCGCCAACAGGCAGCAGCATAAGCACCCATTCCGTGAAGGAGGGGACATAACTCCAAAATGTCTCAAAGGACGAAGACCCTTCCGTGAATGTCCCGGTCGCAATCGGGTAAGGCCACAGATTACCGCCAACATCCAAGGTTAATCCATATGTGTTAAAGGCGGGGGCCAGAACCAAAAGTCTGTGAACAAACCCGCCCAGAACCACAGCGATGCCCGCGCCAAAGCTGAACCAAAACTGACCGGCATACTTCTTCGTCCCGTAGATGGCTATTGCGCCAATGGATACAATAAACTCCAGCACAAACAGCCCTCCATATTTGCCGAACAGAAGCGAAATCAATTGCTGGTTTGCCGGAACCTGACTCCCTATAAAGGGCAGAAGTTCCAAAAGCGTTACAAATAAATGCGCCACAAGACATATGATCACGATTCTTCCTATGCGGGTATAAGCCTTTTCATTTTCCTGCATGTTCTTTTTGCCGAAATACAGCAAGGAAAACAGGAACACGACACTGCCGCCAAGAGCGAATGTCGCCACCATGGAGTCCACAACGAACATAACTGAACTCCACCAATCATGGGAGGGTTGTGTGGCAAAGAGCAGCGCCGCAATTAATGGCATGGTCAGGGATACCGGCAAGGCCACATAGGCCACTTTTTTGTGAAGCGCCTCTGAATTTTCCTTTTTCGTTAATTGGAAAAATACTGCCAGAACAGCAACCACAAGGAAGATGGCCACCATCATCATCTCCCATAACATCGGAGACATGAGGTTGGGCGTGATCAATACCCGGTAAAGCCGTGAAGCCATCCCCATATCGGACAGAATGGCCAAGACCGCGGCCACGCCGCCGGCCAGAGCAGTGGCTGCGGCAATGGGAGCCAAGGGTCTTAACTCATTTCCTTTGAGCACATAAGCCAGAGAAAACACCAGTAACCCCCCGGCTGCCACACCAATGAAAAATTCAAAACTGGCAACGTAGTTGCCCCACGGAAACGAGTTGCTCAGATTGGTAACATTAAGACCCACCATACCCTGATAGACCCAAGCCATGACACCAATTGCGAACGCGGCAAGACCGCATAATAATATTCTTCTATAATTATTCATCTGTTCACCCCCTTATACTGCCGTTTTTTTAACGGAGACATAGTAGACCTTCGGCTGTGTATTCTGGGCTTCCAACAGCCGGTACATCGGTTTTTCCTGAATAAGCTTGCTGACTTTGGAGTCCGGATTGTCGAAATCTCCAAAGAACCTGGCTCTGCCGGTACAAGACTGAACACAGGCCGGATCCTCGCCTTCCTGCGTATATTGCACGCAGAATGTGCATTTTTCCACAACACCCGTGGGGCGGTGCCGGGTATAAATGAGCCGCCGGCCTTCTACGACGTCATCGGGGTAACCGTATTCGTAACCGTCACCGAGTATACTTTTGAGTTTCTTGGGATCTTTCCAGTTGAACTGACGAACATTATAAGGGCAGGCCACTATACAATAACGACATCCGATACAGCGGTCATAATCCACAAGCACCACACCATGGCTGTTCGTATACGTGGCCCCTGTCGGGCAGACTTTTTGACAGGAAGGGTTATCACACATCTGACAGGAAACAGGCAGATAGTCCATCCTGAGTTCTCCTTTGCGGTCAACAGCAGTTTGGTGGGTTGGAGCCCCTTGGGTAAAGACACGGTTCCACCACGTGCCGGGCGGCTGGCTGTTGTGCATATGGCAGCTGACCATACACGTCTGACATCCGATACATCTATCCAAATCAATGACCATTCCATAACGCATTATTTTCTCGCCACCTTTCTGACATCACAGAGGCATTCGTTCCAGCTTGTGTTGGGAGACCACATCTGTGGAACATGATAGACTTCGTGGGTGGGATTGATAAAGGGATAGATGAGAGAGTTATACGAGGATCCTCCGGTATACCGGCTCCACCAGCCCTGCTCAAAAATAATCGACCCTGCTTGAATGCCGGGATCCAAAACCACATCCCCATAAACTTCACCCCGGTCATTAAACACTTTCACATAGTCACCGTCTTTGATTCTTTTCTCCTTCGCGTCTTGGGGATTCATCTTCACCTTGGCGCGGTCGTCTTGCAGTTCCCGGAAAACGAGGTTGTTAGAATGGGTGGAATGAATACGGTGTATGCTGTTGGTTGTGATATACGCATATGGGAATTCTCTTCTGGCCGCGGGTTTTATCTTGTATTCCGTATCCTCAAAGGGCTCTTTGTGAATGGGAAGCTGTTCATTGAGCTGGATAAATGGGCGCTCGTCTCTATAAAACTGAATGCGCCCGCTCTTGAGAAATTGGGCCGTTCTCGCAATGGGTTCAGGAAAGCTCTGGGGCGGAAAGGGCTTCCTTTCGTGAATTTGTTCGTAGAAAGGAATCTTTTTGCCGTCGACACTGTTCTTCGATGTGTTTTTCATTTTAACGGGGCCTTCCCGTAATTGTTCCAGGGTAATCCCTTCCGTAATGGCGCCGCCGTTTTTCAAGATGAGCTTAATAATTTCTGCCACCGCTTTTTCGGGTTCCTCCGCATACTCGGGATAAAAATACTTCTCTTGCCGCCTGTCAAGGCGTTTGGCCAATTCTCTGAAGATCCAAAGCTCCGGCTTACACTCCCCGATAGGATCTATGGCCGGCTGCATGAGTTGCAGATAGGGGTGTAATGGGGTTGCGGTCAATTCTGTTTTTTCGTACCAGCTGACGCCGGGAAGCAGGACATGGCTGTAGTTGCTGCTGGTTGTTTTCTGAAAATCCAGATTGATCACCAGTTCGATTTCATTCTTTTCGACTTTTTCTCTTAATTTATTGTTCAGATTGTGCTGATCAAAGGGGTTCCCGCACAGCATGATCCAAGCCTTGATCCCTTTTTTGGGGTAGGGGGCCGTCATGGTCTCTGTGGGGCCGTTCGCAATATACGCAAAGGGGCATGATTTCTGGCCTGGCGGCTTGAATCCGTCCATCTCTTGAGGAACCCACCAAGAGGCTAGGGGAAGCCGCACTTTGTACTGCCCGGCCAGGGTAGAGAACCCGCCGCCCTGATATCCCAGGTTTCCGGTGAGAACGGGCAATAATGCTAAGGCGCGCCCTTTTAAGTCGCCGTGATACCACTGGTAATTGGAGGCGCCGTAGATGAGATGGAAGGGTTGGTTTTCCGGGGCGGACAGCTCTCTGGCTAGGCGTGTGAGATCGTTGGCCGGCATACCGGAAAGCTCCTCGACTTTATCCGGATTGTATTTCTCAACAGATTCTTTTAGCAGCTGGAAAGCCGGTTTGGCATCAATCCAGCTGCCGTCAGTCAAGCGGACTGAGCAGGATCCCTCCAATAAAATATCATCGGGAAGATGCAGACTTTCCGGGTTTACGGCGATAAATCCCTGTGATGGGCTATACACCACATAGGCTTCCCGGTATTCCGGAACATCGAAGGGGATTTTTAAGCCATCCACATCAGAGGCTTTCAAACGGGTTTGGGTATCTTTGCGAACCAGGATCGGCAGATCTGTGAATGTTTTAATATAATCTTCGTTGTACCGCTTCTCATCCAGCAAGACTTTGACCATACCCAAGGCCACGGCGGCGTCGGAGGAAAGTTTAATCGGATACCATTCGTCCGCCTCGGCTGATGTGGCACAAAAGTTAGGATCAAAATAAATGACTTTCGTTCCTTTTTCCTGGGCAAGCTTCAGCATGGGAGCATCCGGCGTCCGTGTGGAATATACATTTGAACCAAAGATCATAATGTACTTGCTGTCCAGCCATTGGTAGCTTTCCAATTCTTCACTCTGAACGCCAAAGGTCATCGGCGCGTGCATGGGCAGATCCCCGTTCATGTCGTAGCCGCCCTGAACCGACCAGCCGTTTAAGTTGGCCAGCCTGACGAGGGCGCCTTTATGCACGTAGCCTGTCCCGGCCACCTGGACAAAATATCCGACGGAATCAGGGCCGTATGTGTCCATGATGCGCCGCAGCTCGCCGGCGGCGTGATCCAACGCATCTTTCCAGCTGACCTCCTCAAATTTGAACTGTCCCATCTTGGAACCCGCTACACGCAGCATGGGGTTTTTCAGGCGATCCGGTCCATAGATCAGATTCGTCATGGAGGCTCCCTTTGCACAACCCCGGGGATTATGCTCTGTTTCCGGATAGTCGGCTGCCGGAAGAATGGTCTGAATGGCATTGTCCCTTACCTGGGCTTTCATGCCGCAGCACCCTGTGCAGTTTGGCGCGCACACCGTTCGAACGCTCTTCATAGGCCCGCTTGCAGCAACGGCTTTGTCTGCAGGCGCAGATAAAGAAACGCCTCCCACGGCGGCAGCAACTCCTGCGGCGCCGCAAGCCTTCAGAAAGGTCCGTCGTGACAAGGATTTTTCGTCTGATTTCACAAACTCTACCTCCTAAGCTCTTTTTGTGAATACTCTTTTTTGAATACTAATGACTCTAAACTTTATGAATATCAGTGAATACTCTACACGCTGTACCCCATACTTGATATCTTAATACTTTACACCTTAATACTCATTATAATTATAACAAATTAATAAAGTCAAGCATCAGAGGATTTATTTTTTTTATTTTTTTCCTTGAAAACATCGGGAATAATGGAATTTTTTCTTGACAAATCCGCACCAGTAGACTACATTAGGGACATAGACTGGCAAAGCCAGTTTACAAGAGAGTGATATAGAGAACTCTTTAGAACTCTTTCAATTCTTCTGAGAAAAATACTTTGGGAAAAGGATGACTATGGCTATTGCAAGTTTTGTCGTAAAAACAGATGATGAGGAACAGACGGTAGCTGTGATTGAATCTCTTAACGGGCTCAGCGTTCATTCTGTAACAGAAAATCATGAAATTATTGTCCTTGCTGAAGCGCCGACAGTGGAAGAGATCCAACAGCTTGGTTTTTCGATTCAGGAAATGGATGAGAATGCTTGGAGTGTAACTGTTGCTTATGTTAACAGTGAAACAGACATCTGATGCGGGCTACGCCCGCAAGTGGTCAGTGATCAGTGGTTAGTATTGGATTTTCTTGTTTTTTGTTGACGCTTCGCGTCTGTAAGTTACTAAGCAGTAAGCGGCTCATGGCAGCTCATAGCGACTCATGAGGCCCATGGTGGCGGCTCATGAGGCCCACGAGGTCATGCAATCGAGGAAAAGAGGGGCTTGAAGCCCCTCTTTGTGTTGTTTGCGCCGTTAGGTTGTTTAGTACCTTCCAAACGCAAAGCGTCAACAAAAAACAAGAAAATCCAATACTGACCACTAACCACTGATCACTGACCCCTTGCGGGCAAAGCCCGCATCAGACCTTCTCCAGCTTAACCGCACAGATTTTATACTCTGGCTGGCTGGACATGTTGTCAATTGCGTCGTTTGTCACGAGATTGATCATTTTATCCACTCTATCATCATGGAACGCTATCCAAACCATCTTCTCCCGTGGCTCTCCTTTGATTCCTTTGGTTCCGCTTACAATAGCTTTCACGGTTACATCGCCGCGTCTGGACGTTATCTTAACCAGATCTCCAGTCTTTACGCCAAGGTTTTCTGCATCCTTTTCATTGATTTCCAATTCGCAATCCGGATACGCCTTAACCAAGCTAGGGACTTTGCCGGTCATGGTGTAGGTGTGCCAATGTTCAAGGACACGGCCGGTTGACAGGAAGAATGGATATTCGTCATCAGGCATTTCCTGTGGATCCTGCTGGGGACGGGCAAAGATAACCGCCTTTTTATCCGGCTTGGCATAGAACTCAATGTCCCCTGTCACATAGGGATCGTCGCCCCCGTAACGAATCTTGGTTCCATTGGGGTTTTTGTCTGTTACCGGCCAAGTGAGGCCATGGGCTTCTTTCAGGGCCTTATAGGAAGCCAGCTCCATTTTGCTGGAAGCATCGCAGCAGAGGCGGTAATCTTCCCAAATAAGCTCGTTATCCACGTCATTCTTATCATTGTAGGCAAAAGCAAATTCTTTTTCATAACCCAGTCTCTTCGCCACTTCTGCGATCTGCCACACATCGGGTTTGGCGTCGCCGGGAGGATCGATAGCTTTGGCAATGTGCTGGGTTCTGCGTTCGCCGTTGCCGTAAACACCCTCCTTCTCCATCCAGAAGGCTGACGGCAGGATAACATCGGCTAATTCGGTGGTGCGCGTAGGATGAAATGAATCCGAAACAATCAGGAAAACGTCCTGCATTCCTTTGCGCAATTCGTTCAGGTTCGGCAGGGATTGACCTGGGTTGGTGCACATAACCCAAAGCACTTTAATATCGCCGCTTACGCATCCTTTAAACAAATTGATGGTGTGCCGTCCGGGCGCCGGTTTGATTGTGCCTTCGGGGATTCCCCAGACTTGTTCAATCTTTTTCCTGTGATCTTCGTTGGCAACCAGGCGTCCGCCCGGCAGCAGATGGGACAATGCGCCTACTTCGCGGATGCTGCCACAGGCGCTGGGCTGACCCGTAAGGGAGAAGGGCGTGTTGCCCGGTTTGCAGATTTTTCCGGTCAGCAGGTGGAGGTTGTGGATCAAGTTGTTGGCCCAAGTGCCGCGGGATCTTTGATTGATACCCATGGTCCATAAGGACATGGTGTTTTTGCCTTTTTCACCAAACATTTCGGCGATTTCCACAATCTCATCCGCGGCGATTCCTGTCTTTTCCGCCACTTTTTCCGGCGCGTAGTCTTCCAGGAATTCTTTATATTCATCAAAGGTCAAATCTTCATTCTTGGTGGCATTGGGGTTCTCCGGAGTCGGAGCCGGAACGGTTTTCTCGAATTTTGTATGCTTGTCCATAAAATCTTTATCAATTAAATCTTTTTGGATTAGCACATAGGCGATGCTGTTGAGAAGAGCCAAGTCACTGCCGGGCACAAATTGCACAATTTTGTCGGCAATGGTCGTCGTCTGGGTCTTGCGCGGGTCAAGCACGATAATCTTTGTATCCGGGTTACTCTTTTTGTGATCTTGCAGACGTTCGAACAGAATCGGATGGGCTTCCGCCATATTAGCCCCAATAATAAAGAACACATTGGCCTTTTCAATATCATCATAGGTCCCCAGAGGCTCGTCTTTGCCAAATGTCGCAATAAAGCCGGCCACGGCGCTGGCCATACATGTGCGCGGATTGCCGTCAATGTTGTTGGTTCCGATACACCCTTTGAACAGCTTATTCGCCAGATAGGATTCTTCGGCAACTGTCTGCCCCGATCCATAGAACCCTACAGAGTCCGCTCCTGTTGTATCAATGGCTTCTTTGAATTTTTGAACGATCAAATCAAGAGCCTCATCCCATTCCGCTTCCACATGCTTGCCGCTTTTAAGGATGAGAGGTTTCTTGACCCGGGTATCAGCGTCAAAGACCGTGGGCAATGTCGTTCCCTTCAAACACAGCCGTGTCCCATTGACAGGACAATCGGGGTCGCCTTTGATCTCAGTAACCTTGCCATCTTTTACACCGACAAGGACGCCGCAGCCTGTTCCGCAATACCGGCAGACACCCTTAAAGGTCGAGCTTCCCGAATCTCCCCCCGAAGATGAGGAGTCTGACTTACACCCTGCAGGCAAAACGCCTCCAACACTGGCCACAGCGGCGCCGACAGCCACAGACTTGATAAAATCTCTGCGTGATACCATATTAATACCTCCTTAAAATAGTAAATTGTTGTTTCTGGGGTTCAAAAAGTCGCTTTTAAAAATCTTTTTTCACTGAGACCGTTTCTAGAGATCCATTGCATTCAGGTGGCATCTGAAACACGTTTCGCGATCCGCGCTCCTCTGATCCGCGCTCCTCTTCTTATGAACCAGCCCCTCATGACAGGTCATACAGGTCATATCGACGCTTTCATTGAAATGCTCCTGGGAATGAGGATCCTTATCTTCCGCCGCCAGCTTAAGATTGGTACGAGGTTTACTTTGGTGACATTTAATACATCTTTCTTGGATGTCTTTAGAATCAGCCTTAATCGCACTGGGCTCGGGTGTATCAGTTAAGTTTACCCAAACCTGCCGCAGACCGTTCATCTTAATTTCCACTGTACCAATAAATCCGTCCTTCCCATGACAATCCAAGCATTCAGCCGTTTTGTGAAACAAGACTTCATCATCTTTAGACAAACTGTGAGTGGCAACTTCCCAGGTGTCATAAAAATCTTCCATCACGTGACAGGTTTTGCAAAATGATGATTGTGAGGTGACACCAACTGTAAACGCTCCTCCCACCAGAATAATAAGCAACACAATAACAATAAAAAGCATCCTCTTTCGGAGGGATTTTGGAGCCTTTTTCTTTTCCTCACTTGTCCCGTTTTTCTCATTTTCCTCTTTGGTTTCCAACTTTTTTTCTTCAGGAAATGTCCCTTCAGGGTTGGGTCGTTGATACTCCATGTTCTGCCTCATTCCTTTCCCAAAATTTATTAAGACCAAATCGTAACGCGTGCCGGGAACACACCGTAATGCATTTGCCGCAATTCATGCACGCGACAGTATTGTAACATCCTGCCTCACCCGGATCAACCTGCATGGAACACTTGGTTCGGCATATTCCACAGTCATTGCAGCGATCCTTTTCTAAAGAGATCCTGACTAATTTCCCGGCGCCTGACCAACCATACAACATGCCAACCGGACACAATCTGCGGCACCAGAACATGGGTTGAAAGAACTCCAATAAGATAACGCTCAGAACCAACAGAAGTTCCAAGCCGATGCCAAAATAGAAAACTCGTGACAGCACACCGATGGGCGAAAATGTAGTAAATAGCGGCACGGTCACCCATAAGGATCCAATGAGTGAACCCAAAAGAATAGATGTCGGTAACAGAACGCTCTTTTTCACGGGCTTTTTTGAGGAGGGCCATCGCTTAAATACCGTGTGGCCCCATTCTAACAGGGTGTGCACTGGACAAATCCATCCGCAGAAAACCCTGCCGAAGAAGACCCCGATAACAATGAGCGGCAGCGCCGATAGGAAAGAAGTTAGGTAAAACGCGCGGCTGGCCAGCATTGTTTCTGCGGCTGCCAAAGGATCTGCCAAGGGAATTCCGGCCAAATGCGACGCCAAATAGTTTCCCATCCAGATCATCGGCGCCCCAAACCAAGGAACTAGGAGTAGGATGATCGCCCCAATTTGCACAATCCTCCGGATGAGATTGATTTTACCTTGTGCAGAATTGCCGGATACATTTTTTTTCTTTAGATTTTTTGCTGCTTGCATCTCAGGCTCCTCCATCCCTCACTCCTCTGATTTGAAAATGAAATCTCCTTTCAAGCTTTTCTTGCTGTCACCTCCTTTGCTCCACAACAACAGCGGGGGGGTCGTTGATGCACACATATTCACATAATCCGCAGCCTGTGCATACCTCAGGATCCACAACAGGTTTGCCGTGTTCGTTTAAAACAATCCCCTTCTTGGGAAAGGGGCAGTTTGTGTAACAAGCTCTGCAGCTATGACCAAACCAAGTCATGCATCGTTCCTGATCAATGACAGCCACACCCAAGACAACATCCTCTTTTTCCACAGGAACCAGAGCTGCTGTAGGGCATGCAGTGATGCACTCCAGATCACATCCTGAATTGAAGCGCCATTTAGAGATATCGCATGGCTGCTGCCGCGGAATGATATACGGCGAGCCCATTGCCGCTCCTTTCCCTATATCCGCTATGACAATAGCTTTACTTGGACAGGCTTGCGCACACTGGCCGCATCGTAAACACGCCGCAAGGAAATGTCTTTCGGATTCTGCCCCGGGCGGCCTAATAAGCGCCGAAGACTGTAAGGCATAGCTTTTGGTTCCTTGTCCAATCAGCAGAAAAAGCGATCCCCCGGCTAGTGCCTTTATCAGTGTGCGTCTTTCCAATGAGCTTCTCACCCCTTTTGCCTCGCAAGTGCCAGCTTGAAATCCTGAAACATCCTTATCTATGAGACAATTCTACATCATTTTAAAATAAATTGATAGATGTTTTTTTTGTAAATTTTGGTTTTTTCAATGGATTTCAGCACTTCAATGATAAATAATTTATATATGATTTATAAACAATTCATATATTATTTATTATTTTTGGAGGTTTCTAGTGCCGCAATCCATTAATGAGGTTGGATATTTTACGTAAATTTTAGAGGTTTTTTTGATATTTTTTTCTTGACAAAACAGCACGATCGTATTACATTAAGAACATAGGACTGACAAAATTCAGCCGGACTCATAGACGGGCTGATAAGTTGGTTCTGGAAGAAAGTTAATATGGAATATAACAATTCTCTGAGCAAAAACACCTACCCCACTGTGTTTTGACACACAATGCAATGGTGTTGCGCCTGGGCCTTGGGTCCACAGGGTTGGACGGGAAACCGACTGCCTTCTGTATTTGAAAAAGAGGATTCGATATGGCTTCGAAATATAAGTCGTTTTCGGTGTCCTCACGCTCCGGAAATGGCTTTTTCTGTTATGAGGAGGAATTTATATGGAAGCAGATATTTCGATTGAACGCGCGGAGCAGCTGCTCCTTGACCATACGATTTCTCCCTGTGCGTCTGAGATAATACCGCTGTTCTCGGCGTTAGGCCGGGTTTCCTGCGACACGGTGACTGCGGCTATGGATCAGCCGCCCTTTCCTCGGTCGCCTCTGGATGGATTTGCTCAGTACCATGGTGATCTGTCAGAAGCGGGAAAGGATACCCCGGTAACTTTACATGTCCGCCAAAAGATCTATGCGGGGGATTTTCCTGAATTTCCTTTGGCGCCGGGTGAATCGGCCCGGGTTATGACGGGAGCGCCGCTGCCCAGGGGAGCCACTTGTGTTGTCCGGCAGGAAGATGTGGATTGGTGCTCAAGTAAAGGTGGCGCAGCTCATGACTCTGTAACGATTTATACGCCCCTTGGGGAGTTTGAGAATTTTTGCTTTCAGGGTGAGGATGTTAAGAAAGATTCGAGGCTCATTGAGCAGGGAACCCGGTTTGACGCAGCTTTCATCGGCATCCTCGCCAGCCAGGGGATGGAAACGGTTTCCGTGTACCGGCGCCCAAGGGTCTGTGTCCTCTCAACAGGCAGTGAATTATCCGCTCCCGGCCACCCTTTGCCGCCGGGAAAAATATATGACAGCAATCGTTTGCTCCTGTCCGCGCGATCCGTGGAAATCGGAGCGGAAACCCTTGAGCAATCCACAATTCCCGGAACTGGTATGAATGGAGAAGGCGCCGATGTTGGCGCCAGGGTCTCGGACGATCCGGCGGAAATCGCCGGCCTGATAGAAAGACTTTTGCCCTCCTGCGACATGCTGATCACCACCGGCGGGGTGTCAGTGGGGGAAAGGGACTCCATGCATGAAGTCGGCGCGCGGATTGGGGGAGAAGTGCTTTTTCGCGGTCTTGCTGTAAAACCGGGAAGTCCCGCCTTTGCCATGCTGAAAAACGGTAAAGTGATTCTCTGTTTGTCAGGGAATCCTTTTGCCGCTTTTGTGATCTTTGAGCTGCTGGCGGCGCCTGCCCTCAGGAAGTTGGCCGGGGAAAAGGATGTCCGCCACACCCGCGCGGGGGGAGTTATGAGATCGGCTTTTGACAAGACAAGCCGCGGCAGGCGGTTTATCCGCGCCAGAATTGACGGGGGGGATATTTATATTCCTGATTCGGGACATGAGTCCGGTAAACTCTCTGCGCTGGCAGGCTGTAATTGCCTGATAGACGTTCCTGCCGGTAACCGGGGACTAAAAATCGGTGATCCGGCGGAGGTCGTGATGTTTTGAGGGTGTTGGGGGTTAAGCGGCATAACAAATTGGGCATAAGTAAATTGGGTATGATCAAATGATATCAAACGATATGACCTGAAAGGAGGTCCCCCTCCATGTATGACCAATACGGGCGAAAGATCGATTATGCGAGGATCTCAATAACAGACAGATGTAATCTGCGCTGTGTGTACTGTATGCCTGAATCGGGGGATAAGCTGAGCAGCGGCGGTATTTTGTCCTATGAAGACATCCTTCGCGTTTGTCGGATATTGGCGCAGCAGGGAATCCGTAAACTGAAAATTACCGGGGGGGAACCGCTGGTGCGCAAAGGTGTCACCTCTCTGATCGACCGTTTGAAGGATATCCCCGGTATTGACCATGTTTCGTTGACTACCAATGGGATTTGTCTGGCTGCCAAAGCGGAAAGACTGGCGGCGGCCGGCCTTGACAGCGTCAATATCAGTCTGGACACCTTGGATCCCGACCGGTATCAGGCTGTAACCAGACGCGGATCTGTCAGCGATGTTCTGCGCGGGATTGAGTCTGCTGTGTCGGCCGGAATCGGAACGGTTAAGGTCAATTGCGTGCCCATTGCGGGGGTCAACGAGGGGGATCTTGTCTCCCTGGCCGGTCTGGCTCAGCATCAGGATATTCATGTCCGGTTTATTGAAATGATGCCCATTGGTCTTGGAAAGAATTTTAAGGGTATTGGCCCGCAAATCATTTGTGATGCCTTGACTGCGGCCTATGGGGAGATGATACCTTTTGGCGGCAGACTGGGAAACGGTCCGGCAGTTTATTACACCCTGCCTGGTTTTCATGGGAAAATCGGCTTTATTAATGCTGTCAGCGGATGTTTTTGTCAGGGCTGCAACCGTGTCCGCCTGACAGCGGACGGGATGTTAAAAACATGTTTGCATTCGGAGGTTGGCGCCAATCTCTTGTTCGCGCTCACTCAGAACAATGACCGAGTGCTTTTTGACCATATAACCCGGGCCATCTGGAATAAGCCTGCACGGCACGACTTTGCACAAGGCGCAGCACAAACACGCAATGAGACCCGGCGGATTATGTCCCAGATTGGGGGGTGAGTGGAGTGAAGCAGATTAAAACAGAGGATGCTGTCGGGCATGTGCTTTGCCATGATATTACCCAAATTGTCAAGGGGGTCACAAAAGATGCCGCTTTCCGAAAAGGCCATGTGGTGCGGGAAGAGGATATTCCGCTGTTGCTTTCTCTGGGCAAGGATCACCTGTATATTTGGGAAGCTGGGGAAAATATGGTTCATGAAGATGATGCGGCAGGGATCTTATACGCTCTCTGCGCCGGGGAACACATGCGGCCGTCTGACGTGAAGGAAGGAAAGATCGAAGTCATTGCGGACTGTGACGGCGTGGTGTTGGTCGACACGCAAAAGCTCCGCCGGATCAATGCTGCCGGGGAAATGATGATTGCCACGCGCCACAGCGGGATGCCGGTAAAAAGGGGAGATAAGCTGGCGGGGACGCGCATTATCCCGATGGTGATTCAAAGAGAAAAACTGGAAGAGGCCCAAGGAGTTGGAGCGGGCCTCCCTATTTTGACCTTGAACCCCTTCACCCTCAAGAAAGTCAGCATTATCGCTACCGGCAATGAGATTTTTTACAACCGCATTCCCGACACTTTTACACCTGTTATTGAAGAGAAGGTGACGGAATTTGGCGCCGCTGTGTTTGAGAAAGCTGTGCTTGGAGATGAACCGCAAGCGATTACGGCACGTATTTTGGAAACGATCAGCCATGGCGCCGATATGGTGGTATGCACCGGGGGAATGAGTGTCGATCCTGATGACAAAACACCCCTCGCGATTAAAAGGACGGGAGCGGAAATTGTCAGTTATGGGGCGCCGGTTTTGCCGGGCGCTATGTTTATGCTGGCATATTTTATTAATTCAGAGAAAAACATCCCTGTTCTGGGTTTGCCAGGGTGCGTTATGTACGCAAAAAGGACGATTTTTGATCTCGTTCTGCCTCGGATTATGGCAGGTATCCCCATTTCTTCGCAGGATCTCGCGGGGTTGGGCCATGGGGGACTGTGTCTTTCTTGCGATGTGTGTACGTATCCGAATTGTGGGTTTGGGAAGGGACAATAGTCTGTGTCAGCCCCTCTATTTCATAATATTCATGATTCATTTAATAATATTTATTTTATAATATGAATGATTTTATCTAGGATTTCAAAAATTTCCTCGGATTGCTTTTTCGCAAAGCTAAAGCCGGATGTTATCTCCTTATCGTGTTTCTGCTCAATCGCCCGCAGCGTACTCGCGCCTGCCTGATGCAACGCCTGATGATAACTGTCGATGCTGTCCCAGTGCGCTTTTATACGCTCATCAGTAACCATCAGGGTATTATAAAAATGCCCAAAGCCGCACCGGTTGCCATCAACCTGCAACGGAACCCGGACCCGGCTGCGGACACTTTCCTCCAAGGTTTCTATCCAAAGACGATGCTGTTTCTTGGCATTCTCCAGCACGACAATCAGTTCTGCATCGGTTATCTTGTTTCCCTGTCCGTTAAAGATCTGGTAGGTCTCTTTGTTTTGTCTGATAAAAGAAGCATCCAGTTCATCAATGTCATTGCGAGTATTTTCTAGGCCCTTCAGTCCTCGGTCAAAGCCATAAATGAGAACACTTAACTGTTCAGCATCCTCTGCCATAGACCGGATCGCCTTTGTTGATGTCGCAATCATCTGACTTATTTTTTCAAAGGAATCAATAAAGTTCTCCACTTGATGTTTAATCATGTTCACAGCCTGAGAATTGCTGTCCACAGACCCCTTCATTTCTTGGGCCGCCACAGGAATTTCCTGCATGACAGTTTTGGTGTTCTCCAGATTTTTTAGACTGAGGGAGAAACTGTCCTCTATTTCCCGGCTGACATCCTTGAACGTGAGCAGGCTGCCTTTGGTGCTTTCGGCCAGCTTTCTGATTTCATCGGAAACCACGGCAAACCCGCGTCCTGCTTCTCCGGCCCGGGCTGCTTCAATACTGGCGTTCAGGGATAATAAATTTGTCTGATCGGCGATTGACCCGATAACGCCTATGATGTCTTTAATGCCTTTGACTTTATCCAGCAAATTAACCAGGGTATCGTCAATAACCTGATTCGCTTCGGTGACCTTGTCACTGATATTTACCATGTTGTCACTGTTCTGCAGATTCTGCTCATTATTCTGCACAACGCGTTTTATTTGCTCCGCTATATCGTCTACCGCTCCCATATTCTTTTCTATCGTTTTATTGACATCTTCTGTGGTTGCTGTCATCTCTTCAATAAATGCCAGGGTATTATTTGTTTTGGCAACAATTTCAGCGATTCCCTTTCCTGTCTCCTCCATGAAATGATCTAACTTGACCTGCATAGTTCCCAGAGTTGACCCCATGGAGATTGTCTTCAAAAGAAACTCCCGGCTGGTGTTTTTTATGTGCTCATGAACTCCCGTATCCAGAGCAGTATCAGGAACCTTTTTTATTTTTTGAGTACCGTTTTTCATTGAGTGTCCCACCTTGTAAATTTTTTGGATTTTCTGTCATGTGTAATTGATTCTTACATTAATTCTTAATCCTTAATTATAATACCCCTCTTGATTATTTTTAGCCTTGCCGTGCAATATAGTAGTTTCTGGATCAATAGTCGTTAATAGTCGTTTCTGGATCATTGAATTTCCGCCGCAATCATGATAAGATTGAACCTAAGAAAATAGGAGTTTCTCACTATGTCAAAAATCGCGGTTACCCTCGCCACGCTTGAAAGCCGGCTTGGCAAAACGGCAAACGTCAGCACCCTCGTTAACGAGAGCAATACCGCCCAGACTATGCGCAGCGGTTCTCTGCCCGTGTTTGCCACTCCGTCACTGATTGCACTTATGGAGCAAGCCGCCTGTAAATGTCTCGCCGCAAGTTTGGAGCCGGGGCAAACCTCGGTTGGAACAAAAATCAGCGTTGAACACACTGCCGCCAGTCCTCTCGGCGCGGAAATCACAGCTTCGGCAACTGTTGAATATGTTTCCGGGCGCAAAATTGAGTTCTCTGTCACAGCACGTGAGGGGAATAAGGAAGTCGGATGCGGCAAACATACCCGCGTGATTGTTGAGGGGGAACGGTTCATGGCCAAACTGGATCAAGGCACTTAGGGACTGTAAGTATTGATTCTGGTGCAAAAAGTCAATCAATGTGATTAACAAAGGGGGATTGCGAAAATGGGCACAGTCAAAGCAGTCTGTATCAGTGAGGCTAGAGGAACCCAAAAAACGAATGTAACTTCCGCCCAGGTTCAGGTAGGATGGGGAATCTGCGGGGATGCCCACGGCGGGGATTGGCACCGGCAGGTGAGCTTGCTTTCTTATGAGAAGGTCGAACAGTTTAACCAATTGGGCGCGGAGGTTCTCCCCGGCGCTTTTGGGGAGAATCTTATTGTGGAGGGATTTGATTTTCGTTCTTTGCCGGTCGGTACGAAACTGCGTTGCAATGAGGTTCTTTTGGAAATGACTC
Organism: Peptococcaceae bacterium; assembly: GCA_009782825.1. Taxonomy (GTDB): domain Bacteria; phylum Bacillota; class Desulfitobacteriia; order Desulfitobacteriales; family Syntrophobotulaceae; genus WRJI01. Next base: position 49,452 of record WRII01000013.1, read on the forward strand.
AAATTGGGAAGGAGTGCCATAGTCACTGTCAGATTTACCATAAGATGGGGGACTGCATTATGCCCCGGGAAGGGGTTTTCGCCAAGGTTTTGCACGGGGGCGCCATTTCTGTGGGGGATCAGATGGGGATTGTGTCAGAGGGAGCAGAGGGGGTAGAGGGAGCAGAGGGGACAGATGCTCCGGACGAATCAGGTGTTGCCCAGGTTGTTTTTCATGCCGCGATTGTGACGTTGAGTGACACAGGGGCCGCGGGGAAACGAAAGGATCAAAGCGGCCAGACCGCCCGGGAAATGCTGGAGGCAGCGGGATATGACATCGCGGAGTATGTGGTTCTGCCAGATAATCGCCCGGAAATTGAAGAGACCTTGACACGCTTGGCAGATGAAGATAGGATTGATCTGATTCTGACCACAGGGGGAACCGGATTTTCTCCCAGGGATGTGACGCCGGAAGCAACGCTGGCTGTGGCGGAGCGTGTCGCGCCTGGGATTGCGGAAGCCATACGGCATCACTCCCTGCAAATCACACAGCGCGCCATGCTCAGCAGAGGGGTATCGGTTATCCGGGGCAAGACCTTGATTATCAATCTGCCGGGCAGCCTGAAAGCGGTGAAGGAAAGTCTGGAATACATCCTGCCGGAGCTGGATCACGGCCTGCAAATTTTGCTGGGGCTGACCAGAGAGTGTGCCGGTTCAATCAGTTCCTCTGAAGCCGGCAGGTGAGCACATGAGGAGCACGTACTTCATTTAGCTACAGCCCCTTAGCCACATAAGTCATGTACATTGACTTTTTGCACCAGAATCAATGGAATGGAGCACATCAAACGTGAAAACTGTAAAATTCGGCGGGTCGTCCCTCGCTGATGCGAAACGAATTAAGAAGGTCTGCGATATCATACTTTCCGATCCTGACCGCAGGATCGTTGTGGTCTCCGCGCCGGGCAAGGGCGAAAACGCCCCTTGCAAAGTCACCGATATGCTTATTGAAACAGCTTCCGCGGCGCTGGATTTTGGCGCCACAAAAGCCCGTATACTGATGGATAAGGTTGCCGCGCGGTATTATGATATCGCCTGTGACCTTGGCATACCGGAAACGGGCGAACGCATCAAGACCGATTTATATGCCCTGCTTGACCGGGATAAGGCTGATAGAAAGAATTTTACCGACAGGGTGAAGGCTGCGGGCGAAGACACCTGTGCTAAACTCGTCGCCGCTTACATAAACTCCCTTGGCCACAAAGCCGTATATGCCAACCCTGGTGAGTTTGGCATGCTTTTGTCCGATGAGTTTGGCAACGCGACAGTCCTGGGAAAATCCTTCGCTCTTTTGAAGAAAAACCTCTCCAAAATCGATGGCATTGCGATATTCCCCGGTTTCTTCGGACGTACCGAGAAGGGCGAGATCGCAACTTTTCCGCGTGGAGGAAGCGACACAACCGGCGCGATACTCGCCGCCGCTGTGAACGCTGATGTGTATGAGAATTTTACTGACGTGGACTATGTCTACTCTGTCAATCCCAAGCTTGTAAAAAATCCCAAGCCGATTAAGGTCGTGACTTACCGCGAGATGCGCGAATTGAGTTACGCCGGATTTAATGTATATCAGGAGGAAGCCTTGCTGCCAATCTACCGGGCTGGGATACCGGTCAACATACGCTCCGTGAACAATCCCTTGTGCCCTGGCACGCACATTGTCGCGCGGCGCGAAGACGGGGACACGGGTACGCGTATCTCCGGCATTGCCTCCAATAGTGGATTCACAAGCTTATTCGTCGCGAAATACTTGATGAACCGCGAGATCGGATTCGGCAGACGTTTGCTTTCGATCCTTGAAGACGAGGGGATTTCATACGAACATACCCCGACGGGAATCGACGACGTGACTGTCATCCTGCGCGATTCTTTCCTGACAAATGGGGCGCTCGACCGCATAATCGAACGGATAAAGGCCGAGCTTCTCCCTGATGGTATAAATGTTGTCCGCGATTTGAGCTTGATCGTCGTTGTCGGTGAGGGTATGAAACACGGTATCGGCATAGCCGCGGCGGCGACGTCCGCACTGTCGAAGGCGGGCATAAGTATCTCGATGATTAGCCAAGGTTCCTCTGAGGTCAGTATGATCTTCGCGGTCAAGAGCAGCTATGCCGATGATGGCGTGAGAGCGTTATATGAGGTGTTTTTTGAGGGAAACTGACATGGTCATCAAACCCGGTAAATACATCCACTTCAAAGGAAAAGAATATGAAGTTATCGGCACGGCCACCCACAGCGAGACATTGGAAGAGCTGGTCGTCTACCGGACATTGTACGGCAGCGAAGGGCTTTGGGTGCGTCCGGCGGCAATGTGGAACGGGATGATTGAACAGGACGGACACCTTGTCAGACGGTTCGTTCACATTGACGATATTGTGCCGGGAATGTCAGAGCCGGTAGCGCCAGAAACGTCGGAGACGCCGGCAGGCGTCCATAATGGCAGTACACCTTCCGCAAAAATCGAACTGTTTATGTCGCTGTTCACAGGCCGCGATGATGTTTTTGCCAAGCGGTGGGAAAACGCTAAAAAGGGTATTGACGGATATGCCCCTGTTTGCCACAACGAATGGCTGCCCATGTGTCCCAAGTCGGGCGGCGGTAAGATGAAATGCGGCGACTGCCTCCATCAAAATTTTGCGGCATATGACACCCTAAAAGTCGGGCAACCTGTACTCAAATCGCCTCCGGATTCATCCCCAATTTTTCCAAATACAATTTATCTCTGGAAGTTACCTCTGTTGCCCATCTGGCTGACTTAAGTTTAGACGATATA
>WRII01000014.1 GCA_009782825.1 Peptococcaceae bacterium
CACTTAACAAGGCGCCACTTCGTTAGAAATGGGAATTATTTACATCGATATCCTCTGCGGGGGTGACATTTTCAAGAGATAATTAGCACGGATAGGGGGTGACATTTTTAGAGGTTATTGACAGTTTTCGCGGTCTCGCGGTCTCGTCTCCTCAGCAACTTGCTAATGGGAATGTTGTTGTGAAAACAATGGATGAACTTGAGGATATGGAAAAATGAGATGTCAGATGCCTGAATCTCACCCAAAACTCTTCACCACGCTCTCCACCACCAGATGCCACCCATCCACCAACACGAACAGCATAATCTTAAACGGCAATGAAATCATCATTGGCGGCAGCATCATCATGCCCATAGACATCAAAACACTGGCCACAATCATATCAATCACCATAAAAGGTATAAAAAGCGTAAATCCGATTTGAAAGGCCGTTTTCAGTTCACTGACGACAAAGGAAGGGATCAAAATATATGTAGGAATATCCGCGTAAGTCTGTGGACGTTCTATGTTAGCCAACCCCACAAACAGTTCAAGATCCTTCTCCCGTGTCTGCTTAAACATAAAAGTCCTGAGAGGCGCCACGGCGACTGTCAACGCTTCCTGCTCCGTTATTGTCTGTTCCATATAAGGCTGAAACGCCTGCTCGTTGATCTGTGTAAAAACAGGCGCCATGATAAAAAAAGTCAGGAAGAGAGCCAGTCCAATAATCACCTGAGTCGGAGGAATCTGCTGAGTTCCCAAAGCGTTGCGAATAAAAGATAAAACAATGATAATCCGTGTGAATGATGTCATAAGAACCAGCGCTATAGGTATGAAGGACAGGGCTGTCACGGTCAAAAATATCTGGATCACAGAATTCATTTGATCTGTTAACATAGAACCTCCCTTCTGAAAGTGATCTCTTCCCAGGAAGCTGATATCCTTCAAATTTGATTGCAAAGTTGATTGCAAAGTTGATTGCGCTGTAGAGAATCACCTTTACTGTTTCTCATCATTCCGTATCATTTTCTCCAACCGCGAAGAAAAAGCATCCTTTTTCTTTGATCCGGCAGTGTCTTTCAGGGACCTGATATCCTTCAACTTTCTTTGATCCGGCAGTGTCTTTCAGGGACCTGATATCCTTCAACTGTAAGCTGAATTTTTCCGGGCCGTTTGAATTGGCGTCTTTCCGGCGGCGATAAGACAACACACCCCTCATCAGCCTATCCACAGGCGCTTCAGGGCGTCGCGCGATCTCCTCCAGAATATCAGCAGCCTGAGCCGGGTTGTTAACCTCAGTAATCTGACTGATTTGATGGTCAGTGGATCCCCAGATCTGGATTTTTCCGGCAACTTCCACCAGATAGATAGGGTGCTGCGGCGACAAAAATTGCCGGTCAAGTACACGGAGCCAAGGTGTTTGGACACTCTGATATTTTTTTCGGTTCATCCTTTGCACCACCCAAAAAACAGCACCAAGAATCATAATGAAGATCAGAATCGTTGAAATAAGACCAGCCCAGGAAAAAGTACTCTCGAGCTGCGTTTCTGAGATATTCGGCACATAAGGTTGGGCTTCCATCGAATTATTTTCCATAATGTGACCCCCTGCTTGCATGACCCCTGCTTCGAGCCCCCTATTTCAGGGCTTTGCCAATTGCCTCCAACACCCGGTCGGCCTGAAAAGGTTTGACAACAAAATCTTTGGCCCCTGACTGGATCGCCTCAATAACCATGGCCTGCTGCCCCATGGCGCTGCACATGATCACCTTAGCTTCAGGATCCTTGCTGCGAATTTCTTTGATTGCTTGCAATCCATCCATTTCGGGCATCGTAATATCCATAATCGTGATATTTGGCTTGAGCTCCATGTATTTTTCCACGGCCACGGCGCCGTTTTCCGCCTCTCCCACCACTTGATACCCATTGTTGGACAAGATATCTTTCAGCATCATCCTCATAAAAGCAGCATCGTCCACAACCATAACTGTATGGCTCACAATAAATCCCTCCTACTTAAAAATCTATTTTAACTGAAGGCCTGAAACCGTTCATTGGGTGTCACAATCTCCGTTATTTTAATACCAAACATCTCGTTCACCACAACAACCTCGCATTTGGCGATGAGTTTGCCGTTAACTGCCATATCCACAGATTCTCCGGCCAATCGATCCAGCTCCACCACAGACCCGGATCCCAGATCCAGAATTTCGCGGATGGTTTTTCTGGTACGGCCCAACTCCACACTGACTTGCAGCGGAACATCATAGATCAGGTCAAGGTTGTTGGGAATGATCGGCATTGTTCCCGGCGTGAGCTGGGCAAATTCCGCCGACTGAACCATGGTCGGCATAGCCGCGGCAGGCGATGAGGGTTGGGTCTGAGGCGGCGGAGATCCATAAGCCGCGGGCTGGGATACAGCCTGAGGCGAAACTTGGGGTGAAGCTTGGGGTGGAAGTTGAGACGGCCCTGGAGCCGGAGTTTGCCCAGACCCTTGGGCTGATGACAAAGCCTGAGGCTCCCCTTTTTTTTCAAACAGTTTCTCCATCATCTTGTCTGCGTTATCAAAAGGAATAAGCTGCAGCAAAACTGAATCAATAATACCTTCAACCACCATACGAAAGGAAACGCGGATTACCGTTTCTCCATAATTGAGGTGAGTATTAATAAATTCTATATCGCTTTCAATACTATCCCCGACATGAACCACAGGCGTAGAAATATCAACTACAGAGTCGAAAACAGTAGACATGGATGTGGCCGCCGACCCCATCATTTGATTCATGGCTTCAGAAATCCCGCTGATCTGAATGTCATTGAGCTGATCGGTGGGGTTCATTCCTGTGCCACCCATCATGAGATCCACAATAATTGATCCATCTGTGCGTGATAAGATCAGCATATTGGAACCTCCCAGTTCCCGCTTGTACTCCACATCGATTAAGACATGAGGAACGGGATAGGACTCTACGATTTCCTTTATTGTAGCCAGATCAACTTTGGGTGTGGTAATTTCGACTTTTTTGCCTAAGAGCTGGGACAAAGTGGTGGCTGCCGTGCCCATGGAAATATTAGCTATTTCTCCAAGGGCGTCTTTTTCCACATCCGTCAGTTCCCGTCCCCCTTTAGACTCGCCTGTTTGCTCCGATGGCGACGGTTCTTCCGAGCCGCCCCCCCCCTTGGCCGCTTCTCCCTGCCCTTGAGCCTTCTGAGACCCCTTCTTCGAGGGTTTTTCCCGATCCTTTCCCGAACCGGCCGCAGACCCTTGTGGATCTTTCGTATCGTCAGACCCGGAACTGTCACTGGCTAAAAGAGCATTAATCTCTTCTTGAGATAGGGATCCGCTACTCATTCCTTATCACCTCCTCATCATGAATCACATCAACAATCTGGACAGCCAGATTCTCACCTGCCAGCCCCGGAACAGCCATAAATTTTAAATAATCCCCCACATAAACTGTCATCCTTTCCCCAATATGCTGATTCAATTGAACTACATCCCCCAACTCCAAGGCCAAAAATTCCTGGACAGAAATTTGCGTTTCGCCTACGAAAGCTCTCATCGTGACTTTAGCCTGTTCAATCTTTTTGCGTACCGCGGCCGCATCTTCCTCTGACAGCTTTTCTTCTTCTGAAGAAAAAAGAAACAGCGTATTCAGTTTTTCCAGAATGGGTTTCATGACAACGTGCGGCAAGCACACATTGAGCATCCCTTGAGATTCTCCAACACTCACTTCTATGGTCACAACAATGACCATTTCATTCGGGGCCACAATCTGTGCGAACTGCGGATTCGTCTCCATACCGGACAGCTGTGGCTGCAGGTCAAATGTCTCTTCCCAGGAATCCTCCATCAGGGCCGTGATTTTGGTCATTCGGTTCATAATAATGTTCTGTTCAATTTCCGTGAGTTCCCGGTTGCGAACAGTCACTGTCTGGCCCTGTCCCCCCAGCAGACATTCAACAATGCCAAAGGCCAGCGTAGGGGCCATTTCAATCAGAGCGCTCCCCACTAAAGGCGTCATAGTGACCATACCCAAAATAGACGGATAGGGCAGAGAACGAATAAATTCGTCAAAAGTCAATTGCTCGGTACTCAGAACCTTGGCCCCCACAACTGTGTTGATATCCCCTGACAGATAGGTAGCCAGCGAGCGCGAAAAATGCTCGTAAATATTGGTCAGTGAAATAAGCTGAGCTTTCGAAAATTTATTCGGCCGCCGAAAATCATAAGCGCGCAATTTCTGTGGCGGAGCAGCTATGACAGCTTCTTCGTCTCCATCCGATATGGCGTTTAAAAGAGCATCGATTTCCGACTGCGAGAGAACTTCGGCCATTTTCCCCTCCAAATTCGTGAAGCTCCAAAGCAGGGTACTGCAAAGAGTGATCTTCCTGAGCCTATTTTGCTCAATTATCTGGAAAAAATGAAACTGGAGAATAATACCTTGTGAATACTGTCAGCACACATCTCATTTAGGATCTCCAACATTTCCTCCTTCAATTCTTCCTGCCCTTGGGTGGAGTTGATGTCACCCGCACTGCGCCCCATCAGGATTTTCAGGAGACTGTCGCGCACAAACACGAGCCTGGATTCAATGGTCTCAACAGATTTCTTATTGATGCCTTCCAGAACAATTTCCGTTTTGACCATTCCGCCCCCTTGCAAAATCGCTGTGATTTCACCAACCTCAATAACAGGTCCCACCTCATCCGGCTTTCTTTCTGTGTAAACAATCTTAGGCGATTCCGGAGGAAAAAAAATATCCTTTATAATCATCCCCCCAACGCCAAACCCTATGCCTATAATCATCATAACGAAGGGCAAAATTTTCTTCATGAGGACTCCTCCCCAATTTTTTCAGTGCAGGCGCGGCGATACGCAATAACCCGGCTGACAATTTCCTCAGCACTTTCCGCCACCACAAATTTATCTTCGCAAGTCAGCTTGATCACTGTGTCCGGAGTCTCTTCAACGGTTTTGATTAAATCGGTATTGATGACAAATCCCTTACCGTTTAGGCGCGTCACTTTAATCATGATTCGTTATTCCCTTCCCACTCTTTGTCCGATTTCATCTAATTGGGCCTGTTCCTTCCTGTGCTCATCCGCCACATATTCTTTCCATTTCTTCTCTTTCAAGCGCTTGAATTTTTCTACCAGAATACGACATTCCCGCAAAGCTTCCCGGCATTCTTCCACAACAGATTCCTGAAAACGGAGCCTTTCCGTGATAAGATGAATCTTCTCTTTTTGTGCCACAATATGGAGCTTCCAGCTATTCAGATTATGCGGATTCCGCAGCGCGTCTTCGGCCTGACCCTGCAGAGCCTGCTCCAGAACCTCTATCTCCCTGTCCAATTCTCTTTGAATCTCCAACAAAACACGCATTTCCCAGCTGAGCACCCCTTGAGCCGTATCCATTTTTTGCCGGGCCAGCTTCAGGCTCGCTTCTAAACGAAACTTAAACGCCATAAGTTTTTACCCAAACACCTCCTCCATACCCACCTGCATATCCGCGAAAGAAGCTTTGTCATTAACGCCCTGACGAAGAAATCCATTGATGGCGGCAATATATTTGAGCGCCTCATCGATCCGCGGATTGCTGCCTTCCACATAGGCTCCGATCTCAATGAGATCTTTGGCTTCAGCGTAGACAGCTAGATACTCTCGCATTCTGTGGGCCAATTCTTTAATCTGAGGGGAAGCCACGTCAGCCATGAGACGGCTCACCGACTGCAAAATATCAATGGAAGGATAATGATTGCGCGCCGCCAAATCCCGGGTCAGCACAATATGTCCATCCAGTATCCCGCGTACCGCGTCGGCAATGGGTTCATTGTGATCGTCCCCATCCACCAACACCGTATAAATCCCTGTAATACTCCCTTTCTCCGACATCCCCACCCGCTCCAGCAGCCTGGGCAGCATGGCAAAAACTGAAGGCGGATAGCCCCGGGTAGCCGGCGGTTCCCCGGCAGTAAGCCCCACTTCCCGCTGGGCCATAGCAAACCGGGTCACAGAATCCATCATCAATAGAACGTTCTTGCCTAAATCCCTATAATATTCGGCAATAGCCGTGGCAGTATAGGCGGCCTTAATGCGCACCAGAGCAGGTTGATCCGATGTGGCCACAACAATAACAGAACGGGCCACTCCTTCCTCTCCCAAATCCTTCTCCATAAAGTCTCGCAGTTCCCGGCCCCGTTCTCCCACAAGCCCGATCACATTGACATCCGCTTCCGTGTTGCGCGCCATCATGCCCAGCAGCGTGCTTTTGCCCACACCCGACCCGGCAAAAATCCCCATTCTCTGCCCGCGCCCCAGAGTCAGAAGACCATCGATAGCTCTGACCCCCACATGCAGCGTCTCCTGGATGCGTGGCCGCAGCAGGGCATTGGGAGGTTTATTGTGTAGCGGATAAGCTTTTTCATGGTGAATCCCTCTGCCATCCAAGGGTCTGCCCAGGCCATCAAGGATACTGCCCAAGAGGCCGGGCCCCACCTGAACCAGAAGCTTCTCTTTCTGGGGCACCACCCTGTCACCGGGGGCCACCCCCTCCAGCTCACCTAAAGGCATAAGCAACGTCTTGGCTCCACGGAACCCTACCACTTCACAAGGAATAGGATTCCGCTTATAAGAAGCCATAATCAGACAGTACTGTCCTACACTGGCTCGGGGACCCTCCGACTCCACCATGAGTCCGGTCACATCGGCCACACGGCCCTGTACAGCCACAGGATCAATGTGGTTGACTTTTTGGGCCAAGGCTTTCCAGTTGGCCATTAATGAGCTCCTCACTTAACACTTCGCGAAATTTATCAAGTTGGGTTTCCAGTTGAGCATCAAAGATCCCTTCATTGCTTTGGATCAAAACATTGCCCGGCTTTAGCCCTTCATCCCGAACCAGCGGATAAGGCGGCAAGCCTTTGTTTTCCAAGCTCCTCAACCACTCCCAGTCAGTTTCGGAAACAAGGATTTTAAGATTGCGGCGTTCATTGGGCAAAAGAATGAGGCTGCGAATCATACTCAGAAGTTTTTCCTTATCATACTTCAGGACGGTTCCGATTATACGCTCGCTGATCTTAAGAGCCAGTTCCAGCAAATCCTCATCAACTCCGGCCAAAACATCGTACCAAACACGCTCAAGCATATTGTAAAATCCGCGAACTTGGCGGATCCCCTCTTCCATTTCCTCTCGCCCTTCCTGCCTGCCAAGCTCACGCCCTTGTGCTCTTGCCTCAGTCAGCTCTTCCTGGTGCAGGGCCTCCAGGGCTTTTTGCTGCAGCTCCCCTTCCTGTTGCTGCGCCGAAAGAATCTTTTTCGCTTGGACGCGGGCGTCTTCAAGGAGAGCATCCGCCTGCTGCCGGGCTTCGGCAAGCAGGGAGTTCTCTTCTTGAGTCCCATTTCCTTCTGTCTGGCCAGGGAGAGACCCTGCCTGGCCGGAGTCAGAACTTACCTCTCTTGAACCTGTCTCCGGATCATGAATGGAAAATTCCTCCATATACTCAAGAGGAGTATCCCCTTCCCCAGCAGCCAAGGTCTCCACAAAAGCTTTCCTCAGGTCATTGTAATAAGCCCCCTCCGGCCTCCCCTCCTGTTGGGTTAAGAATACCTCAGGCAAGAATTCCGTATAGACATCGAGACGTTTGGGCGTCTTATCAATTTCCACGGCCTGTTTCTTAATAATAGACTCTCTAGAAAACAATTTCGTCAGACCCCCCTCGCGCGATCACAATAGCCCCCGCACCCTCAAGCTTGCGAATCTCTTTGATAATACGCTGCTGCGCATCTTCCACCTCGCGCAGGCGGATGGGGCCCATAAACTGCATATCTTCTTTGAGCATTTGCGACGCCCGGGAGGACATGTTGTTCAGAACCTTATTGGAAACATCCTCGTTGCTCCCTTTGAGGGCAATCGCCAAATCTTTAGTCTCCACTTCACGCAGCACCAGCTGAATACTGCGGTCATCAAGCAAAACAATATCTTCAAAGACAAACATCTGATTTTTGATCTGTTCCGCCAGATCCGGATCATCCGTTTCCAGAACATCCATAATCCCTTTCTGCGTGGACTGGTCAGCCCGGTTCAGCATATCCACCGCAGCTTGGATCCCTCCGGATGACGTGTAATCTGTGGGCGCCATATTGGTAATTTTCCCTTCAATAACACTCTCAATCTCTTTCAAAACCTCCGGACTCGTACGCCCCATGACAGCAATTCTCTTCGTGACATCAGCCTGAATCTCCACCGGAAACCCTGTCAGCAAAATGGCCGCTTTATCCGGGGGTAAATGAGTCATAATCAAAGCAACCGTTTGAGGGTGTTCGGCTTGGATGAAAGCTGACAGTTGTTTGGGATCGGAACGCCTGAGCAAATCAAAGGGACGCATTTTCAGAGATGTGGAAAGGCGGCTGATAATGTCAAAAGCCCTCTGTTCTCCCAGAGCCCTCTCCAAAACATCCCGGGCAAAATCAATCCCTCCCTGTGCCAGATAGCTGTTGGCCACACACAGTTGGAGAAATTCATTGAGAACCTGTGCCCTGTCTTCATCAGAGATTGTATTTATGTTCGCCATCTCAAGGGTCAGGCGTTCAATATCCTGTTCCCCTAAATATTTAACAACGGCTGCTGACCGTTCCGGTCCCAAAGAAATCAGGAGGACAGCAGCTTTCTGCAAACCTGAAAGTTCTGGCGGCATTCCTTAGTCCTCCGTCGTTAACCATGCTTTAACCAATCTCGCCACTTCTTCCGGACCCTTATCCACATAATCGTTAATTTCCTGGCTGATTTTTTCCCGCTCAATATCTTCCTGAGATTTCATTTTCATCTGAGCCAGTTTCAAGGCAGCCTCGTTCTCAAGTCTGGCTTGATCAGACATCATATCCCCCGTATCAATCCCTGAGAAAATACCTTCTTCTCCTGCAACTCCGGCTTCAGTTTCAGCTTCAGCTTCAGCCAAGGCATTTTTCTTTTTGCGCCGGGACACGAGAATAAGAATCAGGCTCAGCAAGATCCCGGCAGCCACTACACCAATTTGTATATAGCGCGACAGACGTTCCCGTCTCATAGCTTCCTCCATTTCGGCCTGGGCTTGCTGGAGCGCCGTCTTATTAAACGGCAGCACCACCACTTCCAACACGTCACCTCGATCCACATCAATACCCGCAGCCGGCTCAGCCGCACTTTGGATGGCCGCGATCTGAGTATCCGCAACCGTATCGGCATCCGCCAAGACAGAGACTGTCAACCGCCTGATCTGACCCGGAGCAACAATATTCTCTTCCTGCCGGGTATCCACCTGATAGTTTTCCGTGGCACTGTTTTTGTCCGAGGAAGATTCGCCCGTCCCCTCTCCCCCAATCACATAATCCGGAATGTTGGTAGCTTCTCCGGGAACACCGCCGGAAGTGTTGGTGGATCGTGAAATATCACTTGTGGTTTGCCGGCTGATCAGAGCTCCCGGGCCATGGCTCTCATCCACAATTTTTCTCGAATCAAAATCCAAGTCCGCGCTGGCCCGCACCAAGATGGCCCCCTGTCCATAAACCGCTTCCAAAAGAGATTGCAGATTGCCTTCGATCTTGCGCTCAACAGCCAGCTTATACTCCATCTGCTTAACCGTCATGGTACCGGTATCGCTGCTCAAGACCTCCGACAAAATCTTTCCTTGAGTATCGGTTATGGAGACATTCGTCAACTCCAGCCCTTTCACCGAATGTGACAGAAGATTCCCTATACTGCGAACCTGATCCTCCGTTAATTCCGCCCCCGCTTGTGTCTTGATCACCACAGACGCTGTCGAAGGCGCCGCTTGAGTTTCAAAAAGGCTTGTCTCCGGAACAACAATATGAACCCGTGCATAGGAGATATTGTCCATAAATTTAATGGTTTTTTCCAATTCATTTTGCAATCCGAGCATATAGCGCAGCTGGCGATCCTTGTCCGTTTCGCCCAAACGCATCTGATCCAGATTCTCAAAACTGAAGGTGCTCTCTTTCGGCAATCCCGCATTGGCCAAATCCAGCCTTAACTGCTCCACCATGCTGCTAGGCACCAAAATGGTCGATGTTCCCGCCAACTGATACTTTACACCCATCTCCCTAAGCTGAGTCGTAATCGATCCCGCCTCTGATTCCTTCAAATCCGTAAACAATGTGACATACTGAGGCTGACTGGCCCAAAGCCCCAAAGTCACCGCCACAATAATCACGATCAGAGGCCCGCCGATAAGTAATATGCGTTGGACATTGCTTAATTTTCCCCAAAAATTTTTTATGCTTTCCAAAATCTTCTGTAAGGAAAAATTCACGGCTCACCTCCTCTCTGGTTTTTTCTTGTCTAGTGCAGCACATTGGGGTCATGAGTAACGGATTGCTGGACTAGCAGGCTCACCCCGCCTCAGATCTGCATTCTCATGATTTCCTGATAGGCTTCCAGAAGCTTATTGCGCAAAGATGTAGCCAATCCCATGGCCAAAGAGGCCTTTTCTAAAGCGATAATCGGCGTATGGAAATCCTCTACATCACCCGTCAAGAGCAAATGGGATTTATGATTCGCATCTGCTTGCAGGGCATTAATCTGATCAAGAGCATCCCTCAAATACTGACCGAAACCTGAACTCGCCTTTGTATCTTGCGCAGATTCCAAGGAACCAATACTTTCAAGGGGTCGAATAGGCGCCAGCGGCTGCAAAGATGTTAAAGGCATCAGCGGTGTAAAAACAGACCCTTCCAAAATTCCTCACTCCTTTCCAATTTCTTATCCGGAATTTCGACCCCGCGAACCTCACCTCCGCGATATTCATCTTCCAATATCCAACGCGCGGCTCGCCATTGTCTTGCTGGCATTCAGCGCTGTCACATTGGCTTCATAGGCTCGGGTCGCCGAAATCATGTCAATCATCTCTTCCACAATATCCACATTGGGATAGCGAACATATCCCACAGGGATCCCCAATTCTTCCACTTGCGCCGCATCCGGCGAATCCGGTTCATAGGCCAGCGTGTAGGGTTTCGGATCCCGCATAATCTGTGTTACCTTGACCCCGGCCGCCATCCCTGCCGATGATACAATCCCGTCCGCTGAATTAAGATATCCGGCAGTACTCGAAGGCAGGATATATCCGTTGGAGTGCGGTGATGACATAGAGTATCTATTGATAAAAGCCGAGAAACTTCTGGATTCGAGATCCCTTGACTGAAAGACCGGCAGCTGCCTTTGATAGGGAATCTGATTCCCTGCCGCTGTCGTCCGTCCTGTGCGCGTTGTGGCAGCATTAGCAATATTATTGGTGATAAGATCCAAGCGCAGACGCTGAGCCGTAAGCCCAGAAGCACTGGCATCCCATGCTGTAAACAATCCCATTAAACTTCCTCTCCCTTCTATTAATTCCGGCCTCACGCTGAAAAACTTGCAGCTCAACCACAGATTCAGGCTTGGTGGCCCACAAGGTGCATGATCACCGCAGCCATATCCGGCGCCTCTTCTACTTTATCGGCTAAACCCGCTTCAATAACAGCCTTGGGCATACCGTAAACAGTACATGTTTTCTCTGATTCAGCTATAATATGAGCACCCTTCGCCTTAAGCTCCCTGGCGCCTTGCAGTCCGTCATTACCCATGCCCGTCATAATAATCCCAAGAATGGTGGGAACTACAGGGGTTTGCGCTAAAGACTTAAACAAAATATCAACTGACGGCTTGTAAAGCTCCCCGTGATCCTCAAAAATTTGCGCCTTAAACGTGTCGTTGTGACAGCTGATGCATATCTGCTGCCCTGTTTTAGCAATATACACTGTGGCTCGGCTCAATTTCTCCCCATCCTCCACCTCCTTAACCTTGATGGCACTTGTCCCATCAAGACGTTTTGCTAAGAGTTCAGAAAACCCACTGGGCATATGCTGAGCGACAACCACCGGAACCGCCAAATCCACCGGCAGCCCCCCCAAAACTTTTTCCAAAATCTGAGGTCCTCCTGTGGAAATTCCGATGGCCACAAGACTGATCCTACCCAACGATTTCTTCTCCCTCCGCATCCCCCATAATCGCATTGAGTTTCAAAAAAATCAGAAGTCTGTCACCCACTTTGCCTATACCTCGGATGAAAGACGCATCAATGCCGGTGGACACTGATGGCGGCGCCTCAAGATCCATGTCCTGAGGCTGCAAAACCTCATTAACAGCATCCACTCGTATCCCAAATTCGCGCTTATGATCTTTAAGCACAATAATGCGGCTGACTTCATCGTCCCTTTCATTTTTTCCGTCAGGAAGCCCGAAACGAGAGCGTAAGTTGATCACAGAAATCACATTTCCCCGCAGATTGATGACTCCTTCAAAATGCCCCGGCGCCTGAGGAACACGGGTAATAGGCGGTATACGAATAATTTCTTGGACCTTCATAATCTCAATGCCGAATTCTTCTGCCCCTAGCGTAAACGTAACAAGTTGTTGATCTTCTGCCATCTTTTTCCCTCCTCAAATTAATAAGTCAAAACATCCTGCATTAAGGATCCGATGTCAAGGATGAGGGTGACCTTGCCGTCTCCTAAAATTGTTGCCCCGGATATGCCCGGCAGAGAGCCAAGATCTTCTCCAAGGGTTTTTAGGACAATTTCCTGCTGCCCTTTAAGCTCATCCACCATGAGGCCGAGCAAACGATCGCCGATCCCTACCACAACCACAAACACATTCTCCTGGTCTTCATCCTCCGGAAGACCAAATCTGTTTTTCAGAGACAGGAGAGGCAAGGTATTCCCTCTGAGCTTTACCATTTTGATGCCCCCAACTGTTCCCACTTCAGTATTCTGCACCAGCAGCGTCTCCTGCACCGAGGATAATGGAACCGCATAGATTTCTCCGCAAATATCCACCAGCAAAGCCTGAATAATGGCCAGCGTCAAAGGCAGTCTAATGGTAAAAACTGTTCCCTCTCCCGCCTTGCTGCGGATATCAATGGTTCCTCCCAGGCTGGACAAAGCACGCTTGACCACATCCATGCCCACACCACGGCCCGAAATATCGGTCACCTGATCAGCTGTACTGAATCCCGGTAAAAAAATAAAATTGGCGATCTCCCTTTCAGACAACTCATCATGCTCATTGGCCAGCCCGTTCTTGACAGCCTTTTCAAATATTTTCTGGGTATCAAGTCCGGCCCCGTCGTCAGAGATCACAATAGCGATATGATTTCCTTCGTGATAGGCTTTAAGAAGAATCTTGCCGACTTGCGGTTTCCCTGCTGCCACACGAACATCCGGGGCTTCAATACCATGATCCACACAGTTGCGAATGAGATGGGTCAACGGATCGCCAATCTGTTCAATAACCGTTTTATCCATTTCTGTCTCTTCGCCATATAACTCCAGATCAATCTTCTTGCCCGTCTTACGGCAGAAATCCCGAACCAGGCGCGGATAACGGCTGAAAACCGTCCCCACGGGAACCATCCTCAACCGCATGGCGCTTTCCTGCAAATCGTTCATCAAACGTCCTAAATAGACATTGGTGTCATTTAAATTGCCCACCAGCGGATCTGACGGGAATTGGTTCTTGAGATCGTCACCGATCTTAACAAGCCGGGCACGGGTAATCACCATCTCTCCGACCATATTGATCAGATTGTCCATGCGATCTGTATCCACACGGATGGTATGCACCTGATTAGACGCCTCTGGTACCTGACCGCCAGAAGACCCGGCGCCCCCACCAGACCCGGCGCCCCCACCAGACCCGGCGCCCCCACCAGACCCGGCGCCGCCGCCAGACCCAGCGCCGTCAGATCCGGCGCCGCCAGATCCAGCGCCGCCGTTGCTGGCACTATCCTCGCTTCCCCGACCCCCTTCACCTTTAGAAGCAATCGCCGAAGCCGCCGGTTCTGCACATTGCTTATCTGATGTTTTTTCTGCGGTCATCCCCTCTTCCAGGGCATTTCCTTTCACAGTTTTTTCTTTCACGGTTTTTTCTTTTACAGTTTTTTCTTTCACCGCTTTTCCTTTTGCTTCTTTTTCTTTCACAGTTTTTTCTTTAAATTCCTTTTCTTTCATTTCTTTTCCCTCCGACACATTTGTTCCAGGTAATTGTGTTGACCCAGGTGACTGCGTCGACCTGTGTGACTGTGTCGACCCAGGTGACTGCGTCGACCCAGGTGACTGCGTCGACCTGTGTGACCTTGCATTGGCCTGAGCCTCGGGAACAGGAGCAGACCCCATGCCAGAGACGCCACACAGCGACGAAATATCATGTCCGCTATAAATATGAAACAGAACTTCTGCCACATCAGAAACTTGAAATATTTCATTGTATATTTCCCCCTCAGACTCATTGGATGCCAGCAAGAGAGAAAACCGGTTAGTCAGCCTTTCTTCATCTTCCATGTGCTCCATTTCTTCTATAGATGGCGCTACAGACAAAACCTTGCCTATTTCTTGTGCTCTTTGGATAGCCATAATAGCTCGAACCGTTTTCATCAGAGCGCTGTCATCCAAGATCACTGTGATATGATAAATCGTTCGGCCGCACAATGCAGCCTCTTGCAATTCTTGTATATCGTTCTCATCCAAACTGAATTCCACTTTTTCCGAAAAATCTTGGGCGCCCCTGCTTTCCCCGTTCCCGCCCTTTAACGAATTCACAGAATCCGAACACACAGTCCCTTGTGCCAAGCTGCGGATACGGCCCACAAGATCTTCAGCATCATGTTGGACAGGCGCCCGTGCTTCCACCTGAACAAGCATTTCCTTCACCACGTCAGTAACCTCCAGGAGCACATCGACCACCTCGTTGGTAACCGAGAGTTTCCCCTGACGCACCCTATCTAAGAGATCTTCCGCAGCATGAGTAACCTCGACAATTGACGCAAATCCCATGGTTCCGGAAGATCCTTTTAAACTGTGGGCACTGCGAAACAATTCGTTGATAAGTCCTATATTTTCGTTGTCACGCTCCAAGTCCAGAATACCCGCGCCCAAGCGATCAATCTGTTCTTGTGAATCCAGCAGATAGAATTCCAAGAATTCTTCAACGCCAATGCCTGTATTATTCAGATCGTCCATCATGTTATCACTCCCACTTCATCCTTCAGCGATTTATTTTTGCGCTCAATAGTCCTATACATAAACTTTCCCAAAAATAGCTTTCTGTATTTATGGTTTTTTATTCTTATTGATAAAATCTTTATGGATAAAATCTTTATGGATAAAATAATTGACCCCCTCCGAATCTACCGGCTATAATAATACTGAGACATTATGATAGCCGAAGGAGGTGGCCGCCTTATGACACCTTATATTAAGCGGGATATGGAAGGAACCTTTCAGAGGGTTTCCAGGCAATTCAAAGTCATTCTCGTAACAGGACCCCGTCAAGTTGGCAAAACGACAATGTTAAAAAAACTTATGGCGGAAACAGACAGGAAATATGTTTCTCTTGATGATATGGCTATACGGGATTTAGCAAAAAACGATCCGGAGACATTTGTCCGGATCTACTCGCCTCCTGTGTTTATCGATGAAGTCCAATATGCCCCCGAATTGTTCAGCTATATTAAAATTCAGGTGGATACCAGGCAAAAACCGGGAGATTATTGGCTTTCGGGTTCGCAAGTCTTTAAACTTATGCGCGGTGTCAGTGAAAGTCTAGCCGGACGTGTGGGGCTGCTGGAATTATTTCCGTTGTCTCAAAATGAGATTTATAATCACAAACCTTGCGTACCCTTGGATACGCACTTCGAAAAAATCAGGGAACGCACAACAGACATTCCAGACGCAACGCCAACCGATATATACACACGCATCTACAAGGGCGGGATGCCTCAAGTTATAAATGGAGAAATTGCTGACAGGGATCGGTTTTATCAGAGCTATATCCGCACTTATCTGGAAAGAGACGTGCGTGATTTGTCCGGCGATATTGACGTGTTGAAATTTCATCGTTTCATCACGAGTGTGGCCGCTCGGTGCAGCCAGCTTGTCAACTACAAATCCATATCGGATGACGCGGAAATTGACCAAGTTACGGCAAAGAACTGGCTCAATATTCTGGAAACATCAGGACTCATCTTTTACTTGCATCCCTATTCCAACAATACCCTCAAGCGCACCATAAAGTCGCCGAAACTCTATTTTTATGATAGTGGACTGGTGGCCTATTTAGCGCGCTGGAACGGCGTGGAAGCTTTAATGAATGGCGCGCAAAACGGAGCTATATTAGAAAACTATGTTGTTTCGGAAATCGCCAAAGGATATTTTAATTGTGGATTGGAGCCGTGCCTCAACTATTATAGAGATAAAGACGGTAAAGAAATTGATATTGTGCGAGAGGCCAACGGCACTCTCTATCCCTTGGAAATCAAGAAAACCTCAAGCCCCGATTCGCGCTTGACACATGTCTTTCATGTTTTGAAGAAAAGTGACAGAATTCTGGGGAACGGCGGGATTCTCTGTTTGCGCACTGATTTCATCCCGTTGGATCGGGAAAACAGCTTGATTCCGATCAGGTGTGTTTAGGGACTGTAACGCCTCACCTATTCTTATCAATAAATCGAGCTTCCCCCATAATTTGCGGATGATAGATTTGGCGCGACTTCTTCACATCCTGCACACGATGCATTTCCAGCTTCATGAATTCCATGTCCATTTTGAGGTGTTGAAAAATCTTCTCATCCCTTGCCAAAACCCGATCTCCTTTCTCCTGGATGTCCGCCATCGTCCGCTGCCAAGGATCCAGCAATTCCGGATAAACACGCTGAATAACATCCTCATCCAAATTATCAGTACCCAGCTCATCGCAAATATCCTTTCTGATATTCGCCATCTCTCCCCGGCGCCGGCTGATATCTTGAAGCTTTTCCTGCCGCCAGGAAACAAATAACTCCATGTCATCCATTTCCTGATCATCCCCGCGGGAAACACCTGAACCATGATCCGAATCTTGAGACGGCCCTTGCGGCAAGCCTTGCGACGACCCTTGCGAATTCACTCTCCAATCTGACAAAGAAACAGACTCGCTCGATCTGGAACGCTGCTCAGCGCTCTCTGTCAAGCGAGTCTCCATTTTTGCTGTCTCCAGAAGAATCTCCTGATAAATCTGCACATCTTGCTGATAATTTGCCAACAGTGTATCCAATTTTTGTACTAAGCGTTCCATTACCTATGTTCCTTCCCCTAAGTAAATAACGTTTGTGCAGAAAGGATAAAAACGCAAGTTATTAGCATTTTTATCCTTTCTGCGCCCTAATTAAAGCTGGCTTGCAGCGTCAGACCAGACTTTAGAGAAATCTTCGAAGAACGTGATAACCGGCTGCAAAAGACTCGCATCATGCTTGACATTGGCCGAGATAATCTCCTGAAGGTAGAAATTGTAGAGACCTCTGAGAGTGACAGCAATATCGCCGGCTTCCATATTCAAAGTCACATTGAGTTCTGCCACAATATCCAGCGCGCGGGTCAGACTCTCATTCGCATCTTCATATCTGTCCTCCAGGAGAGCCTTTTCACCTTGATGCAAAAATCTTGTCGCGCCTTTGTAAAGCATAATCACCAGCTTCTCCGGCGAGGCTGTTTCAGCCGCTGTTTGTTTGTAAGCCGATTGGGGCGATCTGTTGTAACCCGGTGTTACTGCAGGCATCGCTGCTATTGAAGAGAATTCGAATGACTGCTCAGCCAAATTAGACTGGTTAAGCATATTGTATCCTCCATTTTTTTATTTATTTAAGGGTCTGCACCTAAATACCTTCAACACATAGTGCATCGACACATACTTCATAGAACTTGAACACTTCTAGTGTGGTAAGTTTTTCTTTTGGAAAAACTTACCACACTCACGATAAGCCTTCCCACACTCAAGACTAAGACTGCTTACTAAGACCGCTTAACTGGGACATCTGCATTGTCATAGACTCCCTCTGGCTGTCCAAATCAGCCAGCAACGCTTCCAAGCGCGCAAACTTTAATTTAATCATCTCCGCGTAATTCTCGATACGCACATTGAAATCGTCAATGCGCTTTTTGATGTCTGCGAGTTGGCTGTCATAGCTCTTGAGAGTCTTGGACAAACGTCCATCAGACATGACATAATCGTGGACAAAATCCTTGAATACATTGGCCATACCCTTTGTGGCCATAGCCCCTGACCCGCCGCCCAAGAAATTCTTGACGCTCTCAGGATCTTCCGCCATGGCTTTGGTGAAGACAGCTGTATCAAACACCAATCTGCCGTCCTTGCCAAAATTATCTGATGAAGTTTGTATGCCGATCTGCTTTAAATTAGTGAATTGGCTGTCGCCGCCCACCCCAAAATCTTTTGAAATCATATCTCTGAGGCGGCTGCGCAGGGAGTCAACCAGAGGATCCCCAAAGAGGTCGCCTTTGACTTTGGTATCGGCATCGAAGTGTGTCTTGTCATTCAGGAAAGCTACCACCGAGTTATATTGATCAACAAAAGCCTGCACAGCTTGCTGAGCTTCCGAATAATCCGCCTCAACTTTGACGGTGACGATGCTGCCAACACTATCTCCCGTCAGGTTCAATGTGACTCCTTTGATGGCGTCCGAAAAAGTATTGGTGGAACTGGTAATATTATCGAGGCCGTTGATGGAAATAACAGCATCCTTCGCCGCCTGGGTCACGTTTTTCGCGTTGCCCCCCCCATCAATCACACCTAAGGATTGCAAAACATTCCCGGATTTGTCGCTGAACTGAGCTGCATTCTCTTCGCCTGTGGCCTTATTGATTAGAGCCAGCCTGAAACCGTCGCCTGTCTTTATCACCGAGGCATCGACACCGGCTTTGGCGTCGTTGATGGCCTGGGCAATATCCTGGAGACTGGCCCCGCTGCTGATGTCAATGTCAACTTCACGCTGGCCGACGGGAAGATTGGGATTGTCAATTTTGATAGAGATCGTTCCGGCTCCCAGTCCAAGGCTGTCCTGAGCCGCGGCCACACTTTGAGCATCGCTGGCCACAGTCTGGGCCAAGGCCGCTTGCACGACTTTAATCATATACGTGCCTTCCATCGCCCCTGGAGCACCCGCCACTTTCAGCGCATTTTCATTGCTGGAAGTCGCTTTCGTAGCTCTCCAGAGGTTTGAATCCCGGAGTTTGTCCAATGTGTTTTCCAGCGCGGACATACGTGTATTAATATCCCGCCAGGCATCTTTCTTGGCTTCCAAAGCTTTTTGGCTGGCATTAAGCTGGTTTAAAGGCAAAGAGTAATTGTTGACCATAACTTGGGTAATCCCCGAAAAATCATAACCGGAAATTCCTGACAAAGAGGGCCTTATATATTCTATAGGTGTTGACATGCTTATTACTCCTTTCAATTCCTTCTAATGCGGGCTTTGCCCGCAAGTGGTCAGTGATCAGTGGTTAGTGGTCAGTATTGGATTTTCTTGTTTTTTATTGACGCTTCGCGTCTGTAAGTTACTAAATTCTTTCATCTACAGCGATGCCAATAGCTTCCACCAGAGATGCGTAAAAATCAAGTATTTTTTCCGACGGAAATTCGCTCAAAACATCTCCCGACTCTGAATTGAGCACTTTGATCATGATTCGTTGGGTCTTATCATGAACAGCAAATTCTATTTTTTTGTCAATCAGCCCCATAAGCTTGTTGAGGCTCTCGGCCGCATTACCTATAACCTCCTTGTCCTGTTCAGCTTTTTTCAAGGCATCTCGCGGCGTCTCTTCATGAGACACGGCTCCTTGACGGCGCGATACAGCAAGATGCGCAATTTCTGCAGTCCTTGCAAACTTCTGGCCTTCAGAACCTGCTGCCGCTAAAATGGGCGCGGATGATGTGATTGATTTGATAGGTCTAATTTCCATTAATTGTCATTCCTTTCCGCGAAAGGGCTGAAGCGATTGATTCACCCTAAATCTTAATACGTCCTTTCGAAGTTCTTGTTTATACTCTTATTTTTATTATCGGTTTGGAATCTTCTTTTCTGAAGCGGTTTTTTTTGTAATATTTTTTTTTGTAATATTTTTTTGTAATATTGCTCATATATGATATAATAGCACTATCAAAATTAAATAGGACAGTTCGCAACCATCCTGTCCCTAAGCAAAACTACCGGGGGCTTTTTAAAGGTGATATTATTCACTTTTAAAAAGAGTTATGGAGGGTGCCTAAGCGCCCTTTTCTTTATGCTTTCCCTTATGGACAAAGATAGGCTGCACCACCGATCCAGAAAGCCAGGCCGCTTATGCCCAATGAAATCCTTCTGATCCTCAGCCTGATCGCCATCTACGGCGCGGTACTGCTCAGCTTTGTTCTATTTGGCGAAAAAGGCCTGATCACCTGGACAGTGCTCGCCACCATAGCTGCCAACATTGAAGTCCTGATCCTCGTGAAAGCCTTTGGCCTGGTACAGACCCTGGGCAATGTCATGTTCGCCTCCACCTTTTTAGTTACAGATATCCTGAGCGAGATCTATGGCAAAAAACAAGCCAAGCAAGCTGTCAACATGGGCATCTTCGCTTTGGTTTGCTTTCTCCTCATATCCCAGCTATGGCTTTTCTATACCCCCACAGAGGGCGATTATGTGTTTCCAAGCATTCAAGGTGTTTTTGAAAACACACCGCGCGTCATGATTGCGGGATTGATCGTCTACGCGATTGTTCAGCGCTTTGATGTCTGGCTGTACCACCGGCTGTGGCAGCTTACGGAAAAAACCTCCGGATCACGCCGCAAAGCTCTTTGGCTGAGAAATAATCTGGCTACGCTGACAAGCCAGCTCTTAAATACTATCCTCTTCACTTTTGGCGCCTTTGCAGGAACCTATAGCCTGGACGAGCTTAGCTCAATCATTCTGACAAGTTATCTGATTTATTTCATGACGGCTCTGGCAGATACACCCATCGTTTATCTGGCGCGGAGGATCCATGAGAAAAGGAAATTGAGGCGTGATGCTTAAAATAGCTCAAAATATTGCCCTGCACTCTTAAATTGCTCTTAAATTCTCTTGAATTCCTGTATAAATCATTGCTTTTTCAAGTTCATATGATATAATAAGCTCATCATAAGCCAAGAAAGAAGGGTTTACTTTATGAGAAAAGTTGCTTATCTAACATTGGTGTGCGCTCTTTTGGTGAGTATGGTGTTTGCTTTTACATCATGCAGCAACGCCACAAGCAAGGCAGAAAAGCTCATCTGCGGCGTCACAAAATACGATCCCATGAATTACTTAGATGAAAACGGAGACTGGACCGGCTTTGACACGGAATTTGCCCGGCTCGTTGGCGAAAAACTGGATATGGAAGTGAGTTTCCAGGAGATCGATTGGAACAAAAAGTTTATCGAACTTGAGGCCGGCACCATCACCTGCATCTGGAACGGATTTACCGCCAATGCTGTCGACTCGGTCACCAACAGACCCAGACATGAGGACGTTGATTTTAGCTACAGCTACATGCTCAACCAACAATGTGTTGTGATCAAGGCGGACAGAGCCGACGAATTCAAGTCTGCCGAAGATTTGCTTGGCAAAACGGCAGCTGCCGAAAAAGGATCCGCGGGAGAATCTTTCGCCAAGGAAGCTGTCGGAGACGATGGCAAGATGATTGATTCCACATCACAAATCAATACATTTGTCGAAGTCAAGTCCGGGTCCGTTGACCTTGCGGTGGTTGACATCCTTCTGGCGCAAAGAATGGCCGCTTCCGGGGACTATACCGACTTAATCATTGCGGATATCACACTGGATCATGAAGTCTATGCGATCGGCTTCAAAAAAGGAAGCGAGCTGACCAAAAAGGTCAATGAGGCTATGATGGAATTGTACAACGACGGCACACTGGAAACATTGGCCAAAAAATATGGATTGGAAAATTCCCTCAAACTGGATACCGCCCCGGTAAATTAGGCGCCAGAGCGGCTGTCTCAGAACACACATAACACTCCTTGAGGTTCCTGAGTCACATGAAAATAGGGTGCGAAATAGGATTCGATATAAAGGGGAAGGATGAAATAAAGGGGAAGGACACCTTCCCCTTTATTTGAGGAAGCGCTATGGGATTTTGGGACGTTACACTGAAATTGCTGGAGGGTTTTCAAACTACATTTTTAATTTTTGCGCTGACGCTTTTGTTCGCGCTTCCGCTGGGTCTTATCATTTCATTTGGGTCTATGTCCAAGTTCACCCCGCTGCGTTATCTTGTCAAGACCGTTGTCTGGATTGTTCGGGGCATTCCTCTGATGCTTCAGGTTTTCATTATTTTTTACGTCCCCGGCTTCGTTTTTGGCGCTCCGGTAGCGTCACGGTTCAATGCGGTCATTGTCGCCTTTACCATCAATTACGCCTGTTATTTCAGCGAAATTTACCGCGGCGGCATTGAGAGTATTTCCCGCAGTCAGTACGAAGCAGGCCAAGTGTTGGGAATGACAAAACCCCAGGTTTTCTTCCGCGTTATTCTCCTGCAGGTTATTAAACGGATTACGGCGCCTATGTCCAACGAAATCATTACGCTGGTGAAAGACACCGCCTTAGCCCGCGTGATCATTGTTGTGGAGATACTCAAGGTTGCTGAAGATATCGCGACCACGGGCTTGATCTGGCCACTGTTTTACACTGGAGCGTTTTATTTGCTGTTTGTGGGGATATTGACACTGTTGTTTGGATATATCGAAAAACGATTGAGTTATTTCAAGGCATAAAAGGACGGAACATGGCTATTTTAGAAATTCGCAACATGGGAAAACGATTTGGCTCAACCGAAGTATTGAGGGACATCAACTTTTCGCTGGAAGAAGGGGAAACCCTGGCCGTGATTGGCTCCTCCGGCAGCGGCAAGACCACACTTTTGCGCTGCCTGAATTTTTTGGAGCGGCCGGATGCGGGGTGCATGATTCTGCGCGGCGAAACCTTGTTTGATTCGGAAGCCCAGAATCGGTATGATGAGCAGAGCATCCGGCTAAAACGTCTGCATTTTGGGCTTGTGTTTCAATCCTTCAACCTGTTTCCTCAATACACCGCGTTGGAGAATGTGGTGCTGGCCCGTGAGCTGGCTGCCCGCAAACAGCCGGAATATAAGAAGAACAAAAAGAATATTCTAACGAAAACACATAGAGAAGATATGGAGCTTTTGGAGCAAATCGGCTTGGCTTCCAATGAGCCGCCTGCCCGCAAACGTCTGGATTATAAGAAGAACAAAAAGACTCGTCTAACGAAAACACATAGAGAAGACATGGAGCCATTGGAGCAAATCGGCTTGGCTTCCGATGAGCTGTCTGCCCGCAAACAGCTGGAGTATAAGAAGAACAAAAAGACTATTCTAACGGAAATACATAGAGAAGGTATGGAGCTCTTGGAGCAAATCGGCTTGGCTTCCAAGCACGATTTTTATCCGCACCAATTGTCCGGCGGGCAACAGCAACGTGTTGCTATTGCCAGGGCCTTGGCGCTGAAACCTGATATCTTGTGCTTTGATGAGCCGACCTCCGCACTTGACCCTGAACTGACGGGCGAGGTATTGAACGTGATCCGCGGACTGTCGAAAAAAAACACAACTATGATCATTGTCACCCATGAGATGCAGTTCGCAAGTCAAGTGGCGGACACAATTTTGTTTATGGATGAGGGCTTAGTGGTGGAGTATGGAACCCCTCAAGATGTCTTGGAAAATCCTTCGAACGAGCGGACGAAGCGGTTTCTTGAACGGTATTCTTGACGAGAAAAAACACAACTATGATCATTGTCACCCATGAGATGCAGTTTTTTATAAATAATACACATAATAATAGCGTTTCTCTGAGTCGAATTGATTAATGGTATTATTTACCAGATCTATGATGATGTTTTCCTCTCCTCCCCCTCCTCCTCCTCCTTCTCCATCAAAACCAAAGCCCCCCATTATAAACTGAATTTTATCTTTTTCATCACTTTTTCTTTATGTTCCATATTTATTATTTTTATTTCTTCGCCATTTCTAGTAATGCCGAAAATATTTCCTCCATTATAATCATCACGGCAAAACAGCATGATGTCTTTTAATTCTGGATTAATTTCATAATGACTTTCAATGGAATTAGCACAACCAAATCCAATCCCTGCTGAGATTAAAATTAATGCAAGTGCTGTTATAAATGTTTCACACTTTCTATTATCTAGCATCACAATACTCCTCCCTTTAAAGAATACTTCTGTTATTAATTATATTGTATAAATAATACTTTGTATAGTTGCTCATCTACAGAAGCCGCTTTCCTGGAAAGCCGGGTTAAGCAGATCTTGGTTTTTAAAAGGCTAGATATCATCAGGCTTTCACGTTTCGCTTGCTCTATAGATATCTCCCCTGCTTGGCTTCTATTTAAAGGTCTTTTAACGCTAATAAAATATTAAAATATCTCCAGATGTTATTTCTTCGCTAAACTGATAGGCGGGGACGGTTCCCATGTATTCTACCTTCAAGTCCTCAGTATATTTCAGCTTGACGTATTTCAGCTTGAAATTGAAATGGACTCATGCATTGTTGTTCTGTTAACAAGAATCCTGCTAAGCCTATTGAAATATTCCTGATCTTTGCGTATAATACTAATACAGGATAGAAATATCCAAAAAGCGGTGTACCCTACCATGAGTGGGAGCTAAAAAAGCGGTGTACCCTACCATGAGTGGGAGCTAAAAAAGCGAAGGGTTGAGCTTGTAGCTCAACCCTTTTTAAGGAGAAAT
Source organism: Peptococcaceae bacterium (assembly GCA_009782825.1). Taxonomy (GTDB): domain Bacteria; phylum Bacillota; class Desulfitobacteriia; order Desulfitobacteriales; family Syntrophobotulaceae; genus WRJI01. Next base: position 24,648 of record WRII01000014.1, read on the forward strand.
CACCCTATGCGCCTTTCTTTTTATCGAGCATCAGCTGATTACTGCGATTTTTTAAGAATAAAAGATCCATGCGTCCCATACATAATGGATAGTAAATCGACCAGACCCTTTGTTGGCATTGTCATTTCCGTTTTCATGGTGCAATGCTAATAAGAGCACAATTATAAAACAGGCCGACAAACTTTATCATCTCATTGCACAAAAAAAAGCCAGGCCCGAGCTGGCTGCCCGGTGTTGCCACTTCCCCACCAATGAAAAACAATACCTTTTCTACTGCCAAGAAAATGGGCTCACTCCCTAGTGCTGCATTAGTGGAAAACCAACCCAGAGTATGGTATGATCTTGGACAGAGAAAAAGAGGAGAAATCGGCATGTTCTACGTTCTCAGAACATTAATTTCAGTTCTAACATTCCCCGGAGTCATTGTGCACGAACTGGCCCATCAAATCTTCTGCCATCTGTGCCGGGTTCCTGTGTACAAAGTCAAATATTTTCAATTCAAAAACCCTCCCGGATATGTAATTCACGCAGCGGTTGATCGTCCAATCGCCAATTTCGCGATTGGTACAGGGCCATTTTTAATCAACACCGTCTTAGGAGTCTCCATTGCCCTGCCCGCGACAGCAAAGCTTGCTGATCATTCCATCAGCACCCTGTTTAGTACCCTGTTCAGCACCCTGGAGATGATGGATTTTATCCTCATTTACCTCGGCTTTGCCATTCTCATGCACGCCTTCCCCAGCAAAGGCGACGCCCAATCCATGTACCGATCCATTGTCAAAAACAAAAGAGTCAACATTTTGGCCAAAATTCTCGCCCTGCCCATAATAGGGCTGATCTATCTCGGATCCCTCGGCTCCATCATCTGGCTGGACACCATCTACGCAATAGCCCTTTTGAAATTATCAGCCAGCCTCTTACCCCCTCTTTGGGACTCATTATTATTCTGAAAGGAGATCCACAAATCATCATGACTATCAAACCCTACACCAAAGTCCTGGTCGCCAACCGCGGCGAAATCGCCACAAGAATCTTCCGCGCCTGCAAAGAACTGAACATACGAACCGTCGCCATCTACTCCGAGGAAGACAAATACGCCCTCTTCCGCACCCGCGCGGACGAATCCTATCTCACCGGGCGCAACATGAAACCCCTCGATGCCTATCTGGATATCGAAGAAATCATCGAAGTGGCCCAGCGCAAAGGCGCCAACGCCATCCACCCCGGCTACGGCTTCCTGTCCGAAAACCCCCACTTTGCCGAAAAATGTGAAGAAGCCGACATCACCTTCATCGGTCCCACCTCCCAAACCCTGGAAAACCTCGGCGACAAAATCAAATCCAAGATTCTCGCCGACAGCGTCGGTGTTCCCACCATCCCCGGTGTGACCCATGCCCTGAACAGCTTCGAAGAAGCCCTGCAATTCACTGAAAAACACGGCTTCCCCGTCATCCTGAAAGCCGCGGCCGGCGGCGGCGGCCGCGGCATGCGCGTCGTCCACACCAAAAAAGACATGGAAATCGAATTCCAAAACGCCAAACGCGAGGCCAAAAAAGCCTTCAGCATAGACGACATCTTCATTGAAAAATATCTGGAACGTCCCAAACATATTGAAGTACAAATCCTCGGCGACCACTACGGTAACCTCGTCCATCTTTACGACCGGGACTGCTCCATTCAGCGGCGCCACCAAAAAATCCTCGAATTCACCCCGGCCTTCGCCGTAGACCCCGAACTCAGAACCCGCCTCCACAAAGACGCGCTGAAGATCGCCCGAGCCGTCAGCTACGCCAACGCCGGCACCGTAGAATTCCTTGTCGACGCCCACGGCCGGCACTATTTTATCGAAATGAACCCCCGCATCCAAGTCGAACACACCATCACCGAAATGACCACCGGCATCGACATTGTGCAAAGCCAGCTCCTCATCGCCCAAGGCTATGCCCTCGATTCGCCGGAAATCGGCATCCCCTCCCAAGAATGCATCGAACCCCGGGGCTATTCCATCCAATGCCGGATCACCACCGAAGACCCGCTGACCAACTTCACCCCCGACACCGGCCGCATCGACGTCTACCGGACCGGATCCGGTTTCGGCATCCGCTTAGACGGCGGCAACGGCTACACAGGCGCCGTCATCTCCCCCTTCTACGACAGCCTCCTCGTCAAAGTCATCTCCTGGGCCCGCACCTTTGAAGGCGCCACCAAAAAAGCCGTCCGCTCCATCAGAGAATTAAATGTCAAAGGCGTCAAAACCAACCAAGCCTTTCTCATTAACGTGCTCAATCATGAAAAATTCCTCAGCGGTGAATGTGATACCCATTTCATTGACGACACCCCTGAACTCTTTGATATCAAACCCCGTAAAGACACCGAAACCAAGATTCTCAAATACATCGGCGAAACAGTCGTCAACAGCAGCCACGGCTCCAAAAAAGACTTCAACGTTCCCCCCGTCCCCAAAGTCTCCCTGCCGGAAAACCCCGAAGACCCGGCCCATCTCCCCGGCCTGCGCCACATCCTGCTGAACCAAGGCCCCCAGGGATTCATTCGCTGGATTCATGACCAGAAGAAGCTCCTGCTCACCGACACCACCCTGCGGGACGCGCATCAATCCCTGCTCGCCACACGCATGCGCGCCCGGGATATGATCCATATCGCCCCCGCCACCGCCGTGCTGGCACAGGATCTCTTCTCCCTGGAAATGTGGGGAGGCGCCACCTTTGACGTCGCCTACCGCTTCCTGAAAGAATCCCCATGGCGCCGTCTCCAGACCCTGCGCAAGCTCATCCCCAACATCCCCTTTCAGATGCTGATCCGCGGCGCCAATGCCGTCGGCTACACCGCCTACCCTGACAACGTCATCCAGGAATTCATTCAGGAAGCCGCCAGCCAAGGCATCGATATTTTCCGCATCTTCGACAGCCTGAACTGGCTCAAAGGCGTCGAAGTCTCCTTTGAGGCCGTCATGAAAACCGGCAGAATCGCCGAAGTCTGTATGTGCTACACCGGAGACATCCTGGACGGCGCCCGGGACAAATATCCGCTCAAGTATTATGTCACTCTTGCCAAAGAAATTGAAAACATGGGCGCCCACATTCTCGGCATCAAAGACATGGCCGGCCTTCTCAAACCCTACGCCGCCACCAAACTGATCCGCGCCCTCAAAGACGAAATCAGCATCCCCATCCATCTTCATACCCATGACACCAGCGGCAACGGTATCGCCACACTGCTCATGGCCGCCGAAGCCGGCGTTGACATCGTTGACGCCGCCCTCAGTCCCCTGTCCGGCCTGACAAGTCAGCCGCCGCTGAACTCCATCGTTGCCGCCCTAAAAAACTCCCCGTACGACACAGGCTTCGACTTGGACGACCTCCAACTCCTCTGCGATTATTGGCAGGAAGTCCGCTGCGTTTATGAACCGTTCGAAGGCGCCCTCACCTCAGGATCCGCCGAAATCTACAAATACGAAATCCCCGGCGGCCAGTACACCAACCTAAAACCCCAGGTCGAAAGCTTCGGCCTTGGCCATCGCTTCAACGAAGTCAAAGAAATGTACCGGGCCGTCAACGACATGTTCGGCGACATCATCAAAGTCACCCCCACCTCCAAAGTCGTTGGCGACATGGCCATCTTCATGATCCAAAACGACTTAACCCCCGATACCATTCTCGAAAAAGGCCGCCACCTCTCCTTCCCCGACTCCGTAGTAGATTACTTCAAAGGCATGCTTGGCCAACCCCAAGGCGGATTCCCCACCCATTTACAGGATATCATTCTCAAAGGCGAAGAGCCCCTCACCTGCCGCCCCGGCGAATTTCTCCCGCCGGCAGACTTCGGCGCCTTCCGGGAAAAACTCGCACAAGAATATCATGTGGACGCCAATATCCGCAACGTCCTCAGCTATGCCCTCTATCCCAAAGTTTACGAAGGGTATCTCGAGTCCCTGAAAGAATACGGCCATCTGAATAATCTGGAAAGCCACGTCTTCTTTTACGGCTTGCGGGAAGGTGAAACCAGCGAAATCGACTTGGACGAAGGTAAAATTATTATTGTCAAACTCGTTGAAATCAGCGCCGGCGACGAGAACGGTTATAAGACAGCCGTCTTTGAAGTTAACGGCAACCGCCGGGAAATCAAAGTTTATGACAAGAATTTCGATCAGAGCAACCAAGGGAGCCGAAATTCCATAATTCAAACAGCCGATCCCAAGAATCCCAAGGAAATCGGCGCTCCCATCTCCGGCACCGTCAGCAAAATCCTGGTCACCGAAGGAGATCAGGTGGACCTCAACAAGATTCTCCTTGTCATCGAGGCTATGAAAATCGAAACCAATGTCGCCGCCTCGGCTGCGGGGATCATCGGATCCATCCTTGTCAGCGAAGGACAGGCTATCCAGTCCGGACAACTGCTGATGCATATGGAGTAGGCTGTCAAACATCAACAAAAAACTTGCCCTGAGGCGGGCAAGCAGAGGGGGCGAACATTTAACGCGCTCCATGCTGAGGAATTTCAAACTGAGAAGGGAGTACTCATTTATGTTAGCGGAATTAAGGCGGAAATCGCAAATCACTATCCCAAAAGAGATTGTTGCAAAACTCGGCCTGAACGAGGGCGACAAGTTGGAAATATCGGAAAAAGAAGGCATGATCATGATTATTCCGGTGACAGTATACCCTAAGAAATACCTTGATGAGCTGCAAGGTGAAATTGAAACGGCAAAGGCGAAAATCGCATCCGGCGAAAAACCTGTTTTTAACAACATTGACGCGTTGTTTGCCGAGTTGGAGAAAAATTGTGTTGGACACCATGATATTTTGAAAAAGTTTTGAATCGAGTTGAAAGAATATGGCGGGGTATGCGCGGCAGGCATTTGCATCGTTGTGCTATCGTATCTGCCCAGCCTCCTCATCACATGGCGGGTACGCAAGATATCCGCGTACGCACTGGTAACCACTGACCACTGACCACTGACCACTTGCGGGCAAAGCCCGCATTAGAAAGGATCATTATGAAATGAAAATCCGCAACGCAGCAAAAAAGGACCTCCCTCAGATGCTGAAGCTGCTCGAGCAGCTTCAGCCCCTCGATCCACCGATAGATGAGAATGCAGCGCTTGCAGCCTTTGAGCAAGCTGAGAGAAACGGTGTATTGTATTTTATCGCTGAGGAGGGCGGACTCCTCGTAGGGGCTTGCTATGCCGCCATTATTCCGAACATTACAAGAAACTGTTCACCTATTTGTTTCATTGAAAACGTCGTAACATCCAGCGACTGCCGTCGCAGAGGCATCGGACGGAAACTGATAGAAGCGGCGATTGAGTACGCAAAAGCCCAGGGCTGCTACAAGGTTACGCTCCAAAGCGGCATTAAGCGCATCGAGGCACACAAATTTTATGAAGCAGCAGGCTTTGATGGCGCCTCCAAGCGAGCGTTCGAACTCAGATTTTGAGGTGAGCTAATGGCAGCCCGCTTCAGACCTTCTCCAGCCGCGCATAAGCCACAATCAATTTCTTAATCTCCCCGGCAAACACCACTGTAACCACATCTTCACCGCCCTCATTGCGGCAGCTCATAACAATCCCCTGGCCAAAAGACGGATGAATCACTCGATCCCCCACATGGTAAGCCATCTGGGGCAGATCCTGCCCCCGGCTTTCAGACTCCATAGATCCCGCAGCCCCCGGAGATCCTCCAGATCTCAACGCTCCCGCAGCCCCCGAAGATCCTCCAGAACCTTCAGATCCAAACGCTCCGGCAGCCACAGGCGCCACAGGCGTCCCCCGAGAACGCCAATCCCCCACCGTCTTCCCCTCACTCCCAGAGGATCCCGTCCCCCCCTCGCCTATCCTATCTCTAGACCGCGATAACCGGGACGACTGAGAAGACTTGTACCCCTTATCCTTATCCTCATCCTTCAACCGCGCCGGAATCTCCTCCAAAAACCGTGACGGCACCCCAGGCTCCGTTCTCCCAAAACGCATCCTCCTCCGGGCATGCAGCAAAAACACCCTCTCCTTCGCCCGAGTCACCGCCACATAACACAACCGCCGCTCCTCCTCCAACAGAGCCGGCTCCATCACACTGCGGCTGCTCGGAAAAATCCCTTCCTCCATTCCCACAATAAAAACCACCGGAAACTCCAGCCCCTTTGCGCTATGTATCGTCATAAACTTAACCACATCTTCCCCATCCTCATAAGCATCAATATCCGCCACCAACGCCACACGCTCCAAAAACCCCCCCAGCAAAACCAAATTCTGCTCCGGATCCAGTTCCAAATCCTCCAAATACTCCGCCGCGTGCTCATCAAACTCCGCCGTCACATTCAAAAACTCCTCCAAATTCTCCAGCCGGGCCTCCCCCTCAGGCGTCCCATCCGCCTTCAAAGCCTCCCAATACCCACTCTCCTCCAACACCATCCGAGTCAACCCAGTCAAAGTCCCCCCCGTCTCCGCCGCCTCCCGGAGAGACTGAACCAACTCCGCAAACCCCTTCAAAGCCTTAACCGCCCGAGCCTGCAGCCCCATATCCTCCGGAGGTGACGCCAGCAGTTCCAAAAACAAGATTTGTTCGCCCGTCCCAGTCCCTGACACTCCATGTGTTCTTACACCTGACCCTGACCCTGCCCCCATTCCTTCCTCATATCCTGATCCTGATCCCCTCCCCTCCACATACTCCAGCACCTTCTGCACAGACGTATCCCCAATCCCCCGGCGCGGCACATTAACCACACGGCGAAAGCTGACCATGTCCGTCGGATTATAGATAAACCTCAAATAAGCCAGAATATCCTTAATCTCCATCCGCTCATAAAACTTAACCCCCGAATACACCCGATACGGCGCCCCCGCCCGCACAAAACGCTCCTCCAAACCCCGCGACTGAGCATTCGTCCGGTACAGCACCGCAAAATCCCCATAATTCAGCCCCAGCTCATCCCGCAGTCCCAGCACCTGATCCACCACAAAACGAGCCTCCTCCACATCATCAGCCGCCCGGTGCACCGCCACCCGCTCCCCATCACCCTTCTGAGTCCACAGCGCCTTCTCCTTACGCCCCCGATTATGGCGCACAATCGCATTCGCCACCGCCAAAATACTGCCGCTGGAACGATAATTCTGCTCCAGCTTCAGCACCGCAGCCTCCGGATAATCCCGTTCAAACTCCAAAATATTCTGAATATCCGCGCCGCGCCATCCATAAACCGACTGATCATCATCCCCCACCACACACAGATTCCTATACCGCTCCGCCAACAAATTAATCAAAACATACTGCGCATGATTCGTATCCTGATACTCATCCACCAAAATATAGCGGAAACGGTTTTGATAATACCCCAGAACCTGCGGATACTCGCGAAACAACCGCACAGTCAGCATAATAATATCATCAAAATCCATCGCGTTATTTGCGAAAAGTTTCTCCTGATAAGCCCCATACACCCGCGCCGCCATCTTTTCAAAAAAATCCCCCGCCTGAAGCTCAAAATCGCTGACACTCCACAACTTGTTCTTCGCATTGCTGATCGCCGCCAAGAGAGCCCGGGGCGCGAACCTTTTCTCATCAATATTCAGCTCCTTGAGCACCGCGCGCAGCAACGCCATCTGATCCGCCGTGTCAAAAATCACAAAACTACGCCCATACCCCGCCAGCTTCTCAACCTCCATACGCAAAATCCGCATACAGACCGCATGAAACGTCCCCACCCACAGCCCCTTACCCTCCGACCTCACCAAAGACGTAATACGCTCCCGCATCTCCGCCGCCGCCTTGTTGGTAAACGTAATCGCCAAAATCGACCAAGGATCGATGCCCTGCCCGATCATATGAGCCACACGGTGCGTCAGCACCCGGGTCTTGCCCGATCCGGCGCCGGCCAACAAGAGAAGCGGCCCTTCCATAAGTTCCACCGCTTCCCTCTGAGCCGGATTCAAGTCATTTAAGTCATACACTCTGCTTCCACCCTTTCCCCGTTCTCCAAGACTTCATTATGTAAGGGCCTGTAACTAAGTAAAGCCGGATTCCTCCATGATCTTTAACAGTCTAGCATTTTTGCACAAGTAAAACAAATTGATAATCATTAAATATGATAATCATTAAATACTCATTTAACATTTGTCCTGTATACTGAATTCATAGTCACTCTTCCACTTAAATGAAGCATCAGACTCTTCCGGAATTACCCTGTGAACCCCTTTATTTCAGTCGGCGAATGACTATACTCTGTGTGATAATCTTCTCCTCCCTTTCTTTGACGTATCAAGTTTTCTTTCACGCAGATATATTCACTCACAGATATATCTGCGCTAAGAAAAAAGGATACGTCTTTTTTTGCTCTCCTTTTTCCCTCTTTTAATGTAACTTCCAGGCAAAAGACGGCCTCAGGCAATTTTGCCTTTCGCCGTCTTCTGCTTCTTTGGGTACGGCATCATCCCCGGTCATCCCCGGTCATCCCCAGGTCATCCCCGGATCATCTCCGGATCATCTCCGGATCATCTTCGGATCATCCCCGGATCCTGTTATGTCACTGGATACAGCCCCCATACACAATTTCTCAGGCTCTGGTAACAACAATCTCCCCGTACTCATCGCCGCATTCGATCCCTTTAGTTTGTTGGCCCATAAACGTATTCAGGCCCGTGGCCCCTGTAGGATCATACTCACCACCATAGGCCAGATCCATAAAAGCTGCCGCTACGCCCGTCAACGTATAGGCGCTCATTTTTCCGGACCGGCCATATTCGACGACGTCAGCCTCGTAGTAATCATGAGCCCGGATCACCATTTTTTCACCGGGAATCAGTTCATGAACGACAGCTTTAGCCCAACCCCATGCCGAAAAAACCGCAAAGGCCCCGTGAAGGACATCTTCAGGAGCCTTCTCAATCATAGGCTCCACAACAGCTTTCCATTCCTCGGAGGTAATAATGCCGTACCCCGTATGGTACCCGCATTCATGGGCGGCATCCACCAGCAGCCATTCCGCTGTTTCCAGCATTTCCTCTGATACCGCCCGAGTTAGTCGTTCCGAAAACATTGTCCAGATCATCGCCGGCAGCTGCTGGATAAAAACCCCATACCCATTAATAAGTCCTGTCTCGTCTCCTCTGACATCCAATTTAGAAAGTTCATTAATGATTTTTTCACGATTAACAGCCATTTCATTTCCCTCCCGCATCTGTAACATCCATAACCCTGATCACGGACTTGGCAGCGCCGCGGGCTATGCTCTGAAGCTCAAAAGCTGTAAACTCCCGCCGATTCCGGTCATAAGCAGCCGCAAAAAGAGCACACACATAGCCGCAGCCAATATGATTGACTGCTTTATCTGTCACGCCCCATTTTTTGACCCACCCTTCATCAATATGACTGTGTTCCAGCACAACCTCGCCCGAATAGGGCCCGGCGTATGTGACTGCCAGCTTGCCAAGACCCACCTCGGCAAAATACTGCTCTCCGACACGGAAACGCTTTTCCAGCCCCATAATGTTATTTTTCCGATAATAGTCCGTCAACACCAGATAAAAGGTGTCTTCCGCACAATGAGCCAAAAGTTTTTTTGCATCCAGCAGCTGGCAGTCATTGGCCAGTTGTGTTGTCAAAGACGCAAAATGATGGCAATGTAAAACTGAGGTCAATCCATTGATCTCATGGCGGCACCGTTCTCTGTCAAAAGTGTGCCGCATCTGCAACGTGTTGTCTGGCATAATAGTGAAAGTTCCTTCCGTAAAATTATTTGATAGGACATTCTTTTTGTGTAATTTCCTTATAAGCGGCGGCGAATTTCGCCATTGTTTCCGGCGAATCCGGGGCATCCTTGGCATTAGCGCTGGGGATGTTGGTAAGCATGGCCAGGCGCATTTGTCCGCGGAGCCCTTCTGCTTTTTTGATGTCTTCGTAAATACTCAACAGCTTTTGACCCATGGCAGTCTTTCTCCTTTCCGGCTCTTTGCTTTGAGATCACAAAACGGACAGTTCACCAAACCGCGCCTCAAAGTTTTCCCGGGCGGCGGCAGGTGTGGCCCGGGGGAAAATAATCCGGCACGCCGGGTCGTTCTGAACCCCTTTGATGATTGTTCCGTCGGAACAGGTTACCTGAAACATAGGCCGGGGAAAACTCTCGTAATAGCGGAGACTTCCCCACGCCTCCATCCTGATAATATCTTCCCGTGTCCAGCCTGCATCAAAGATGTATTTAAAAACAAAATCTCCGTCAAAACAATTTTCCATTTTTTCACTGGAAATGATTTTCACTCCGCCAACCTCCTCACTGCGTCAATCGCATGGTCAATATCTTCTGAAGGGCTGGCAAAGGAGGGGCTGAAGCGTAGTGTCCCGTCAGGCAGGCTGCCGAGACATGTGTGAATAAGCGGTGCGCAATGCAGCCCTGTACGACAGTGAATCCCAAAGCTTTCCCTGAGGGCAAACCCAGCCTGATCGGTATCCATGCCCATGACCTGAAAGGATATTGTTGGCAGCCTCTCCGTTTCATTTGGCGCTGCTTCGGCCCGGTTCCACGCGGTTCGGTTCCATGCGGTTTGGTTCCATGTGGCCCGATCCCATGCGGTTTGTCTCTCTGCGTCTGACTGCAAGGAGAGATCCCCATCGAAGATGTGCACATGCTCAATCTCCGCCAGCCCGCGATACAGCTTTTGAGTCATAACAGCCTCGGCCGCAGTAATGTCGGAGACATTTTTCATAATATACCGGATGGCCCGGTCAAGCCCCGCGAAAGCCGGGATATTGGGTGTCCCTGCTTCTAAGCGCAGCGGCATTTCATCCGGGTGTCCCCTTAAATCGCTTTTGACGCCTGTCCCACCGACCAAAACAGGGGCCAGACTTACACTTGGTGCCACATGGAGCCCGCCCGTACCTAACGGACCCCGCAATCCCTTATGTCCGGAGAAAACCGTTAAATCCGCCTGCAATTCATGGGGATGGACAGGAATTCGCCCAACTGTCTGACTGGCATCCAGCAAGGTTACCGCGCCGGCGGACTTGGCCTTTTTAAACCATGGGCCTACAGGATTGATCCTGCCGGTAACATTGCTGGCATGGTTCAAGACAACCAAGCGCGGCTTTTCTTTCAGGAGATCATCATAAATGCTGGCGTCAAGCTTCATGTCCGCGGCCAAAGGGACATAGGCTATACGGATTCCCAGCCTATCCTCCAGACGTGCCAGCGGACGCAGCACAGAGTTATGCTCTGTCACCGAAGTTATGACCAGATCATCTTTCCGGAGATCCAACCCCAGGATAGCCACATTCAATCCATGGGTCGCGCCGGGCAAAAGCACAACCTGTTCGGGACTTACCGCCAGCAAACCGGCGAGACTGTGCCGGCAGCGGTACAAGCTATCCGCAGAACCGGATACGTCCCGGCCGGATAAAAGCGGCGGCGCCCGCATACACGCGGTCACAGCTTCCTCAACACCGGGGGCAAGGGGAAAAGCGCTGCCGGCGTTGTTGAGATAGATCTGTCTCACAGCCTTGCACCCTTTCTCATGCCCTTGTATAATTTTGCAGCATGATCAGACATTATTATGTGGTGTTCCGGGCCTGATTATGCATCCGCCTGCTGGCATTTCGATACAATGGGAAACATCGGGTTCAAAACCCCCGCATCGACTCATACATATCCCGAGCCAACGTACTCGCCATATCACTGCCCCCCAGCATACGAGCCAGTTCAATCACCCTCATCTCTTCGTCCAGTTCCTGGACCCGGGTAATCGTTCGGTCCTCCCTTTGCTCCTTCAGAATGCCAAAATGGCTCGTCCCCAACGCCGCCACTTGAGCAGAATGGGTAATCACAAACACCTGCTTATTCTGGGCAATCCCCGCCAGCTTGTGCGCCACCTTGGCAATTGTCGTACCCCCCACACCGCTGTCCACCTCATCAAAAATAAACGTATCCACACTTTCCAGCGCAGACAACAAGCTCTTAAACGCCAGCATGAGCCGTGACATTTCCCCGCCGGACGCGACTTTCGCCAGGGCCTTTGGCGGCTCGCCGGGGTTGGCCGAAAAAAGAAATTCCACACTTTCCGCCCCCTGCAGCGAGGGTTCCTTATGCTCTGTCAAGATCACCTCAACCCGCGCCCCTTTAATATCCAAATCCCTCAGCTGATTCCCCAACTCCGCCGCCAGCGTCTCTCCATAGCGGCTCCGGGACGCGCTTAACCCCGCTGCCACCCTTGTGTACTCATCCAAAGCCCGTTGTTTCTCCAGATGAACCGTCTCGTTCTTCTGTTTCCGTGACGCGATCCCTTCCAATTCCGCCAGAATAGTTTGATGATAATCAATAGCCTGCGCCAAATCCGGGGCATATTTTTTCAGTTTCCCCAGCTCCACCAGCCTCTCCTCAATCCCCGCCAAACGCTCCGGCTGAAAATCCAAGCTGTCCCGATAAGAACGCAGGCGGTTGACAAGGTCTTCCGCCGCGTAGTAGACCGACTCCGCTTCCTTCGCCATCTCCTGAGCGCTGGGATCCAGGCCCGCCAAATCAGCCAAATCACGGTGCACGCGGCCCAGCAAATCGTAGGCCGAAGCACAAGGATCCTCGCCCTCATAAAGGCCGACATAACCCCGTTCCGCCAAGCTCATGATTTTTTCAGAATTCATGAGCACCTTCCGCTCCTCTTCCAAAACCTCATCTTCCCCCAGACTGGGGGCAATCCGTTCAATTTCGTCAACTTGGAATCTCAGCATATCTTCTCGCTGCAACAGCTCCCGCTCCGAACGCAAAAACTCCCTCTCCTGAGCCGCCACAGTCACATAATCCACAGCCGCTGCCCTGACCTGTTCCCTCATCTCCATATGCTCATCCCCAGCAAACCGGTCCAGAAGCACCCCATGATACTCAGATTTAAGCAGAGACTGGTGATCCATTTGGCCATGGATGTCCACCAGACCGACACAGAACGTGCGATAGAGAGACAGCGGCACGGTTTTGCCCTGAACCCGGCAGACATTGCGTCCTGAGGAAACGCTGATTTCCCGGGCCAAAAACAACTGATCCTCTTCCGGCGGATACCCTTCCTGGTGCAAGAGCTCCACCAAAGGCTCAGGTAAATTGCAGAAAACCCCTTCCACACCGGCCTTCTGACTCCCATGCCGGATATGTTCTGACGCGGCCCTTCCCCCCAACAAGAGATCCAGCGCATCCACCAGCATGGACTTGCCCGCCCCCGTTTCTCCCGTAAAAACAATCAGCCCTTTTTCAAAAGTCAGGTGGATTTTATCCATCAAGCCAAAGTTCTCAATGCTCAATCCAACTAGCATCGCCATCTCCCCGTTCTCAGCATTTCATGTTCAGTCGTTCATTCCATAAAGCTCTGCAATCGTTTCCTCACGGTCTCCGCCTCAACACTCTGCCGCGCAATCACAAGCACTGTGTCATCTCCGGCCACCGTTCCCAAACAATCCTCCCAGCCTGCGCTATCCAAAAGGACAGCTATCGCTTGAGCATTACCAGGCAGCGTCTTAATGACAACAATATTCTCGCCGCAAGCCACAGATGTTACTGTATCGCGGAACACCTTTCCCATCCGCTCCTGACCTCCCATCGTCTGAGCCTCATTCGCCATGGCGTAATGATACTCTTCCCCCGGGCCTGGCACTTTGACCAGCCCCATCTCCTTGATGTCACGGGAAATGGTCGCTTGGGTAGCCGGAAACCCCTGATCATTCAAGTGAATGACCAGCTCTTCTTGGGTTCGCACCGTGTTCCCTGCAATTAATTCTTGAATCTTTCTCTGACGCCGGGACTTCATTATAATAGTCTCCCCTTCACTTTATGTATTCTTGAATCATTCACTCGTGCAGCACTAGCTGCGTTCCCCCAGCTTTTCCCGAACCATCTTGGGAAAATTACTGCCTGCAAACCGAATAAACCGGGCTTTAAGATCGGAGGCCTTGATGCGCACGGTTTGTCCCGGCTGAAGAATCAAGCTGTTCTGCCCGTCAAAAGCCACCCGGCAGGGATGGGCACAGGCCAGCGTCACATCCAGCACATCCTTATGGGACACCACCATAGGCCGCGATGACAGGGCATGAGCTGCCAGATGAGTAATGAGAATGGCTTCCACACCCGGACTCACCACCGGTCCCCCCGCAGACAAAGAATAGGCCGTTGATCCCGTGGGGGTCGCGATAATCACTCCGTCACAAGGCGGGCTGGCAATCGTTTCCCCCGTCAACTTAACGTCAAGGGCAATCATGGCATCCGTACTCTTGCGGGCAAACACCACATCATTGAGAACCGTAAAACCCCGGAAAGGAACCCGGGAGACAGTCCGATCCGGCTCTCCGTTGAGGAGACACGCTGTCAGCATCAGTCTCTCCTCAACAGTAAAATCACTTTGCAGGATCCTCTCCAAGGCCGAAAAAATATCTGTCTGTTCTACTTCACACAAGAACCCCAGACGTCCATAGTTCACCCCCAGAACCGGAATTTCCTGGCGCGCCGCCTCGCGCGCCACCTCCAGAACGGTTCCATCCCCCCCCAAAGACAGCACAAAACTGATATCTTGCTCCTCCTCTGCAGCAGTTCCCCCTCCTGCATAGTATTCCGTCTCCCAGACAACTGTCTGCCACCCCCGTGCCTTCAGCCAGGCACGAATCTGATGAACAAGGGAACCTGAATTGATTTTCATTCTGTTGACGCACAACGCCGCAATAGGGGTCATAAGCACTCCTTGAATAAAGTATCCTAGTCACATGCTTTTAGTAACTTACAGACGCAAAGCGTCAATAAAAAACAAGAAAATCCAATACTGACCACTAACCACTGATCACTGACCACTTGCGGGCAAAGCCCGCATTAGTCAGTATTAAGCGGGGAGAACATCTGATCGAGGAAAAAAATTCCATCCCCTTCTATCCATATATGATTGCCGTTTACGGTATGCAGATCAATATACACCTTCGCGTCTCTTTCATTGAGGTTGGCCACATTTATATCCGCTCCGGGCGCGTCCGGCTCGATCACTATATAGATGTATAAATCGTATATCACCTTCTCACCGAAAGAACCCGCGAGCACATGAGACGTTGAACCTGTATATTCCACCTTGATTGCCTCAAACAACATGTAGCTGCCTGCTGCCGGCTGCACGGTCCCGCCGTTTTTGTCTTTTATGGGAGATCGCCAGTCTTTTGCAACTCTCTGAACGTAAGCATTTTTGTCCTTTTGCCCATCGGGGGCAATATAGTTTCCGTCCTCGTCGAACTCCGGTTTTCTGTAGTTACCATCGTTGTCAGTGTAGGAATAATAACTCTGGTACGACCCTGATAATTCTCCGGAAATTCCAAGCCCCATCCCACTGAAATCTCCCCCCAGCTTTTCGCTTAATATCCGGTCAGCGGCTTCGTCAGTGTCGATGCTTATCGTGGAATCCATCCAAAGCCAGTAGTCCCCGTCTATAGAGGGATTGTTCTCAAAGGCTTCATCGTGTTCCATTTTGATTTTGAAAGACATGTCAAAATACATACCCTGATACAAATCCTGATACATACCCTGTACGCTGTCAAAATCGGTGTACTTAACATTCTGCGAAAAATCAGCGCGGAGTCCCCACCAGTGAGAGACAAACCAATCATCGGCGTTGATTTCCTCAACATCTTCGCCAGTGTTTGTTGGGACGTTGTCTCCAGTGTTCCCACTGCAAGCCGTTAACAGGGAAAGGGCAAGCAAGAACGCCATTACAAGCACTAAGGTCCTTTTCATTTTCTCTTCCTCCTTTTCTCTTCCTCCTTATCATCATATGGCCGCTGCGAGGGAGTCTCGGCATCATGGGCTATGCTGTCATTGCCATAAGCCGTTCCTCCTTAATAATTAATTTAATTATAGTATTCTACTACGTGAAAAGCAATGGCAAATGAAATGAAATGCGGCAAATGAACTGAAAAAGCCTTTCTCCCTCGTCAATCCTCGTCAATGCCCCGCCGACACCTCAACGGCTCGCCCATCCGCCGCAGACACGCGAGAAATTCCTTATTCCCCTGAGCCCCTTTTATGGGAGAAGCCTCCACCCCCACAACACCAAACCCTTGAGTCTGGGCCGCTTCCAGAACATCTGTGAGGACTTCTCTATGTACCGCGTCATCCCGCACAACACCTTTTTTGCCGACCTTCTCCGTCCCCGCCTCAAACTGAGGCTTAATCAGCACCACTGCCATTCCTTCCTCCCGCAAGAGACACCTCATGGCCGGAAAGATCTTTTTGAGCGAAATAAAGGCCACATCACAGACCACCACATCCACCACTTCCGGCAAGCTCTGCGCTGTCATATACCTGGCATTAGTCCGTTCCAAGCAGATCACCCGGACATCCTGCCGCAATTTCCAATGGAGCTGGCCATATCCCACATCCACAGCGTAAACCTTCTTCGCGCCATTTTGCAGAGCGCAGTCTGTGAAGCCTCCTGTCGAAGCCCCCAGATCCGCCACCACCTTGTCCCTCAAGTCCAGGTTAAAACTCTTCAGGGCCTGTTCCAGCTTGAGTCCGCCCCGGGACACATAAGGCAGTACCCCTTTCAACACCACAGCCAAATCCATCGGAACCTGCTGCGCCGCTCTTTCCATCCGCTCCTCCCCGGAAAAAATCTGGCCAGCCATAATCAAGGCCTGGGCCTTCTCCCGGCTTTCGGCTAATCCTCGTGTGACCAACAAGACATCCAAGCGCACTTTGTCATTATTTTTCATATGGTAAGTATATCACAAGACTACGACTTGCGCCGGAATACAGCCGCATTCAAGGTGCTCAAGGCGCGCCGGAAAATATCGATTTCTCACCGGGTGAAACATCTCCCTGCACACTCAGCACTTCTTGAATATGTTCCGTTGCCGCATCGTAATCCATCATCCTAATCATATCCTGTATGTGCTCGATTTCCTCTTTTAACGCTCCCTTGACGGGAACCGTATTCAAAGTTTTCACCTCTTCATCTATCAGCTTCAAGTCTATTTCATCGAAAGCCTCCATCATCCTTTGAAAGATAGACGGCAATTCTGGCGGGAGCTCTGTGATGCCTGCTGCGCTACCATTCTGTTTGAGCAGAGCAAAACTCTCTTGTAAGTGACGGCTCAAATCGTTTAGCCCGTCCAATAACCCCGGCAGATTAGAAACACAAAAAGCGGAGTCCATTTTATCAGAAGCCCTTTCAAGTTCAAGCGCTTTAGCGGAAAGCTCCATCGCACCTACGTTGGCTAACGCGCCCTTGATACCATGGACTTCTATGCGGAAATTCTCCATATCTTCAGCCGATAGAAACTGAGGCAGGTTTTTTTTACTTTTCTCGGTTTCCCGCACCATCACCTTCAATATCTTTTTATAGACCTCCCGCCGGCCACCGACTCTGTCTAACCCTATGGATAAGTCGAGCCCTTCCATTTGTTCAATTCTGTCCCAAAAACCCCTATGTTCTTCCCCCCCGGATTCCATAGATTCCTCCGCCTCCGCTTCGGGCAGCGGATCCAAAAGCTTTTCGGCGGAAATCCATTTCTTTAATATGTGCATCAGTTCTGCTTTCTTAATCGGTTTCCACAAATAATCGTTCATGCCGGCAGCCAGCATCATTTCCTTTGCCCCCACGACAGCGCTCGCCGTCAGCGCAATGATAGGCACATCAATGCCTTGTTCACGGATAACTTGGGTTGTTTCAACTCCGCTTATTCCCGGCATCCTGTGATCCATAAATACAAGATCATAGGGATGCTGTTGAACCATGTGTATCGCTTGCCTGCCTGATTCGGCGGTTTCCGTCTGTATCCCGCACAGACGTAAAAGTCCGGCCGCAACATTTAAGTTGGCTGTATTATCATCTACAACCAGGATTCTCGCATCAGGCGCATATATAGCGGCTTCTTTGTCATTTGCCTCATGGATCAGCGTTTCATCCCCTAAAACTTTTGGAATCTCAACATGGAATGACGTTCCCCGTCCGTACACACTCTCTACTGTGATCTGTCCGCCCATCATTTCCACAAGCGATCTGGAAATTGTCAGGCCCAGGCCGGTTCCTGTTTTATCCCGATGTTTCTCCACATCGGCCTGTTCAAAAGCCTCAAAAAGCGTCGGCAGGCTTTCCGCAGGAATCCCTGTGCCTGTATCGCTGACAGTGATTGTAACCGTTGTATCCGTACAGCTGACAGCCAACTGGACATAGCCTTCTTTAGTAAATTTAACGGCGTTGCTCAATAAGTTTGTAAGCACCTGCCTGAGCCGTATATCATCCCCATACAAGTATACGGGAGTGTGCTCCTGCACAACTAATCGGAAAGAAATATTTTTACCATCAGCCAAAAACTGTACCATTGACCCCATATTATCAATCAGCATAGTGAAATCATAGTGCACAGGGACAAGGCTTAGTTTTCCGGCTTGTATCTTTGAAACATCCAAAATATCATTGATAGTCGCCAAAAGTGCTGTGGCGGCCGTCTTAATATCTTTTGCATACCGAAGCTGGCGTTCATTCAACTTTTCCTGAAGCAGCAATTCCGACATCCCTAATACCGCGTTCATAGGCGTACGGATTTCATGCGACATATTGGCCAAAAATGTCGACTTTGCAACTGACGCCGCTTCAGCCTCCGCCTGTTTTTTCGCCATGCTTTCAATCTGTGTAATATCCTGCACCACTTCAATGAAGCCCACGGTTTCCCCATTTGGGCCCTTGAGTGTTTCAATATCAACTTGGTGGGAACGTCCATTCTGGTTGAAAAATGTTTGTTTCAGACCCCGCTTCGCGCAGGCAATCCCGCAGTCCGGCGTATTGCAGATGTGTGCGTTCCAGTTGCTGCAGGGCTTGCCCATCATATCCTCGAACTTCGTCCCTAAAAATTCCTCTACCGCTTTATTGACAAAGGTCCAATTCATGTTCGCGTCAGTCACCGTGATGGGAAGCGGCGTGGCGTCAAGAATGGATTTATACCAATATGCCAGCGCTTCAGTTTTTTCGCGCTCTTTTTGAATATCTTCTTTCGCTTGAATTTCCTTTTCTACCAATTCTGTTGTGTCATGATGATATACAACCAACCGATACCCAGATATCCATGTGATACGGGCAATATTAATATCAACATATATCGGTGTCCCATCATTTTTTTTCAATTTTCCGGAAATCTGAACAAACCCTTTATCTAAAGCTTCGTTCAGAAGGTCCAGTCGGACAGTTTCGGTTTCTCGTCCATCCGGTTGGAACTCCGGCTGAATGGACGAATAGATTTCATTAAATTCTTCAGCAGATAAATTATCCGGCAATCCAAAAATACGAGCGGATTCTTTATTATACGCGACGATACGGCCCGTCTCATCCCATACAAAACATGCCGTCATTGTCGAGCCCACTACGTCATTCATACGCCGCTCCGCTTCCTCCAAACGCACATCGGTAATATCCAATAACGTGAGGACTATACCATCAAAATTGCCGCGTGAGTCCACTATACGCCTGTATGTTATGTGGAATGCACGTATTCCCTTACCCGGCCAGTCAATAACATCGTCCGCAACAATCATATCCTGCCCAGCCAGAACACGAGAAAATCTTTCTGAGCTTCGCTTGGCATACTCCTGATCCGGATATATAGCATGCGCCTTCTCCAAGGGCTGATCAATGACTTCACTGTAATCATCTATCCCCAGCAAATCTAAAACGCTGGTGCTGCAATAGCGCATCTTCATATCACGGTCAAACAAGACAAACATATTGGTCGTGCTTTCTATAAGCAGTTTGATATCCTCGTTCAGTTTCTCCAGGTGCTGTATACGGCGCATCAAGTCTTTGATTGTGAGCCCTTTACGAAGCTTAAGCTTCCCCATATTTCATTCCGTCGCCTTTCAAATGATCCAGATAACACGCACGTGTGCTAGTGCAGCACTAGCGTATTTTATCCGGCATAAGCGCGAATTATTCTTGATTCCCTCCTAATAACAGCCCCTTACCCCACAACATCCTGCCACGTCTCCTTACAAATCGCCAGCGCCATCTTCACCACACTCTCCACACTGACCCCCGCCTCACGCTTCAGAACCTCCAAAGACCCATGCTGAATAAAATCCCGGTACCCCAAACGGCCCAAACGAACGCCCTCCACACCTTCATCCGCCAGCACCTCAGCCACAGCGCTGCCCATCCCCGCCATCAGAGTATGATCCTCCACCGTAATCAGGCGACCCGTCAACATCGCCTGCGTCATAATCATGTCCTTATCCAGCGGGTTGAGAAAACGCAAGTTAATCACCCCCGCGCCAATCCCCATCCGCATCAATTCCTCAGCCGCCTTGCGGCACAGCTCCACAGTAACCCCCAAACCCACCAACGTCACATCCGACCCCTTCCGGCACAATTCCGCCTTGCCCAGCTCCAGCCCAGGATCCCCCTCCTCCATCTTAACCCCCAGACCTTGACCCCGGGGATAACGGACCACCACAGGATGATCCATAGCCACAGCCATACGCAGCATATGGACAAATTCATTCTCATCCTTCGGCGCCATAATCGGAAGATGTGGAATACTCCTAAACAACCCAATATCGAAAACCCCATGATGAGTACAGCCATCCTCGCCCACCAGGCCCGCCCTGTCAACAGCCAACACCACAGGAATCTTTTGCAAACACACATCGTGAATAATCTGGTCATACGCCCGCTGGGCAAAAGTCGAATACAACGCCACCACCGGCTTCAGCCCCCCCAAAGCCAGCCCCGCGGCAAAGGTCACCGCATGCTGCTCCGCGATGCCCACATCATAAAACCGCTGCGGAAAAACCCGGCTGAACTCATCCAGCCCCGTCCCGCCAGTCATCGCCGCCGTGATCGCCACCACTCTCTCATCTTCCTCAGCCAACGCGCACATCGTCTGTCCAAAAACCTGGGTATACGTCAAAACCCCTTTTTTAGCCTCAGACAAGCCATTCCTCCTGTCAAAAGGCCCAATCCCGTGAAAAATATCCGGATTCTTCTCCGCCGGCTCATATCCCTTCCCCTTCCGGGTCGTAATATGCACCAGTACAGGTCCCCCCCGCTGGCGGGCCCGGCGCAGAAGCTCCTCCAATCCTTGAATATCATGACCGTTCACCGGCCCCAGATAAGTAAACCCCAGCTCCTCAAACAGCTGCCCCGTTAGAATCAAGAATTTGATACTATTTTTAATCTTCCGGCTCAGAGACGCCAAAGACCCCCCCACGAGAGGAATTTTTTTCAAGAAATGCTCCAGAGCCTGTTTCCTGCGGCCGTACCAAGGCGCCGTGCGAATGCGGTTCAAATACGACGCCATCGCCCCCACATTCCCCGAAATCGACATCTCATTATCATTAAGGATCACAATAAGATCCGACTTGCAGCTCCCCGCGTGATTCAGCGCCTCATAAGCCATCCCGCTGCCAATAGCCCCATCCCCAATCACCGCCACCACAGAAAAATCCTTCCCCGTCATATCCCGGGCCTGAGCATACCCCAGCGCCGCCGAAACCGACGTACTCGAATGGCCCACGCCAAACGCGTCATACTCGCTCTCCACAAGACGGGGAAACCCCGATATCCCCCCATGGCAGCGCAGCGTCTTGAAGTGCTCCCGCCGACCCGTCAGCAGTTTATGCACATAACTCTGATGCCCCACATCCCAGACAATTTTATCCACAGGCGCGTCAAAAACCCGGTGCAAAGCCAGCGTCAGCTCCACCACGCCCAAATTCGACGCCAGATGGCCCCCATTTTTCGCCACCGTCGCGATCAGTTCCTCGCGAATCTCCGCCGCCAACCCCTGAGTTTCCTCAAGGCTCAGAACCTTCACATCCTTCGGAGAATCAATCCGATCAAGCAATCGCACGTCCACATCCTCCTTCAGGGACTGTCACGGAATTCATTCTATTCCCTATTATTTTATCGAATTATTCTGCAAAAATCATCTTATAAAATTTAAAAAAATTTCCTATAAAAGTCAGCCCATAAAAATTATCCTATAAAGGACCGCCATCGCAACCCCCATAATTGCCCCAGCGCACACCTCAAAAGGCGTATGCCCAATCAATTCCTTCAATCTCGCGGCTTCCTTCCTTCCCTTCTTTGTATCCTTGCGGATATGGGACAGCTCCAAGCGGTCAATCATCTCATTGATAAGATAAGCATGTTCTCCCGCCGCCCGGCGCACCCCAGCCGCATCATGCATCACCACAAACGCAAAAATAAGACTCACGGCAAAAAGAGGATCATTCCATCCCACAACCTGACCCACCTGGATCGTCATAGCCGCCACAAGCGCTGAGTGGGCGCTGGGAAACCCGCCCGATTGCATAATCATCCGCGGAGACACCTTGCGCCCCAGCAAAAAAGCCAACAGAATCTTGGTTCCTTGCGCCAGCAACCACGCTAACATCGAAACAAACAGAATAGGATTAAAGACTATATTCCATAAAATATCCATACTCGAACTACCTCTCTCTAGACGCCATAAACTCAGCCAATTCCCACAAAAAATCAGCCTTCTCCCCAAAGAACTCCAAAGCCCGCTCCGCCTCCGCCAGAGCCAAATCCCGCTGACGCACAGCCTCCTCAAGGCCCAGCAGCGACACATACGTCATCTTCCCCAGCCGGGCATCACTGCCAACATTTTTGCCCAGGTTTTCGCTCTGTCCGATCTCATCCAGAATATCATCCTGGATCTGAAAAACCAGACCCACATTTTCCGCGTAGCACGTCAAAAGAGCCAGCTGCTCCGGCGAACAGCCGCCACACAAAGCCCCCAAGCGCGCCGACACCCGCAGCAGTCTTCCCGTTTTCAAAATATGAATTCGTTCCAAATGCGCCAAGCCCTGCGCCCGCTTCCGGGTCTCCATAGTTCCTTGGCTCTCATTATTATCTTGGCTCCCGTTATTATCCTGGCTCTCATTATTATCCTGGCACTCTAGCGTAGTGATCGTATCCAGAACCTGGCCCAACACCATTCCCCGGCACCCAGCCGCTTCAGCAACCTCATGCACAAGACGCAGCTGGATCTCCGGCAGCAGTGCGGACGGACGGGACAGCACCTCAAAAGCATACGTCACCAGAGCATCCCCCGCCAACAAAGCCACAGCCTCGCCAAAAGCCTTGTGGGCCGTCGGTTGATCCCGGCGCATATCATCATCGTCCATGCAGGGCAAATCATCATGAATTAAAGAATACGTATGAATAAGCTCAATCGCCGCCGCAGGAACCACAGCCTTTTCCACATCACCTCCCACAAGATCACAAGACGCCAGCGCCAGAACCGGCCTCACCCTCTTCCCGCCGCCCATCACCCCATAGCGCATACTCTGTTCCAAAATATCCTCCCGGGGATCCCCGGCAGGTCTCTGGGGAATAAGGTCGTTCAACACCACATCAACTTTTGCCGCATATTGGCTGTATACCTGAGCAAAACCCAAGCCTTCCCCCCCTAACCCGTGACTCATGATTCACTCTTCATCGTCAGACCCTTTCATTCCTAAAATACGATCCGTCTCCTCCAGGCCCAAACTGCCATCAGAGTGTTCCATCAACACAGCCATCCGCTCTTCCGCCTGAGAGAGCTGAGCCTGACACCGGCGAACCAGCGCCACTCCCTCTCCAAAAAGCTCCAGAGCCATATCCAGCGTCACCGTCGGCTCTTCCAGCTGGCGCACAACCTCTTCCAAACGCTTCACCCCATCCTCGAAAAGCACATGTTCATGACTCGATGGGGGATTGCTTACACGTGTCAATTGAAACCACCTCACATCCCAAGCACCCGTCAGCCAGCCGGACATCCACAGCCATCCCAGGCGCGACTTCAGTCACACCGCTAATCACGCGTCCCTCTCCATCCTGAACCACGCTATAACCACGGCTCAAAATAGACAAGGGACTCAACGCGTGAAGACGAGAACTGAGTAAGTGTAGTATATCATTCTTTTTTGACATTAATCCAGTCCTCAAAAACAAAAGCCTCTCTTCAAGGTTCGCCAGCGCCTGAGCACGTTTTCCCAAACTCCAATACGGATCCTTAAGACCCGGATGTTGGGCCATAGACTCAAGCTCACAGCCCTTGCGCCGCAGAATCTCCTCCATAGCCTTCTTCAAACGGCGCCCCGTATCCCGAATCCCCCCCAAAACCTCCTCCGCCACCGGCACCGCCATCTCCGCCGCCGCCGACGGTGTCGGCGCCCGCAGATCCGCCACAAAATCCGTAATTGTAAAATCAATCTCATGGCCCACAGCCGAAATCACCGGCGCCGGACACACCGCCACAGCCCGGGCCACTTCCTCCGTATTAAAAGCCCACAACTCCTCCAGAGACCCACCGCCACGCCCCAGAATAATCACATCGCACATGCCCCAGCGACCGGCTCTCTCCAAAGCCCCCACCAACTCCTGAGGCGCTTGTCCCCCCTGGACAGCCGCCGGAATCAACACCAGCCTGACAGACGGATTGCGCCGATGGGCCACCCGCACAATATCATGAACCGCCGCCCCGGTAGGACTCGTTACAATCCCCACACAAGACGGATAAGCCGGAATCCTTCGCTTGCGCGCCGCATCCCCCAAGCCTTCAGACGCCAAACGGGCCTTCAGACGCTCAAAAGCCAGGTAAAGCTCCCCCGCCCCCCGGGGACTCATTTCCTCCACATAGAGCTGAACACTGCCTTCCTTCTCATACAGGCGGACATCCCCCCGTACAAGAACCTGCATGCCATTTTGCGGAGCAAACGGAACCCGCGCCGCCCGGGAGCGAAACATGACCGCCCGCAAAGCCGCGTTCTGATCCTTCAGCGTAAAGTACCAATGCCCCGACGGCACATGATGCTTATAATTAGAGATTTCCCCCATAACCCAGCACCCATGCAAAAGAGATTGGTGCTGCAGCACCGCGCCAATCACATTGTTCAAGTCCCCCACTGTCCAAATCTTCTCCCCAATCCGCGCCCCAATCTGCTCCCCAATCTGCTCCACAGGGTTTATCTCCTCTCGTAAGGGACTGTAAGAGACTGTAACTAACGTGGTTGTGGGTACAGTCCGCTTTAGGTTATAATAGACTTGTTGACTGCCGCAATAAAATCAACACAGGAGGATCCCCATGGATATCATCAAAACCGCCGCAGAATTCATGGCCATGTCCGCTTTAACAGCCCCAAAAACCCGGGGCCGGGACAGCATTGCCACACGCATCCTCAGCGATCCCTCGGATCTGGAAACCCTCGCCGCCGCTATGGAAGAGGACGCCAAGCAGCCTCTCAAATCCAACTTCGGCCGTGACGCCAAAAACATACGCGCTTCCCGCTGCGTTGTGTTTGTTTACCTCAAAGAAATCCCCAATCCCGGCCTCAACTGCGGAGCTTGTGGATTTCCCACTTGCGAGGCCATGTTGAGCCGCCGTTCCTCTTTAACAGAGAAAAGTTCCTTAACAGAAGAACGCCCCTCAGCAGAAGAATGTTCCTTAGTGGAGGACAGCCCCTTTATGGAGAATCCCTCCCTAAAGAGCGGCCCTTTCTGTGCCTGGCAGATCGTCGATCTCGGCATCGCCACAGGATCAGCCGTCAAAACCGCAAGCCTGCATAATGTGGACAACCGCATCATGTACTCCGCTGCCCAAACAGCCTGCCGCCTTGGTTTCATCCCCAGCTGTATGGCTTCGGCGATTCCCTTGCAAGCCACCAGCAAGAGCATCTACTTTGATCGGTAAAATCTTGCAATCACAGTGTTGGTTCCCTCCAAATACTTGTAAAAGAATGACCTTAAATGAACCGAATTAAATGCCACATTTAAATAGGCCTCTTTGAAAGCATATTGAGTTACACCAATAATACCATATTGTTCTTAATGCCACAAGAATTTTTCCAAATTCCATTCTTCTGGGGGCTATCTTACATGAAGAAAATTGCCTTGGAGGGCCCGCTCATTCTTGTACACGCGTGCAAATCCTTGTCACGCATCGCATGGAGCGCTCCTCCTTTTGGGTCGATGCGCTGCTGCCAGACTTCGCGGTAATAGGTAATATCTTTCTTGCCCTGCCTTGGCAGTTCTATCGCGGGCATGATGTGCAGAATGTCCGCCGCATCGTCTTCGATG
>WRII01000015.1 GCA_009782825.1 Peptococcaceae bacterium
TGAAGGATGCGCACCAGCATACACATCACGGCACAAACCTGCACGTAAGAGAGGCCGCCCGCCAAAGAAAACGGTCGAGCTGGATTCTTAGTAGAAAAAAAGGAAAACTCAGACTAACATAGAAATCATCGCAAAACATAATAGAATTGCCGCTATAGCTTTTTTCATATTAAAGCCCATTCCTTTCAGTCAATGTTTTCCTCTCACCATTCTCTTTTGGGAGGGAAGACAGTTGAGAATCGTATACCGATTGCTCTTGCATAACAATAGAAAACAAGAAGGCATATATTATCTGTCGAATCGACGATTAACGCCCTCCGACAGATAATATATTATTAATGACGGTTCTAAACGAGTAATTTCCTGTTACTTGGTACCAGGTATTTTAAGATTACCTATCCAATTCACTGCTCCCAGAACTTTACTCCCAAATTTTCCTAGCAAATCTCCTATTCCCGAAAAAATATCTCTAATTGCTAGACCCCCAACCACATCGTCAAGAGATTCGACATCCAATTCGTCCCCTTGGGCGGAGACGGCTTTCAATGCTTTCCCATACTCGCTAAGCTCGTCCAGCGTAAAATCGTTGCCCAACGCATTGATTTGCTTCAATGCTTCATCTGCCTCAAGACTCAAAAGAACCTTTGCACGCTCTTCGTCGGCACTCAGGATTTTCGTAAGGATATCAGCTCTTTCTTGTGTCAACATTTTTCTTCCCTCCAAAAATTAAATTATAGGTATCTGATTGTGTATACACCTCACAGCGTAAAGTGTTACATAAAATTATTTATTTTTTTGTTCTTTCGCGCTGCGCTCACAGATATCCAGCCTCTTCACCACCGCCTCATCAGATTGATGGGTTCGGATTGCAGGCCTACGGGATCCTGGGTTTGTGTCAAGTATCCGGGGAGAAACAACATGCTCCAAAGGTTATTAATGTTTTTATCAAGTTCTCCATAAGCTAACTAAGTATGATTTACTCGCTCACTCACTAACCATCATCTGACTGGAAAGCAACCACTGATTTTCCGGTTTCTACATTGCGTTTTGCAGTTGCAGGACTAATAGTTCTAAACTCATGCATATGCGGCTCATCACTAAAAGTAACATAGACGTCGGGAAGCTCTGCTCCCCATTCATGCAATAGAGAAACCGCATCTCCTATTATTTGGGGCACTGTATCCTTTCCTACAGTCGGATACACAAGGGTTTTCTGGGGTTGTACTGCAATATCCTTTACACCCATCTGAGTTAAGACTGATTCTAAAGATCTTCTTTCGCGCAGCGAGTCACTTACGCAGCTAAATTGGAACCACCCATAATTGTTGAAGGTAAATAATTCTTCAAACCCTCCCGGTGTTTTCCATTTTTCTCGAGCATACTCTATGTGGGTTGTATTTTCATCAACCGGGCGTTTAACATTTTCCAAAGCATATGCGGTAAGAGCTTCTAATTCTTTGAGCTTTTCTTCCTCACCATAATATGTCCAGAATGCGACGGCAAAATCATTAACTAACTGCTCTTGATCCACCGAGTCCAGACGCGATCCGCCGTTAAAGGCTATAATACCGTGGCCCAATTCGTGCACAATATTAAACCAGTGAAAATTTAATTCGAATCTTTCTTCAGCATATTCTTCGCCGAAAATTGAATCCACCTCTTTATTTTGCTCTATCGTCCCTTTCCCATATAGGCCCGTAGTAATTTGAATCACTGTTCCTGATGTGAAATCACATGCGGCTAGGCCGAACAGCAAGACAACCACAAGCGCAAGAGCGAGAATTCGGGTTTTCATATTGATTGATACCCCTGCAGCATGTGTTCCAGTCTTTTTCAAAGCATTTTTCATTGTCGTTCTCCTTTTCTCCTTTAATATTGCATCTCACAGCATGAAACGTTACACACACTAATGAATCCGGATATTATGCCCATTTCTTATCAACAAGCGTCAATCGCCGGCGCCGCAACCACACCGCAGCTTTTTTGCCAGAAGGTTATCCCATACACTCTGATCTGCTTGACTCTGCTGGCCAGAAATGCATCTTTATAGCGCTTCTTGTCAATTTGATTCAGGGCGGCTTCACACATAACGGGGATGTCTTCCGGTTTCTTGGCGTGTTTGACCTCAATCACGATCCCTGTAGAACCATCGCTGGCTGTGAGAAGGAGATCGCTCCTTCCGCTTCCGGATTCCTGATTGGATTTGATGCTCCAGGCGCCGCCTATCAGGAGGCCGGTGAGGAACCCGTGATAATAGTTCTCATAGTTATCGAAGTAACTGATGGTAGCACGCAACTGATTGTGCAATATTTCTTCGATCGTGTCACAGTCGGCTTCCAGAAAGGCGCGGTAGAGCCTTTGAAGTTCTTCTTGGATTCTGGCATCATCCAATTTTTCTTCAAACCAATCCCTGATTTTTTCGATAAAGATTTCCCGGATTTCGAGGTTAGGGATGATCAGATTGATGGGTTCGGATTGCAAGCCTACAGGATCCTGGGTTCGTGTCACGTATCCGGTGAGAAACAACATGCTCCAAAGGTTATTAATGTTTTTATCAAGTTCTCCATAAGTTAGGGTTTCTCGTATAACCTTTGTCACGGATTTTCCGGCAATGAGATCCTCAATTTCACTTCTGGTTGTGTCGTCGGCTTTATCAATAAACCTTTTGACCATGCTGTTGGAGCTGGTGTTGTTCCAGTAGCATTTGGGCCGGATATTGGGATTGTTTTTGAGTTTGGCAACATGGTTGATAATATCCCAGGGGCAGTATACATTGGCGTCGCCAAAGCGGTACCCATTGTACCATTCTCGCATATCATTATAAGCGGATGAGAGATTGTAGTCTGCCAGCATCTTTCTAACTTCTATATCGGTGAACCCAAAGTGCTCATCATGATCACTATCAGTTATGCTGCTGATTCTGAGGGTATTGAGGCCGGTAAAGATGCTTTCCCGAGATATACGCAGACAGCCCGTTATAACCGCAAAGGCCAAGGAACGGTTGGTTTTCAGGGCTTCGCCCAGGAATATACGCATGAAGGAAATCATTTTGTCATAGTAGCCGTTATGAAAGGCTTTGTCTAGGGGAACATCATATTCATCAATCAAAAGAACCGCCTTTTTGTTATAATGTGCCTCAAGCATAACACAAAGGGTTTTTAAGGCTGTATTCAGTTTATCCTGAGTTGCTTCCTGTTCCATGAGTGCATCAAATATTTTGAGATCTTTTTCATTGATCTGTAAGCTTTTTTCTAAAAAGGAGAGCCGCTTACATTCGCTTGCTACCTGAAAGGCCAAGAGCTGCATGGCGTCCGCGAATGTTTCTCCTTCTACGCTTTTCAATGTCAGGAAGATCACGGGATACTTGTTCATATGTTCTTCACAAAGAACCTGTTCTTGGGCAATATCCAGTCCGGCGAAGAGGTCTTTGTTATCTCTGCCGATCTCGAAGAAGGTTTGCAGCATGCTCATGTTCAGAGTTTTGCCAAAGCGGCGGGGGCGTGTGAAGAGATTGGCTTTCCCCCGGTTGCGCAGCAATGTTGAAATGAATGAGGTTTTATCTACATAATAAAAGTTGTCTGTGCGCATTTCCTCAAAGTCTTCAATCCCCACAGGGAGCATTTTTGTTTCCATAATAACCTCACATTCTGTATGACTCTAATCCATTATCAATCGCCGGCGCAGAAACTACACCGCAGCTTTTCTGCCAAAAGGTTATCCCATATACTCTGATCTGTTTGACCCTGCTGGCCAGAAATGCATCTTTATAGCGCTTCTTGTCAATCTGATTTAGAGCAGCTTCACACATAGCAGGGATGTCTTCTAGTTTCTTGGCGCGTTTGACTTCGATCACGATCCCTGCGGACCCGTCGCTGGCTGTGAGAAGCAGGTCGCTCCTTCCGCTTCCGGATTCCTGATTGGATTTGATGCTCCAGGCGCCGCCTATCAGGAGGCCGGTGAGGAACCCGTGATAATAGTTCTCATAGTTATCGAAGTAACTAATGGTAGCACGCAACTGATTGTGCAATATTTCTTCGATCGTGTCACAATCGGCTTCCAGAAGGGCCCGGTAGAGCCTTTGGAGTTCTTCTTGGGTCTTGGTATCCTGAAGCTGTTCTGTGAACCATCTCTGGATTTTTTCAATAAAAATGGTACGGATTTCTCGGTTGGGAATAATCAGGTTGATGGGCTCTGCTTCCAAGCCCAGAGGATCTTGGGTTCTTGTGAGATATCCGGTCAGGAACAACACACTCCACAAATTGTTGATGTGTTCGTCAAGTTCTCCATAAGTCAGTGTTTCTCGTATAACCTTTGTCACGGATTTTCCGGCAATGAGATCCTCAATTTCACTTCTGGTTGTGTCGTCGGCTTTATCAATAAACCTTTTGACCATGCTGTTGGAGCTGGTGTTGTTCCAGTAGCATTTGGGCCGGATATTGGGATTGTTTTTGAGTTTGGCAACATGGTTGATAATATCCCAGGGGCAGTATACATTGGCGTCGCCAAAGCGGTACCCATTGTACCATTCTCGCATATCATTATAAGCGGATGAGAGATTGTAGTCTGCCAGCATCTTTCTAACTTCTATATCGGTGAACCCAAAGTGCTCATCATGATCACTATCAGTTATGCTGCTGATTCTGAGGGTATTGAGGCCGGTAAAGATGCTTTCCCGAGATATACGCAGACAGCCCGTTATAACCGCAAAGGCCAAGGAACGGTTGGTTTTCAGGGCTTCGCCCAGGAATATACGCATGAAGGAAATCATTTTGTCATAGTAGCCGTTATGAAAGGCTTTGTCTAGGGGAACATCATATTCATCAATCAACAAAACTGCTTTTTTGCCATAATGAACTTCAAGCATGCGCGAGAGGGTACGTAGACTGTCCTCAAGCTGCTGTGGTGTAGCCGTCCCCATGAGAAGTGCTTCAAAGGTCTTTAGATCTCTTGGGGTGCCTCTTTGGCTTTGTGCTAAAAAAGAGAGCCGGTTGCATTCGTCGGCAACTTGAACGCCTATCCTTGTCAAAGCGCCCGCAAAGTCTTCGGCTTCTACGCTTTTCAATGTCAGGAAGATCATGGGATACTTGTTCATATGTTCTTCGCAAAGGGCCGGTTCTTGGGCAATATCCAGCCCGGCAAAGAGGTCTTTGTTATCTCTGCCAATTTCGAAGAAGGTCTGCAGCATGCTCATATTCAGAGTTTTGCCAAAGCGGCGGGGACGTGTGAAGAGATTGGCTTTCCCCCGGTTGCGCAGCAATGTCGAAATGAATGAGGTTTTATCTACATAATAAAAGTTGTCTGTACGCATTTCCTCAAAGTCTTCAATCCCTACTGGGAGCATTCTTGCTTCCATGACGACCTCACTTTCGTCGAATCCAGTTAAATTTTTCTTGATAATAATCTGCTGTGATATCTTTCAGGTGCGTTTCAAGTATAACAATTTGGCGGGGATTTTTCAAATAACGCCTTCCTGCCCGCTCCTGCCCGCTTGGCTATAGCTTAGAGAATCCGCCCTTTTCAAATACTGCCATGGCCTCGTCCGTTTTCAGATAATTCAAAAACGCCCCGGCGGCTTCCTTCTTCTGGCTTGTTTTCTCGACGAAATCCAGTTTCTCATCCTGGCGGCAAGGGTTCAGTTTTCGTATTTGATTTTAAGCAAGGATTTTATGACTTCCAGTTGTTCATGGAGGGTTATGTCTATATCAATGCTTCGTCCTTCAACATGGGGCGTTGCGGCGCGTATGACCTCCATGATCTCCTTCGGCAGATTCGCGGTTTCCGCACAGGCAACTGCTCTTTCGCCTAAAACAAACCTTACCCGGAAACAGCTTTCCAGCGGAACGAGAAACAGCAGGTTCCGTTTTTTGCTTATAAGCTTAAAAGTCCACCCAAAAGCCTTGCCGTAATGTTTCCATTCTTCTGTAACGTTTGGGTAGGTCTCATTAACATGGGTTACCAGTTCGTCCCATAAAGGATAGCTGTCGGCAAGGACGGCGGCGACCATACCGCTGTCCGGCACAACGGATTTATCAACAAGAATACTGACAGCCACTTCATCACCTCGTTCAAATGGTATGCAGAACAACTATGCTGCTCTGATATTGTAACACCATACTATCAGGTTTTAAAGAGCTAACGCGGGCTTTGCCCGCAAGTGGTCAGTGATCAGTGGTCAGTATTGGATTTTCTTGTTTTTTGTTGACACTTCGCGTCTGTAAGTTACCAATCCGCTCCTATTCTGATAAAGCCGGATAAATAAGCGCAAAGAAATACCGCTCCATCTGTTCAGGCTTAGAATTTAGAGTATCTGGGAAAAATGCAGAGAGAATGCTTGGAGTGGCACTTGGAATCGGACAGCTACTCCACAAATCCCCTAGCCAACAAAGCAAATACAAAACACATCGCCATGCCCACAACAGTAGGCGCCACCATAGAAACCAGCGTCCACTTCAGGCTCTGCGTTTCCTTTTTGATAGTCAGGCAGGTCGTTGAACAAGGCCAGTGCATAAGCGAAAACAGCATGACGCTTATGGCCGTCACCCAGGTCCAGCCATGGGCGACAAGCAGCTCCTTCAGTGTGTTCAGGTTATCTATTTCCAATATATTTCCTTGAGCCATATAGGCCATAATCATAATCGGAATAACAATCTCATTGGCGGGAAAGCCCAGAATAAAGGCCAGCAAGATGACACCATCCATCCCCAAAAGCCGCCCGAAAGGATCCAGAAAATCAGAGCACTGCAGGAGCAGGGATTTATCTCCAAGCATTATATTGGCCATAAGCCATATGACAAGTCCGGCCGGGGCCGCCATACAGACGGCGCGGCCCAAAACAAAGAGCGTTCTGTCAAGGAGTGATCGAATGATAACCTTGCCGATCTGGGGTCTCCGATAAGGCGGCAGTTCCAAAGTGAAGGAGGAAGGAGTTCCCTTCAAGAGAGTCTTGGAAAGAAACTTGGAAACGACAAATGTCATACATACTCCAAGAACAATCACAGCTGTCAAAAGCCCCGCCGAGAGAACAGAGCTCCCTATCCCCAAGGTAACCCTTTCCCCCGCCGCGCCCCCCACCGTCATCGTTCCAACAAAAAACATCGATATCAGCGCAATAAGCGTAGGAAATCTGCCGTTGCATGGAACAAAGTTGTTCGTCAGGATTGCGATGAGCCTCTCCCGAGGCGAGTCAATAATCCGACACCCTATCACCCCGGCGGCATTGCAGCCGAAGCCCATGCACATAGTCAGAGCCTGTTTTCCACAGGCACTGCATTTTTTGAACCATTTGTCCAGGTTAAAGGCAATACGCGGCAAAAACCCGATATCTTCCAGAAGCGTAAACAACGGAAAGAAGATGGCCATGGGCGGCAGCATCACCGCCACCACCCAAGCCAGCGCTCTATAGACCCCTAACACCAGCATTTCCGTAAGAAACTCCGGCGCATGCAGCCATTCAAAAAAGAGGAGCAGGTGATCTTCTATCCAGAATAAAAAATCGCTGATGAGTTGAGATGGATAATTGGCTCCCGTGATTGTCAGCCAAAAAATCCCCAGCAATGCTGCAATCATTATGGGGAACGCCGTCCATTTTCCTGTCAGGATGCGGTCGGCAGTGGACAGTTGGCCGTGGACACCGCTCATATCCTTACCCTGAATCACCGTCTTCCGGTACAAATATTCCGCCGCAAGAATAACCGAGGAGACAATATCATCCTGGATGTGCTCTTGGGATATCCCTTGGCTCTTGAGGGCGCCCTTGATATCCCGCAGAATTGCAGCCAGGGTGTCATCCGCGAGGACAGCGCTGTCCTTGTCACGTTCATTGCCTGTATACTGATATCTATCCACATCCAGACCTTGTTGCAGGAGCATGAGAGAGACCCATCGGCTCTCTATAGCCCTTGGGCAGGTATCCGCGCAAAGCTCTTGAACTCTGGCTTCCAGAGCAGATATAGCTGCCTCAATATAGTCTGGGTACTGTACACACACGTCAGACCCTTCGCGAACACCCACGGTTCCACATGAGCTGTCCAGAACTTGCGTTACAGCCTCCATCAGGGCCTCAAGCCCCTTTTTGCTTCTTGCGGCAGTTCCAATCACCGGGACACCTAGTCTTTGCGAAAGCTCCTGGAGCTTGATATGAATTTTTTTCTTTTTCGCTTCATCCAGCAAATTCACACAAACAACCACACGAGACGTAATCTCCAAGGTTTGCAGAACAAGATTCAAGCTTCTCTCCAAACATGTGGCATCACATACCACGATGACCGCGTCAGGGCTGCCACAACAGATAAAATCGCGCGCCACCTCTTCCTCGGCGGAATGGGCCATTAAAGAATAGCATCCTGGCAGATCCATGATCATATATCTTTTTTTCTTATATGTACAATATCCTTGCATCTGGGTTACAGTTTTTCCCGGCCAATTACCTGTATGCTGCCGCAATCCCGTCAGCGCGTTGAAAACAGTGCTCTTGCCCACATTGGGATTGCCCGCCAGCGCGATAACTTTGTCAATGGCATTATTGTTAACATTATCATTCCTTCCCATAGGCGCCCCCCTTTCTCCCGTCCGACTCACCCCTGTTCCCACTGAACGCGAACCCGGGATGAGTCCTCGGCACGAAGCGCAATAACAGCCCCACGTATGCCAAAAGCTTTGGGATCCCCCAGGGGACTCTTGCAGACGCAAACCACCTCCGTGCCCTCAATCAAGCCGAGGTCTTGAAGCCGGCGACGCATACTGTCTCCGGAATGAGCCTGTTTATTGGAGTCAATCCCCACAACCACACCTTGATGCCCCTGTTTCAGCTCCGTTAATGTCCCTATATGCCGCATAGATTCACTTCCCTTTTAATAAAGTTAGAGAGAGGAAACTTTTTCTCCAACACTAATCTATGCAGACACTTATAGATCTGTTATTCTTTGGGAGAGTGTATCCTGTTTAATGTTTAATTTAACACGAGCGAATTCTACACTCTTAAAGGATAAATTACAAAAATACCAACGTCCTTGGGATTGGGCAGGTAGATCGGAAACTCGTCCTGCTTGGTACGTTCGGCGTTTTCATGCAAAAAATCGTTGACCTCCTTATCGGTTGCCTCAGGGGCATTGTAAAGTACAAATTGCTCAGCATCCTGCCAAGACCGCAGCGGCTGACCAAATTCAATAGTGTCGGTAACCAGCTCATACCGATACCCTTGGTCTGAGAGTTCCTGTTGTACAATGGGAATCGTCTTTTTAACTGTTTTGCGGTGACTTCCCGGATAAAGATTCCCCTTGTTTTCAGCATTGACAACGCGCACGAGTCTGCGGCAGCAAAGCCGGTAAGAGTCCTCCATCCCGCTCCCGGAACCCCCAAAAAAACTCATAAGAACCACATCGAAAAGGCCCTTCACCTCTGTTGCGTCCGTGCAGCGGGCATGAAGATTCTGAAATCCTGAAAGGATCACATCGCGCTGAAGCTTCACGATCACTTTTTCGTCAACATCGACCGCGGTAAGGCTTGATACATGAGGGGCAAGCTCCAGATCAAGCCGGCCAAGCCCACACCCGATGTCACAAAGCGTGTCATCCGCCTCCAGGTACGGAACAATCCGCATGGCCAATTGGTGATGGAAGCCGGTATAGGCGCTGGCATCCAAAAACCATTGGATACTTTGCTCATTCCACAAAAAGCGCATGGGGATCACCTCACGTTATTTCCCGATAGGGTTTACTATTCTTGAAAAGTCGATTTGCTCATGAGCTGTTTTGCCTGGTGAT
Organism: Peptococcaceae bacterium; assembly: GCA_009782825.1. GTDB lineage: Bacteria > Bacillota > Desulfitobacteriia > Desulfitobacteriales > Syntrophobotulaceae > WRJI01. The sequence continues at coordinate 9,762 of WRII01000015.1, forward strand.
ATTTCTTACGCAAAACCTCTTCGGGTGCAATAACTTTAAGTTTTTTCCACAGAAAAATGCTCATCATCGTTATTCCTCCGGAATATATGTCCGCGCGCAAAGCAGCTCCACTTCCACCTCATCTCCCGGTTTGTAACCGCTGCCCATGGGCCTGTAGAAGTTTCCGTTGACAGAATTCACAGCCTGCGCCAGCGTGCAGCCAGGCCCCATTCCTGCTGAAGCATGATATCCATCCGTTTTTTTTATAATAGTCACGCGTTCGCAAAAATCCACTTCATGTCTGGTAAGCCGAACGGTCGCTCGAGGAACCGGATGCCTTAATTGGGCACGTCCGGGTCTGAGGGGGACAGAAATAGTATCGAATACTGGAGAGGAGAACTATTATGTCTACCCACATAAAAATTGCGATTTACGGAAAGCCAGAACCGGGCCGGCTGCTGAGACCGCAATGTTGACCTACATAGCCAATGCCGCCCCGAACCCTGCACCTGAACTAACTCCAAGCAAATCCGGCGAAGCCATCGGATTTTTACATAAAGTCTGATAGGCTGCACCAAACAAAGACAGAGCGCCTCCGGCCAAAATCGCCAACATGATACGGGGAAGCTGTACATCAAAGATGACCGTTTGGAGGGTATCTTCCCAATATGGCACAATGTTCAAAATTGGGGACAGCAAAATATCAAGCAGCTCTTTAGTCGGAATACTGAACCGTCCGACAGAGAATGAAAACAAGAATAAAATGATAAGCAGGACCGACATAAATTTGGATGTCTATACCTTAGAAAACCCAACCTTTTCAAATACTGCCATAGCCTCGTCGGTTTTCAGATAATCCAAAAACGCTCCGGCGGCTTCCTTCTTTGTGCTTGCTTTGAGTACGGCGGCGGGATAAATGACTTGGCCACACATGTCTGTAGTTGCATAATCCACAATAGTAAGGTTTGCGCTGAATGCGTCCGTGCAATAGATCACGCCGCAGTCCACGCTGGCTTCAGATACTTGTGTGGTGACTTCTTTAACATTCGTACCATAGGTTAAGTGCCCCGATGACGCAAGTTCCTTTTCATCTAATTTAAAATATTCCAGAATTTTTTGGGTGTATTGCCCGACAGGGACATCGCTGTTTCCCATAGCCATTAAAATGGTTCCGTTGGAAAGCGCGTCTGACATATCACTAAAGCTCTTAATGTTTTTCGGATTTCCGTTTGGAACGGCTAATGTAACGCGATTCTCCAGCAAGTTGATTCGGGTTGTTTTCTCAACAAAATCCAGTTTCTCAGTGTTAACAGTATCTGGGGCTGTGATGTCAAGCTGATCCATCTGCTTTTGTCCTGCCGAAATGAACACATCGCATTCCGCACCTTCTTGAATCTGAGTTTTCAGCGTCCCAGATGAATCAAAATTAAAAGTGAGTTTGACATTTGGCTCCACTTTGGCATACAGATCAGCAATTTCTTCAAGGGTTTCCGTCATAGATGCCGCGGCAAAAATAGTCAATTCGGTTTGTCCCACATTTTTGTCATCAGCGTTTTCGGACGAAGTTCCACAGGCTGTTGCGCCTAGAGCCATAAACAGTGCAAGCGCGACAATGAGGAGTTTCTTCATTCTGATCTTCCTTTCTTTTTGCTTGCTTTACGCAAGAATATATTTCGATATAAATTTCAATGGATATCGGATCGCAAAAATAAACTCGATAACATACTTTCCGATATCTTTCTCATTAAATATCGACACCATGAATATAGCATATCTTAAGTATAATATCAATAGTCAAATGAAATTATGTGTCAAATGAAATTATGTGCAACTCAAACCCAGTGGTGCAGTGGTGCTAATCAACGCCTACCATTACAGAAGTGGCCTTTATGATCGCATAAGCTTCTTTGCCGGCATGAAGTCCTAATTCCCTGATCGCGTTCATGCTAATCGTAGAGCTAATTATGTTTCCGCCTCCGATGTCTATTGTTACAATTCCATTGACGGCGCCTTCTTGAATGTTTGTAATCTTTCCCTTGAGCTGGTTTCTCGCGCTCAACTTCATTATATCAACTCCTTGCAATTCATTTTTGTTCTATGAATAGAAATGTCCATATATATTAATTTCATACATCTTTCCTGTCATCAAATCCACGTGAATCCACATGGCTTCTTCCAGATACATTGGACAGCTCCTGTCACATTGGATCACAGCTGCAATTTTAGATAGCTTCTTTTTCAAATTCTCCCTCTCTTCTTTTTGATATAATAGGAACACATGTTTGTGCATGAATAAATCCATTCTCATATGGAACATCCAACGTTCCTACTCCGACCTCAGTGTTGTAAAGCGTTGTCAGGTTCTCGCTGCTCAACAAATTGTGCGGGTCACCGTAACCCAGGATATTTCCTTCCTTTAGAAGCATAATTCGGTTTTTCTTGTACCAGAAGGACAATTTCTGAACTGTGAGCATCTTTTCACTCCTTAAGGGTCGTACTCCGATATATCAATATTTACATATCGGAAGTCAAAGTCGAATCCGGCCAGCAACCCTTGGGTGGTCCAGTACTGACCGGATTCAGTACGCCATGCCAAAGCTTTCGATCCTCCCGGCGAAGCCAAACCCGATATAAAGCTAATTACGGAAGTGGCGAAGAGGCTTGGGACAGGGCACTCCTTCCGATATAATCTGCTGCATATATCGGAGGTCATTATTAAAGTATCATATCAATAATGAAATGTCAATAGGATATTGTAGTGGTGAGTAGTAGTGAGTAGTAGTGAAGTCTTGAACTCGCCTTGTCTTTCTTGGAGTTCTCAGGTATATTTAAGGGGCTGTAACTAAATAAGTTTGACATTAGGCCGCCGGATTTTTGTCGACAGGCAAGGCGAAAATCCGCAGGCAACCTGGAAGGTTTTCAAGGATTTTCAACGAAGCATGGCGGCAAAAAGACAAGGAATAATGTCAAAGTTATTTAGTTACAGTCCCTAAATTAGGAGGTGAGGGCAATGTTTGTTGTGACGCGGTTAAGAATTGGCAAGAATCGTCCTTTCTTTTCAGTGGGATCTGTGGAGCTCCTTGAGAAAATCGAACACTATACTTCCATAAAGAAAGCAACCGAAGCTATGAAAATGTCCTACACCAAGGCCTTGAAAATGCTTCGCTCTATGGAAAAGGAATTTGGATTTCCTCTGGTCATCTCGGAAAAAGGCGGAAATGACCGCGGAATGACAAAACTAACCGAAAAAGGCAAGCAGGTACTCACAACCTATCAGGAAATAAGCGCCGACATTTCCGCATACGCAGAAAAGCTGGTGGAGGAACGATTTAATTTTTGAGCACTGTATAGATTTGTTATTCTTCGGGAGAGTGTATCATGTTTAACCCGGGCGAATTTTACACCCTTAAAGGATATTCGCTGTTAGGAGACAAAGAACCCCTGACCACCGCCATGGAGGATTATTTAGAGATCATATACAGGCTTTATACCGGCGGCGAAGAGATAAGAATAAAAAAAATATCAGAGGTTCTCCATGTCAAACCCTCCTCCGCTTCTAAAATGGCCGTTACACTCAAAAACTCAAACTACATTGAGTTTGAGAAGTATGGTCAGATTACATTGACAGATGCAGGGAAGACCATGGGCGAGTACCTTCTGGATCGGCACAATGTGCTGCATCAATTTTTTTGCCGGATTAATCATTCAGACAACGAACTTATGCTGGTGGAAAAGATAGAACATTTTATTGACCGGAAAACTGTGGAGAATATGAGGAGGTGGCTGAACAGCTCTCTATTCTGAAAGCTCCCTCAGCACCCCTTCAATACAGTCATCAGACGGCGCCGCCCCGGTAAAAATCTCAAAAGCCAGTGCCGCCTGATACACCAAATGCGAAATGCCATTCATAACGCGCAGTCCCCGTTCTTCAGCCTGGAGCAGGAACTGTGTCCGCTGCGGCGCATAAACCAGATCCACAACCAAGGCCCCCCCAGGCAGACTCCCTAGAAAAGAAAAATCCTCAAAATCCCTCTGCTCCCCCCCACTGCCCTGCATCCCCAGCGGCGTCGCGTTCACAAGCACATCACAGGAGCAAGCTTCCCGTCCGATCTCTTCCCACAGAACCCCTTTAACCCGAGCCTCCAACACAGCGGCAGGTAAGGTTCTGCTCCGTGCTGCCATACTCACATGCATCCCGTGTTCCGTCAGAGTCAGGGCAATGGTTTTGGCCGCCCCACCCCGCCCCAGAATCAAAGCAGTTTTCCCCTTCAGATCAAAGCCCATCCGGGAAAGGGCCCGGACAAACCCCTCCCCATCCGTATTATACCCATGCAGCACCCCCTCCCGGATTGCCACCGTATTGACAGCTCCACAGCGCCGGGCTTCCTCAGACACAACATCCATATAGGACACAATCGCCTCTTTATGGGGCATGGTTACATTAAACCCTCTCATGTTCAACGTTTTAGCCGCCCGCACAAAATCGGCAAGTCCGCCCTGCGCTATAGAAAATGCCAGATAGGCGTAATCTAACCCGGCTGTACCAGGTCGCTCCGCCGCGCTGAGGCATTCCGCCGCACCCAGATTCTTCGTTACACCAGAGTTTCCACAGGCAGAAACAAAGGCATTATGTATATAGGGAGATAAACTGTGGGCCACAGGATCACCAATCACACAAAGCACTTGAGTTTCACCTGTAATTCCCTTGCTCTCAGTCATATCCACAACCCTCTATCCCCCTGAGCCATTTCTATAAAATACCTCAGGGCGGCACTGTACGAATGGAACCCCAAACCGCTAATCTGTCCGACGCAAGCCGGTGCAATCACCGAAATCTTTCGGAAATCCTCCCGGTTATTGATGTTCGACAGATGAACCTCAATCGCGGGAATCTCCGCTCCCTGAAGAGCATCGAAGATCGCATAACTATAATGGGTGTATGCCCCCGGATTAAGCACAATGCCATCATAACCGCCCACGCTTCCATGGATGGCGTCAATAATCTCTCCCTCACTGTTAGACTGTATGACATCCACCGTCACCTGATACTCCTGGGCAAAAGCCTCAATGTAATCCAGGAGATCCTCATAGGTTTGTGTACCGTAGACCTCTGGTTCACGGCTGCCCAGCATATTCAGATTGGGACCGTTAATAACCAGCAGATTCATTTGAAACCCTCCCCATCACCATAGTGTCTAACCTTCTCCCATATCTTATCCACCCCTTCATCAACGGTACCGTCATTATGAATACACACATGGCTGACCCCTTCATACAAGGGATGTCTGTCCATAAACACCTTTGCCAGATGCTCCGGGTTATCTTTCAACAAAGGGCGGTCGCTCAAATCAACTGAGCAAAGAATATCCTCAACATTTCTGTGCACATACACAATTATACAGTCCTCTTCTGCAACACCTTTTGGCACAATCAAGTTTTGCACAGCCCCGCCCCCCAGGGAAATCACGGCAGGATTCTCCTCCTGCACTAAACGCCGAATACACTTAGTCTCAAGCTCCCTAAAATACCCTTCGCCAAAACAAGAAAAAATCTCGGATACCGGCGCCCCTTCCTGCCTTTCAATCTCCTGATCCGAATCATACCACGGCCACCCCAGACGAAGAGCCAGCCCCTTCGCCAAAGTAGACTTCCCGCAGCCCGGCATGCCAATTAAAATAATTTTTCGCCTCAAAAGCCCCCATACGTGCAACTGCCTGGTTTTGGACAAAGCCATAAGCGTTCTCATAAGAGACAGAATCTCCTCTTGGTTCTCTCCACCCCTCTGCCGCACAGCCGCCAACACTTCTTCCTCTCTTTTTTCATCATGAATCGGCAGATTCCTCTGCATCTTTATTTGAGCAATCCGTTTGCTCATCTCCATTCTTCTAACAAATAAGTCTTGAAGCTGCCTGTCCACACCATCAATTTGGGCACGCAGCCACGAGAGTTCATCTTTGCAATCCATCAGGTTCATGTCCTTTCTTTAGTACACTAAGAAGAAGCAATAGCCTCTCGAACCCGTCCCACCTTATTCATAATCCTATGAAACACCTGAGGCGTCACCGATTGCGCCCCATCACACAAAGCCAACTCCGGATTATTATGTACCTCAAGCATAAGGCCATCCGCTCCCGCCGCTGTCGCCGCCAAGGCCATAGGCTCCACATAGTACCAGTATCCGGTGGCATGAGACGGATCAATCACCACAGGAAGATGAGACTTCGCCTTAAGCACAGGTACCGCCGACACATCAAGAGTGTTTCGGGTCGCGGTTTCGAAAGTGCGAATCCCCCTTTCGCACAGAATCACCTCACTGGATCCTCCCGCCATAATATACTCCGCAGCCATCAGCAGCTCTTCAATCGTAGAAGACAGCCCCCGCTTGAGCAGAACAGGCTTCTTCAAAGCTCCCACTTGACTCAGCAGCGTAAAATTCTGCATATTGCGCGCGCCAATCTGAATCACATCCGCCAATTCCGCAAAAGCATCCAAATACTCCGAAGACATAATTTCCGTAACAATGGGCATCCCCGTCTTCCTCTTCGCCATCACCAAAAGCTCCAGCCCCTCCAACCCCAATCCCTTGAAAGCATAGGGCGATGTGCGCGGCTTAAACGCCCCGCCCCGCAGGAAAGAAGCCCCCGAATCTTTGACAGCCGCAGCAATAGCCAGAATCTGTTCCTCGCTTTCCACCGAACAAGGACCCGCCATCACCGCAAAATGCCCCCCTCCTATCTTTTGCCCGCCGATGTCAAAAACACTCTCCTCTGGGTGGAATTTGCGTCCCGCCAGCTTGTACGGCTCCTGCACACGCATAATGCGCTCTACGCAGGGAAAACAGAGAATCGAATCCTCCGAAATCCCCGACGTATCCCCAGCCATGCCAATCATGCGTGTGGTTTCCCCCGTAATCTCCTGGGCAATAATACCGCACTCCTCCAGCATTTTATAGATCGGCTCCACTTCTCGTTCCTGAGTACCTCTTTTTAAAATAACAATCATGAATCTCAGTTCCTCCTTATCATGATGAGATGATATCTTGTCAGATCGCTCACATAAAATCATACACCCCTATAGCCATCATCGCTTCAACAACAGGCAGCGCCCTAGGCACAATACACGGATCATGCCGCCCCTTGACCGTCACAGAAACCGTTTCCCCCTTCATAACATTGACCGTTTTCTGGATCTTCTGAATACTTGGAGTCGGTTTCACCGCCACCCGGCAGACCAAAGGCTGGCCGTTAGCAATCCCCCCATTAATTCCTCCGTTATGGTTGCTGGCAAAACATATCTTCCCCTCCTGCAAAGAAAGTCCATCACCAGCCTGACTCCCTGTCATCTGAGCCAAAGCGAACCCATCGCCGAATTCAACCCCCTTGACAGCCGGAATCGAAAACATCAGAGACGCCAGGCGGCTCTCCATAGAATGGAAAAACGGATCCCCCAATCCCGCCGGCACATGTATCGCCACACATTCCACAATTCCGCCCACAGAATCCCCGTCAGACTTGGCCCGCAAAATCGCTTGCTGCATCCTCTCCTTCGCCTCCGGATTTTTCACCGGAAAAGAATCCGGCAGCAGATCGAGAACATCATCCGGCGCCGTCTCCTCATCCGTCACATCATAAATCCTATAAATCCTTGCCCCTATGACAATCCCCTGTTGAGCCAAAATCTGTCTGACAATAGCCCCCGCAAAAACAACAGGCGCCGTCAGCCGTCCGGAAAAATGCCCGCCCCCCCGGTAATCCGCATATCCCTTGTACTTGGTCATAGCCGTATAATCCGCATGACCGGGCCGCAGAATATCAGGATTATAGTCCTGAGACTTTGTATCCTCATTACGGATCATCACCGCCAAAGGCGCCCCCGTGGTTTTGCCATTGAGGATCCCTGATAAAACCTCATAACGATCCGTTTCCTTGCGCAACGTCGACAGCGGACTTCTCCCCGGCGCCCGCCTCGCCATCTGGGCGTCCACCGCGTCAAAATCAATAGCTAAGCCTGAAGGCAACCCATCAATTACGCAGCCTATCGCCGCCCCATGGGACTCTCCAAACAAAGAAATGTTGATCTTGTGACCCCAAACGCTGCCCATCCTAAATCACCTGCCTTTCAACCTGATAATCATTTTACCTTCTCAGCAGCTACCTTCCCAAAATCCTCAAAAAAATCCGGATACGACTTCGCCACACTCTGGCTGCCCGTCAGCCACACCGGCCCCGTGCTCTTCAGCGCCGCCACCGACAACATCATAGCAATACGGTGATCCCCCCAGCTGTCCACTTGGCCGCCCGTAAAAGCATCGACCCCACGGATCACTAAGAAATCCTCACCCTCTTCAATATCCGCCCCCAACTTGCGCAGCTCCGTCGCCACCGCTGTCAGCCGGTCACTCTCCTTGTAACGCAGCCTCCTCCCGTTGATAATACGGCTTTCTCCCCGGCAGAAAGAAAACAAAACCGCCAGCGGCGCCGCCAGATCAGGAATATCCGAAATATCTACTGTCACACACGACAACTCCCGGGGCCGGACACAAAGACCCTTCCCCTTTTCAGAGGAACACTCTCTTGATAAGTCATCCGCCGCATATGAACACTCTTCCCAAGAGACATCAGCGCCACACTGCCGCAGAATATGAACAATCCTCCTATCCCCTTGGCAAGAATCCTCCTTCAGCCCCGCACAGACACAATTGCACCCCAATGCCGCCGCCACCAAAAAAAACGCCGCCTGGGAATAATCCCCTTCCACCGTATAATCACACGCTTGGTAGCACTGATTCCCCCTGATGAAAAATTCCTGATACTCCCTATGCCGAACCTCAACCCCAAAAGCCCTCATCACATCCAGAGTAATATCCACATAAGACGCAGATTCCAAAGGTGTGGTCATGACAACAGTGCTGTCCTGAGACAAAAGAGGCAGCGCCAGCAGCAATCCAGAAACAAACTGCGAACTGATATGCCCCGGCAGACGAAACTCCCCACCCTGCAAAGGCCCTGTCACCGTAAGCGTCACCCGTTCTAACGACTGTGCCGCGATATCTATTGATGAGCGCCTCACCACACCAACCCCATACTCCCTAAAAAGGTCACTATATGGTTCAAGAGGCCGCTCCATCAGACGTCCATTTCCGGTAAAAGAAACCGGCTGCCCCAAACACGCCGCCAAAGGCATAAGAAACCGCAGAGTCGATCCCGACTCCCCACAATCCAGCAGCAGGGGTGTGTCCATCCCCTCGGACTGCGTGTTATGTGTTGTGCCTTGCGCATGATGCATACCCCCGCCTCTGATAACAACTTCATTCCCCTTGCGTACGCAGTGGGCCTCGAGAGTTCGCATACAGCGAAGAGTCGCCTCTATATCTTCAGACTCAGATATATTGCGAAGAACACTTTCCCCTTGAGTTAACCCCGCACAAATAACAGCCCGGTGCGTTACGCTCTTCGACGGAGGCATAAAGATAACCCCTTGAGGAAAAAGGTTAAGTTCTCTTGTCTTCCTTTCATGACTTCGTTTTCTTCCCGACATTAGTCAAACACCCCGCAAATCTCCTCATATCGAACCCGCCGCACCAACGGTTCCCCCATTCTCTTCAACAACACCAAAGAAATATCCTCACTCAAATTCTTCTTATCCCCACAAACCCACGGCAAAAAGTCCATCACATTTTCCTCCACATTCTTCGTCACGCGCCGATCAATCCCCGCGTTCTCCAGCATCCTCTCCAACGCGGCAAAAGTCCCCGGCTCACTCACCCCAAGCCTGCAGCCAACCTTAGCCGCCAGCAGCATCCCCCTAGCCACAGCCTCCCCATGCCGGTAGTGCCCAAACCCATAAAATTTTTCAAGAGCATGAGCAAACGTATGCCCAAAGTTCAACAAAGCCCTGACTCCGGTATCCCGTTCATCCTCCATCACCAAAGCCGCCTTACTGGCACAACTCAAATATATAATCTCCTCCAATTGTACATGACTCCATTGCACACGGCTATGATTCCTTGTCCATTGCGCACTGCCAAAAATCTCCCTCAGCCGTTCATTCCCCAACGCCGCATATTTAACCACCTCCGCCATTCCCGAGTCCCAATCCCTCTTATCCAAGGTTCCGAGCAAAGACGTATCAGCAATCACCAAACCCGGCTGATAAAAACTGCCCACCAGATTTTTTCCTTGGGGCAAATTCACAGCCACCTTCCCCCCCACGCTGGAGTCTACCTGAGCCATTAACGTGGTAGGGATCTGAATAAAAGAAACCCCCCGCATATATGTCGCCGCGGCAAATCCCGCCAAATCTCCAATGACCCCACCACCAAAAGCCATGACTCCATCGTTGCGGCGCAGCCGAAACCGGCAAAACTCATTATACAAAGATTCCAGACACCCCAAGGACTTGCTCTTTTCCCCCTCAGGAACCACCACAGATATAAAGTCAATTCCACACTCGCGTAACACATTATCTAAAACATCCCCATACAAAGACCACACCTTATCATCCGATATCACAGCTACCCGCCGGCTGGGGCAGACATCCCGGAGATAAGACACAGACTCTTTGAGAATACCATCACCAATCACAATAGGGGACTCTCGTTCAGGAGCATTCCCCGGAAGCGTCACACGCAGTTCCCTCATAACTTCATCATTTCCTTCTTGTTCCGGCTCGCCTGGTCTAAGAACTTATACAGCATCTCCGTATCCCCATCCTCCAAAGCCTTTTGAAACACACACAAATCCTCAATATACCCCGCCAAATAAAAAAGGATATTGTCCCTGTTGCTCATAAATAAATCCGTCCACAAAGCCGGATCAATAGCGGCAATCCTGGTACAATCGCGAAAAGCCCCCGCCGTATGAGCCATCGTCATATCAGGAGAAAATCTTCTGCACAGGCCCGTTGCCGCGATATGCATTAGATCACTGGTATAAGCGATAATATTGTCATGAACCTCCACCGGGTTCACCACAATGCGCCCCGCCCCCACATAAGAAACCATGTCCCAAACCATCTGAAACGCCTCAGGGTTCCCTCCCTCCGGCTGAATCAAGATAAAACCCGCCCCCTGAAAAAGATCCGGATCAGCATTGACAAATCCTCCTATCTCCTTGCCCGCCATAGGATGGATGCCGACATAGCTGACATCGGGCCTCAGACAGCGTTCGACCCAAGCCATAATATCCTTCTTCACCCCACAGATATCAGTTACAACCGATCCCTTCTTCAAGCAAGGCTGAGCCCGGGGAAGATCCTGTATCAGCTGTGCCGGAGCCGTACAAAACAGAACTATATCCGCTTGGGACACAGCCTCTTCCAATGATGCCGCGGTCTCTTGGATAGCTCCCGCCGCCAGAGCCTGATCAGCAGTCTCCTTTTGGACATCAAAGCCAATAACCTTGCACTCGCGAAAACCCTGCAGCGCGAAAGCCAGAGATCCCCCCATCAGCCCCAGACCGATAATTGCCAGTGTTGGTTGGTTCATATTCCTCTCCAAAAACCTCATAAAAACATCGGTAAGGAGTGTCGCCTCCGCCGATGTTCAACATCTATAAGAACGATGTTACCATAGATTTTTTGTATTCGTCAAGAAATTCGGATCCAACAGCTCCGACACTCCCCTCATTACTCATTGCGAAAGCAGGGCCTCATCTGATATAATTTACTGAGAAAGACCCGATAACGAGCGCCCCAAAAAAGGAGTATGAAAACCATGGCTTTTTGTAGAAATTGCGGAGTACACCTCACAGACCCATTGACCCTTTGTCCCTCCTGCAAACACCCCAACAGCGAGCAGCAACAGGACTTGAAACACTCCGTCAAAACCCCTCCCGTATACCAGCCGCCCCTTGTTCCCCGCACCCCCACCCTGGACGACATCCAGGACACACAAGACGGACGAACCATGGCCATACTTTCTTATATCCCCTTTCTCTTTTTATTTGTCCTGATGACAGGAAACCACAAAACATCTTCCTTTGTAAAATACCACACCAACCAAGGCATACTGCTCTCTCTTTCCCTCATCGTTTTGGGGATGATCTGTACCCCTGCTGCGTTAACCCTGTCAGGACTCTTGGAACTTCTTCTCCTGATCCTCATATGCTTAGCGGCGCTCCTCTCCATGATCGCAGCAGGCATCTACAACGCCGCCACAGGAAAACGCCGGCCCCTTCCTGTCATCGGAAAAATTTCACTCCTTAGATAAAACCTTTAGATAAAAAAAGACCAAACGCATGAACCGCCACACAGATGACTCTAAAGAAAAGAAAGGGGATACCCCATGGCAACCTACAAACAACCGTGTCTCCATTGCGGCGCCATGATTGAGCGGGACAGCCGCATTTGCCCTCAATGTCACAGCCTTAGCCCTTACGGCTACCGCTGCCCCACCTGCCTGCGGACAATACAAAAAGGACAACAAGTTTGCTCCGGGTGCAGGCGCACCCTTTACGTTCCCTGCCCCACTTGCAAAAACATGACCTTCACAGGCGAGCGATGCGACTTCTGCGGCCAGGGCCTCATGGTTCACTGCACTGACTCCCGCTGCGGCAATCTACAGTTCTTTGAAAACATGTACTGTACAGACTGCGGCAAAAAAATAAACAAAAATATAGGAGGGTAAAACCATGCTTCGTGCCTTCACACGCAACTCCCGCGATGAGTCTTCAGAAGCAGGATTCCAATTCACCTTTTTCTGCGACAACTGCAACGACGGGTACAAATCCAGCTTCATTGCCTCCACAACCTATAAAAAAAAGAAGGGCAGCCAGCTGTTGAGCCGAGGCATCGGCATCGCCGGAAGCTTCTTGGGCGGTCAAGCGCGCAGCATCGGCCATTCCGTAGAACGCGGCGGTACACTCCTGTCCGGTCACTTTGAAAGCAGAAGCCCCGAGTGGCAAAAAGAACATGAGAAAGCTTTTGACCGCGCCCAGAACGAAGCCCAGCAGCATTTTCACCGCTGTCCCAACTGCAATAAGTATGTTTGCGACCAGTGCTTAAACGAAGACGCCGGACTTTGCACCAACTGCGCCCCCCGGCAGGAAGTCTATGTGGCTCAAGCCCACGCCCAAGCCATGAAGCGCAATATCTCCGACGCTGCCGCAGCCGCCACCGTATGGCAGGGCGAAATCGAACGCAAAACCACCCTATGCCCCTCCTGTGGTAAACCGGCGGGAACCGGGAAGTTCTGCAACAACTGCGGCTCCAGCATGGAACTGAAAGAATGCCCCCAGTGCGGCACAAAAAATTCACAATCCGTCCGCTTCTGCAACACCTGCGGCCAGAATCTGCAGCAAGCTGCCCCGGCGCCGACCTCCCAATGTTCCGGCTGCGGGGCTGATAACCCGCCCGGCACCAGATTCTGCGGCGGGTGCGGTCAGAAGCTGGGATAACCCCTTAGGATTATGAAAATATCAGAAACACAAGAGCCCCTCCCCGGCACACCCAACGGAGATCTTTCCCCTGAAGCAGCTTCACGCATCACTTCATTTGATCCTGTCGTTTCCGCAGAGAGTCAAATTCTTATTCTCGGCTCAATCCCCGGCGAAGCTTCATTGCGGGCTCACGAATACTATGCTCACCCGCGCAACGCCTTTTGGTCCATTCTCTATGCCGTATGGGCGGAAGAAACTTGCGAACCCCCGCCTCTGGTTCCTGCTGCCCAGCCGTCTTGGCCCCTGGGCAGCCCTCTGCCCCCTTACCAGGAACGCCTGTCTTTCTTGCTGTCCCAAGGTCTGGCCCTTTGGGATGTCATCGCTGCCTGCAGGCGAACAGGCAGCCTGGACAGCGCCGTACACTCCGTGGAGATTCAGCCTTTTGACACCTTTTTTGCCACATATCCGAATATAAGAAAAATTCTGTTCAACGGGCGCAAAGCCCATGACCTCTTCTCCCGTCAGCACGGATTAACTGGCGGAAAAATTTATCATCTTATGCCGTCCACCAGCCCCGCACACGCAAGCTTATCTTTTGCTCAAAAACTTGCTCTCTGGAGAGAGGCTCTTCTTTGATTTTCTCTTCGCTGTGTGGTATCTTGAAGGTATACAGTTTATGACAAGCTGATCGTCTCTTTCAGCAGTATGATGACTCTATAGGTGAAAGGAGATTACCCTCATGACAAGAAAACCTTTATTTATCGGCTCCGCTGTTGCTCTTGTAACACCCTTTACCAAGGACGGTGTTGAATACAATAAGTTGGCGGAACTGATAGAGTTCCAAATCCAAAACCAAACCGACGCCCTTGTGATATGCGGCACCACCGGCGAAGCCTCAACAATGCATGACGACGAACATATCGCTGTGATTAAGTTCGCTGTAGACAAAATCAACAAGCGCGTCCCCGTCATTGCCGGCGCCGGAAGCAACGATACCCGTCATGCCATTAAACTCTCCCAAGCCGCCGAGGCCGCCGGAGCCGATGCGATTCTTTCGGTGACCCCTTATTACAACAAAACAACACAAAAAGGACTTTACGAGCATTTTAAGCAGATAGCTCAGAATATCCGCATCCCCATTGTCATTTACAATGTCCCTTCCCGAACCAATCTCAACATTGATCCCTCCACCTTGAAAGCTCTCTCCGCCATCGAAAATATTACCGCTATGAAAGAGTGCAACCTCTCTCAGGTCGGAGATGTGATCAACGCATGCGCCGAAGATTTTACCGTGTACTCCGGAGACGACAACATCATCTTACCCATGCTCGCTCTCGGAGGCAAAGGAGTTATCTCCACCATGGGCAACATCATTCCCAAGGACGTCCATGATCTCGCAGCTCACTTCTTCGCCGGAGACATTGAGTCAGCAAGGAAAATTCAGCTGGGCACATTAAACCTTATCAAATCTCTGTTCACCGAGGTGAACCCCATTCCCTTAAAAGCCGCCATGAACCTCCTCGGCAAAGATGTCGGTTCCTGCCGTATGCCTCTTGTGGACATCAGTGAACCTCATTTGGAATTTCTGAAACAGGAACTGCAGGCTTACGGGCTTATGTGAAGTGACGGGGACATCACGTTTCATCCCGTATACAATCCTATCTGCATACACCAAAAACGGCGGCATGGTTTGCCGCCGTTTTTGGTGTATGCAGATGGGATATGGGATACTTGCCGTCGTAGCCCGCATTAGAAAAACAGAAACGGAGCCAAAATAAGCGAAATCGTCCCCATGACCTTGATGAGCGCGTTCAGCGACGGCCCTGCCGTATCCTTACAGGGATCACCGACAGTATCGCCAATAACCGCAGCCGCGTGGGTATCCGTGCCCTTTCCACCCAGATTCCCTTCTTCAATATACTTTTTGGCATTATCCCATGCCCCGCCGGAATTCGCCATGAAAATCGCCATCAGGAACCCGGCCACAGTCCCGCCGGCCAGCATACCCGCCAAAGCCATCTTGCCCAGGAGAAAGCCCACCGCAATAGGCGTTCCCACCGCCAGAAGCCCCGGAATAATCATCTCACGAATAGCCGCCCGTGTAGAAATATCCACACAAGCCGCATAGTCAGGCTTCGCCTTCCCTTCCATAAGTCCGGTTATTTCCCGGAACTGGCGGCGCACTTCGCCAATCATCTTGAAGGCAGCTCTGCTGACAGCCTGCATGCAAAAGGCACAAAACAGGAAAGGCAGCGCCGCGCCAATAAACACCCCAATAATCGTCTTGGGCATGAGAATATCGATACTCTCCAATCCCGACAATGTGGCAAAAGCGTGAAACAACGCCAGGGCTGTTATCGCCGCCGATCCAATCGCAAAGCCCTTAGCCACCGCCGCCGTGGTGTTGCCCACAGCATCCAGTTTGTCCGTAGTTTTGCGAACCTCGGGCTCCAGCTCAGCCATTTCCGCAATACCTCCGGCATTATCAGCCACCGGCCCGAAAGAATCAATAGCCACAATAATCCCCGCCGTAGACAGCATCGCCATAGCCGCAATCGCGATACCATAGATACCGGCAGCTTGATAGGCGCCAAACGTAGCGGCACAAATTGTCAGTACCGGAAGAGCCGTACTCTTCAGCCCCACAGACAAACCCGTAATAATATTGGTGGCCGCACCCGTTTCCGATGCCTTAACAATAGATTGTGTCGGCCCCCTTTTATTCGACGTAAAGTGTTCGGTAATGAGTCCGATCAAAATATTAACTGCCAGACCGCACAAGACAGCAATAAAGACCCGCACAGGCGTCAGAACCAGGTCTGAGCCCGGAACCACCTGTCCATCTGGAGGCAGCATCCAAAAAACAAGACCCAAGGAAGCAAGAGCCGTTAAAATATTTGTTCCCCAAAGGCCTTTGTTGAGAGCCATTTGCGGATTCGCTTTCTCCCCTGTCCGCACCAGAAAACAAGAAACAATAGAACTGAGAAGCCCGGCAACCCCTATCATAATGAACAGGCCCGCGCCCTGCCAATGGTCTTGAAAAATCGTATATCCAATCAACATTCCCGCGATGGCCGTAGCCGCATAAGACTCAAACAGGTCTGCCCCCATCCCGGCAGTATCTCCCACATTGTCCCCCACATTGTCGGCGATCACAGCCGGATTGCGCGGGTCATCCTCAGGAATACCCGCCTCAACCTTCCCCACAAGATCCGCTCCCACATCGGCTGCTTTGGTGTAAATCCCGCCGCCCACACGGGCAAACAACGCAATGGCGCTGGCGCCAAAAGCAAAGGAATTGATAGTTTCCGCATCCCCGAAAATGATAAATAAGCCTGCCACACCAAGGAGCCCCAAGGCCGCAACAGCCAACCCCATAACAGCCCCGCCCCGGAAAGAAATCCCCAGAGCCTTATTCAAGCTTGTCCGCGCCGCCTCCGTCGTACGACAATTGGCGCGGGTTGTGATGCTCATCCCCACATAACCGGCCACCGCCGACAACACCGCTCCCACGAGAAACGAAATCGCCGTTTGAAACCCTAACAGCCACCGCGCTCCTGACCAGGCCTCCGCCATAGATCCATCCGGCCCGGCCGTCCCGGCTTTCATAAGCAGCAACGCCGCAAAAATAACAACAACAAAAGGAATCAGTGTCCGGTACTGACGATTCAGATAAGCCATAGCCCCTTCCTGAATCGCTTTGGAAATCTCCTGCATCTTTTTGTTCCCGGCGTTTTCCTTAAGAACGCTGAACACGAAATAGACCGCCACCAGCAGGCCCACCACACCGGCTGCTATTCCCCAAAAGGGAATACCTTCGAAAGATATGCTCGCATAATCCAAACCCATACCCTAACCAACCTCCTAAACATCATAGAATGTCCTTATGTTCTCATCCTAAACCAAAAGCCGACGTCTTAGGGATTGGCGAAGAATAAAGAACCCCTAAGCGCCGTCAGTCCTTGGATATCCGTCAAAATCCCCGTGTGTCTTTCTTCCTCATACGAATATGTTCACCCATACTCAGGCGCCCGACGCTCTTGCTGCAAAATAGCTCAACCCCAAGGCACTCACCAGAAAGAGAACAGCACACACAATACTCAGCTTCGATAAAAAAGCGTCCATCCCCTTAGCTTTCTTGCTGCCAAAGAGCTGTTCGCCTGCTCCGGCAATACTGCCCAACCCCGCGGACTTTCCGGATTGCAGCAACACCGTTGCAATCAAGCCGAGGGAAGCAATCGAAAGAAGAACCACACAAATAATCTCCATAATCCCCATAGTTTCATTCACCCCTCTCCTCAGATAGGTTTTGTTAAATTACCCCGATAAATACGCACTCCAAAAGAACAGATTCATTCTATCACAGCTCATCGAAGTGCGCAAGAATCAAGAACAATTCAACACAATTTAACACTTCACCCATCGAACGCCAGCTGTAAGCGGGAATCAGCTTCACAGATCCGTGTCCTAACGCCGCGAATTTTGCAGTCTTTCATGGACGTCAGCACCAAGCTCACATGCTGGCGAGGGACATCGACGAAAGATCTTTTCTCAGTGACAGAGATTTTCCCAATTGATTTTCCCGACAGTCCTGTTTCGCCGGCAATGGCCCCGACAATATGACTGGCGCTCACTTTATGAGAACTGCCCACATTGAGGGCCAGGCGTACCATATCCTCACGTCTCTTCGGCCCCATCCACATGTTCGGGCCAGAAGCGTCCGACCCAGAAGGTATTTTTCTCGCATTTTTCGCGCCCTGTTCGCTGCCGCCCCCTTGGAAAGAGCCTTGCTGGTCATAGGAAACCTCATATTTCAAAGGCTTCCTGGCTTGCCGGCGGGAGGCCGACACCATGTTCATCAGAGCACAGGCCACTTCTACTGAGGTAAACCCATCCTGTATCAGCTGATCCACCATACGGGCGTCCTCAAGCAGAGTTGGCGACGTGAGCTCACTGCGGATATCCTCAAACAGCCGCCTCTCACGATTCGCTTCGATGTCACGGCCCGATGGCAGAGATTTTCTCTGAATTCTCGCCTTAGTAAAGTTCTGAATATTGCGCAGTTCGTACATTTGTTTACGCCCCACAGTCAGCGTAAAAGCGCGCCCATTTTTACCTGCCCGGCCTGTCCTGCCAATCCTGTGCACATAATATTCTACGTCGGTAGGAATATCGTAATTAAAAACCGCCTCCACATCATCCACATCGATGCCCCGGGCCGCCACATCCGTGGCCACCAAAATAGCCACGATCCCTCTCTTAAAACTGTTCATAACCTGAGTTCGCGCTGTCTGGCGCATATCGCCGTGCAGACCCGCCACCAAATAGCCGCGCATCTGGAGTTCCGAGACGAGCTCATCCACCTGACGCTTCGTGTTGCAAAAGATCATAGAGCGTTTAGGGGTGTGGGATTCGAGGAGGCGGCACATGGCATCAGCTTTTCCGCCGAAAGGCACCTCATAGTAGTACTGTTCAATGCTGGGAACCGTCAGCTGCTGACGTACCACCTTGATCATTTCCGGGTTTTTCTGGTAGTGGTGAGTAATCGCCACAATGGCCGGCGGCATCGTCGCTGAGAAAAGCGCTGTCTGGCGCTCCTTGGGTACGCTCTCCAAAATGGTTTCTACGTCCTCCCGAAATCCCATGTTGAGCATTTCGTCAGCTTCATCCAAAACCACCATCTTGAGCTCATGGAGCTTGAGGGTGTTGCGCCGCATATGATCCATAACGCGCCCAGGCGTTCCAATCACAATATGGGCTCCATAGTCCAGGAGCCGAAACTGGCGCTCAATCGCCTGGCCGCCGTAAATAGCGACAATGCGGATACCACGCCTGTATTTGGCAAAGCGGTTCATCTCTTCGCAGGCCTGCATCGCCAGCTCCCGGGTTGGACACAGCACGAGAACCTGAGGGTTCTTGCTGCGGGTTTTCCGGTCAATAGCTTCAATGGCCGGAATTCCGAAAGCCGCTGTTTTTCCCGTCCCTGTCTGGGAATACCCAATAATATCCTTGCCCTCCAGCATGAGGGGAATGCTTCCCGCTTGGATCTTCGTCGCTTCCTCAAAATCCATGTCATCCAAGGCTCGCAAAATGTCCTCGGAAATTCCCAGTGTCGAAAAATCCACGTTTTCTAAAGTGTTGTTCAATTTTGTGTTCTCCATAATGCCCTTTCTGCTTTTTTGTTTTTTGTCTCACATTTTAAGGGACCTCTATAACCCCATCGCACATTACAATTGCCATAGATTTGATTCCATCTATTTTGATTGACACCATTCTATCGCATAATTCAAAATCGTCAAAGCGAAGTCCCATTGAAATAGTATATACCTTAAGGCAGGGACTTGTCAAATTTTCCAGTTTTTGTGTTTTTGTGTATGTGTATGTGTATGTGTATGTGTGTGTGTATGTGTGTTTACATCAATACCAGCCGTTTTTTACCCAGAAATTATACGCGGCCTGAACCGAGCTATATCGTCCATTGATATATCCAAGCATGGCTTCGAGCTGTACGGCGTAAGGATCCGGCTGTTGGAGCGTCTCCTCGTAGCTCATCCCGACATACGTTTGATAGTGACTCTCCTGCAGCTGGCCTATTCCTTTATATTTTCCATTTGTGGCATGTACATTTCCGCCGCTCTCGCGCTTGATGATGTATTCGAGCATTTCCATATCGCTTTTGCCCAAATTTTGGCCGGAAGCAGACACAAACGCGGGTTTAGTTCCTTGCAGAATAATTTCGGGAACAGGGTCTTTTATGACAGTTTCCTCAAGGATGGTTTTTTCAATAAAATCCCCATTTTTTAAAGTAAAGCCGTACGTGACATCCTTAGATCCTTTTGCCCCCTCCTGTTGAGTCTCGACGGTGTCTAAGGGAATAGTGTCGTCTTTTTTCGTTTCCGTTGGAAAGTCGATATCTTCGGTACCCTTGCAGACTCCTTCTATAATCACATTGAGATGTTGTCCGTCAATCAGAGCTTGCTTAGCCTCATCTTTATTCTGAATCTCTGAGGCGGGAACCCTTGTCTTAATAACCTCAACGTCTTCTTCGTAAGTAACCGAGGAAACACTGAGCACATCACTGTCAGCGAGATCGGTATAATATTCTGTTAATTCATCCAGCACAGCTTGGGCTTCTGTTTTGTCGGCTAAGACAATGTCTGCCTGCCCATTGATGCTGATCCCATATTTGTCATTGAGGGAACCGGCAAACACAAACATAGTCACCATACACGCCCAAAAAACTAATGTCATAGCCACGGAAAAGCCAATAATCAGAACCTGTCGCTTTTTGCTTGCAACAGGTGGCTGTGTTGACCTGAGTGAATGCGGCGACTCGAGTGGGTGTGTTGGCTTGAGTGGTTGTGTTGACTCGAGTAACTGTTTCGGCTTGAGCGACTGCGTTGGCTTGAGCGACTGCGTCGGCTTGAGCAAGGTTTTCTTTAGGTTCTGTGAAGGTATACGCGCCCACCCGTCATTGTGATTATTTTCGTTATATGTTCCTTGTTCTCTGTGACAGGGTTGTGAGTGAGGACGTTGCGGTATGGTGTGAACTTTTGATCTGCTGTGAGTTGTTGGTATGGTGTGAACTCTTGATCTGCTGTGAATGGTTGGTCTGCTGTATACATGCTTTTCTGTATCGAACACGACTACCCCCTACTTTGTGCATTTTTTGATTTGCTCTATAATAATAACACATTTCGTTTGTTTTGTCTTAATAAATTGTGTTGCTATTCATCCGAAACGCGGTATAATGTATAATATAATACTTTACAGTTCAGCATTGTCCGTGTAGGTTTAGTTTGCGCCATGATAGGGGTGTTGCAATGGAGGTTATGACAGTTTCGGAAACATAAGACCCGAATGCGCTTTTATGCACCTTGTGTAGTAAATCACTAAATAAGGGGCTGGCAAGCCAGTCCCTAACGGGAGGATAACCAAAATGAAGAAGCTTGCACTGATGCTTGCAATAGTACTCGCGCTTTCCATGCTCATCGCTTGCGGTGGCGACAGTAGCACCACATCTGTTTCGGATAACAGCAGTTCAGACAGCACAAACGATACAAATACTTCCTCAGAACAGGATGCTGACTTCATCAAATCGTCTCAGCTTATCCCTTTGGAAGACGCGAGGCGTATAGTTCATGAAAGCCTTGAAGTCAGTATAGACAAAAAAACTAATGAATCAAAACTAGATTTACCCTCCAAATCACTCCCGGGCTTCACTACCACATATAGTGGTGATGCTTTTCTTGTACTGGTAGTTACAGTCAACTATAATGAATCTTACATCAAAGGCATAAAAAGAGACCTTGATACTCCCGATTTTATTATCTCTGAAGAGGTGGAAGGAGTAGGAGATTGGGCGGCGTTTATCGAAAGTATGGGTAAGAGCCTTTATGTCGGATATAAAGATATTTTTTTGAACATCAGTATAGCTGGCATGAAGTCAGTGTCAATCGCGGAAGAAGAAGCGGATGAGATATTCAAGGAACTTGGCAGGCTCGCTTGTAAGAATTACGACGCGCTCAAATAACCATTACCTTTTTATCTTGATTTAAATTACATTAAGCCAATAATATGTACTAAAATTCGCGATCTGTGACAAAATAAACCTCTCTTATGGATATATATTCTTTATATAGTTAATTGTTTATGTGTATAATTTGCGACAGCCCAGATATATTATGTTGCTTTCAATTATTAGGAGGAATGTTTTATGGTAAAGGAAGAAGCTTTGAAACTCATCTCTAATATGGCTGACAATGTATCCTTAGATGAAATTATGTACCAATTATTCATATTAGACAAACACAATAAAGCTACAGAAGATATTACAAAGGGAAGGTTACATACTTCAGAAGACATCAGAAAATCACTGGAACAACAATGAGGAAAATTTTATGGACTGAAACAGCCAAAAAAGAAGCAAGGGGCGATCCCCCCTGCCCTCTCAAGTCTTCTATTTCACGTCTCTATGCCATGCCCTTCCTATCCGTTCATCCTCCCGCCTTCAGCACCCCGCGCCCCTTAAAAACCCGTGACACCTCCAGCTCTTCCTCAATACGCAGCAGTTCATTATACTTAGCCAAGCGATCCGTACGCGCCGGAGCCCCCGTCTTCAACTGCCCCGCGTTAACCGCCACCGCCACATGAGACAAAGTCGCATCCTCCGTCTCCCCGGAGCGGTGAGAAATCACCGTCGTATATCCGGCCCGCTTCGCCATCTCAATCGCATCCAAAGTCTCCGTCAGCGTCCCAATCTGATTCAATTTAATCAGAATCGAATTCGCGCATCCCTGAGCGATCCCCTGAGCCAGCCGCGCCGGATTCGTCACAAACAAATCATCCCCGACCAACTGAATCCTGCCTCCCAAACGTTCCGTCATCTCAGCCCACCCCTGCCAATCATCCTCAGCCAGTCCATCTTCAATAGACCGAATCGGATACGCCTGGATCAGCTCCTCATAGTAGGCAATCATCTCCGCCGTCGTCTTGGTCAAACCTTCCCTCGCCAACGAATAAACCCCATTCTCATACATCTCCGTAGCCGCCACATCCAAAGCCAAAAAAACATCCTCTCCCGGCCTGTAGCCCGCTTTCTCAATAGCCTCAACAATAACATCCAAAGCCTCTCTGTTGGAATTCAAGTTCGGCGCAAAGCCCCCTTCATCCCCAATCGCCGTGCTCATCCCTTTCCCTTTAAGTACACCCTTCAGCGTATGGTAAATCTCCGCGCCCACACGCATCGCCTCGACAAAACTCTCCACGCCCACAGGCATAATCATAAATTCCTGGATATCCACATTGTTATCCGCATGCTGGCCGCCATTCAAAATATTCATCATCGGCACCGGCAATTCCTTAGCATTACAGCCCCCAATGTACTGGAACAAAGACAGCCCCAAAGACTCCGCCGCCGCCTTCGCTGCCGCCAGAGAAACCCCCAGAATAGCATTAGCTCCCAGCTTTTGCTTGTTCGGCGTCCCGTCCAACTCAATCAGAAACCGGTCTAAAGCCGGCTGATCAAAAACATTGACCCCTTCCAGCTCCGGCGCGATGATGCTATTGACATTTTCCACCGCCGCCAGAACCCCTTTGCCCAAATAGCGCCTCTCATCTCCGTCGCGCAGTTCAACCGCCTCAAAAGCCCCCGTAGAAGCTCCAGACGGCACAGCCGCCCGGCCCATGGCCCCATCCTCCAGCATCACATCCACTTCAACCGTAGGATTTCCGCGAGAGTCCAGAATTTCCCTTGCATAAATCTGCTCAATCAAACTCATAAGTAACTCCCTCCTAACGCGGTCTCCGACCGCAAGTATTCAGTATTCATAAAGTACTAATTATCAACCGCCATCTTCTGTCCCGTCTTACTCACCGGAACCAACAGCGTCTTCCCCGTCATTTCCCCAGGAATCTCCATTCCCAGTATATCAAGAATCGTCGGCGCAATATCCGCCAAAGACCCGCCACTGCGCAGCTCCCGCCCCTTATAAAAATCATCCACCAAAACAAAAGGCACCTTATTCGACGTATGAGCAGTAAAAGACGCCCCCGCCTCCTCATCATACATCCTCTCCGCATTGCCATGATCCGCCGTCACAATCAGCGTCCCGCCCCGGGCCTCCATGACCTGGGCAATACGCTCCACGCAGCTATCCACCATTTCCATCGCATGCACCGTCGCGTCAAAATAACCAGTATGCCCCACCATATCCGGATTCGCAAAATTGAGAACAATCACGCCATAGGCGCCCTCCTCCATTCTTCTCAGCACCTCATTCGTCACTTCATGGGCGCTCATCTCCGGTTTCAGGTTATACGTCGCCACCGACGGCGACGGAATCAGGCAGCGCTCCTCAAACTCCTCCGGCTCCTCCCGGCCCCCATTAAAAAAGAACGTCACATGAGCATACTTCTCCGTTTCCGCAATACGCAGCTGCTTAATCCCATTTTCCGCCAACACCTGTCCCAATGTATTCTCCAGATTCTGCGGCGGAAACGCCACAGGACATGTATACAGCGCATCATATTGAGTGAGGCAGACAAAAGACACCTTCGGGCGCCCTTCACTCTCAAACCCCTCAAAATTCTCATCTGTAAAAGCCCGAGTCAACTCCCGGGCCCGGTCCGCCCGAAAATTAAAGAAAATCACAGCATCCTGATCCCGAATCCTTCCCACCGGATTCCCCTGCTCATCCACCACGACAGACGGTTCCACAAACTCATCACTAATCTTAAGATCATAGGACTTCTCCAAAGCCGCCAGAGCCGACGGCGCCTGCCATCCCTCATCCAGCCATCCTGCCCCCGCCGTCAGCGCCTCATAAGCCTTCTCCACACGGTCCCAGCGCTTGTCCCGGTCCATGGCATAATAGCGTCCGCACACCGTCGCAATCCTGCCCCGGCCCAGCTCCTCCAGCTTCTGTTCCAACTGAACAATATAACGCCTGGCACTCTGCGGCAGCACATCCCGCCCATCCAAAACAACATGGACAAAAATATCATGTACCCCCTGAGCCACAGCCATATCCAACAATGCAAAAAGATGATCTATATGAGAATGAACCCCGCCATCTGACAGCAGCCCCAACAAATGGAGAGACGCTCCCCGGGCCGTCACATCCCGCATCGTGTTCACAAGCACCGGGTTCGCAAAAAACGTTCTCTCCTCAATCGCCTTCGAAATACGAGTCAACTCCTGATACACCACGCGACCCGCTCCCATATTCAAATGTCCCACTTCCGAATTCCCCATCTGCCCCTCAGGCAGCCCCACAGCCAAGCCTGACGCCTTAAGAAGCGTTTTAGGGTAATCCCCGACCAAGCGATCCAGACAAGGCATGTGCGCTCCCAGCACCGCATTACCTTCCCGGTCAGCGCTGTAGCCCATCCCATCAAGAATCACCAATAGCAAAGGAGCCGGAGGCAAATCCTGAGCCGCCGAGACCATAACTTGACTCTCCGAAACCAGAATCTCACTGGTCGGCGCCAGATCCAGATTCGCTGAATCCAGAACAGTGTTAGACATGATGTCACCTCACCTGCGCTTGCGCAATTAACTCTCTAAAATCAGCAGCCCGCAAACTCGCTCCGCCCACCAGAGCCCCATCAATATTAGGTTCTTGTACAAACTGGGCAATATTTTCCTTCTGCACACTGCCTCCATAAAGAATACGCATCCCCTGAGCCACCGCCCCGGCCATACCCGCCACAGTCGCCCGGATCGCCTGACACATTTCCTCAACTTGACCGCTGGTAGGCGTCCTACCCGTCCCGATCGCCCAGACCGGTTCGTAGGCAATCACCACCCGGCCCATTTCCTCCGAGCTCAGATCCACAAGAGCCTTATCCACCTGGACACGCACAAACCCCACTGCCCTGCCCATCTCGCGCTGCTTCAGATCCTCTCCCACACACAAAATCGGCGTCAGCCTATGCTTCAGCGCCACCATCACTTTTCGGCCAATCTCCTTATCCGTTTCTTTCATATGCTCGCGCCGTTCCGAATGCCCGATGATGACAAATTTGCACCCCAAATCCTTGAGCATGCTTGGGGAAACCTCCCCTGTAAAAGCCCCGCGGTCCTCATAAAATACATTTTGCGCTCCCAACATAATCCCCGTGTTGGTAAAAGCCTCCTTCAACGCCGCCATCGCCGTAAAAGGCGGACATACAGCCACATCTACATCTCCAAACCCCCCCGGCTCCGGATAAAACTCCTTGGCGAACACCACCGCTTCAGAAACATCTTTGTTCATCTTCCAATTTCCAACAATTAATATCTTTCTCTCCACAATAGAAGCCTCCTCACTTATTCTCCTGTGTTCATGTTACTCTTATCTTGCAATACCTGAACCCCTGGCAAAACCTTCCCTTCTAAAAACTCCAGAGACGCGCCGCCCCCTGTCGAAATGTGGGTCATCGACGACGCCAGCCCCATATTTTCGACAGCCGCCACCGAATCTCCTCCCCCGATAATGGTCACCCCCGAACACTGTGCCACAGCCTGCGCCACCCC
Organism: Peptococcaceae bacterium; assembly: GCA_009782825.1. Taxonomy (GTDB): domain Bacteria; phylum Bacillota; class Desulfitobacteriia; order Desulfitobacteriales; family Syntrophobotulaceae; genus WRJI01. The sequence goes on from WRII01000015.1 coordinate 36,135, forward strand.
CCGTGTGCCCCCGGCAAAATTCGGCATTTCAAATACCCCCATAGGCCCATTCCAAATCACAGTCCCCGCCCCCGCCACAGCCTCGGCAAAAGCCGCCACACTGGCGGGACCGATATCCAAGGCCTGATCATCCTGAGCAATATCCGATACCGAAACCACCCGAAAAGCCGCCTCATTGCGAAACTCCTTAGCCACCACCACATCCTGAGGCAAGAGCAGAGTCACAGTGTTCCTTTGGGCCAACTCCAAGAGCTCCCGGGCCAGGCCAACCTTCTCCGTCTCACACAGCGACTTCCCCACGCTATAATTCTGCGCCTTCAAGAACGTGTTTGCCATACCGCCCCCAATAATCAGCGTGTTCACCTTATCCAACAAGCTGCGAATCACATCAATCTTGTCGCTGACCTTAGCACCTCCAATAATCGCCACAAAAGGCCGCTGGGGACTCTTCAGGGCCTGCCCCATAATCTCAACCTCACGGCTCATCAAAAAACCCGCCACCGCCGGAATATAGGCTGCCACACCCGCCGTAGACGCATGCGCGCGGTGGGCTGTGCCAAAAGCATCATTGACAAAAAGTTCAGCCAGCGCCGCCAACCCCCTGGCAAACTCCGGATCATTGGCCTCCTCCGCAGCGTGAAAACGCAAGTTCTCCAACAGGAGAACCTCTCCATCCTTTAATCGGTGGGCTTGCTGTCTCACCTCTTCCCCCACACAATCCTTCGCCATCGCCACCGGAACATTCAGCAGCTCACTGAGCTTCTGCCCCACCGGAGTCAGGGAATACCGCGCGTTAACCTCCCCTTTGGGCCTCCCCAAATGAGATGCCAGAATCACTTTGGCCCCACGCTCCATCAAAAAACGAATCGACGGCAACGCTGCCCGGATACGAGTCTCATCAGTAATATCTCCCTTCTCATTCATCGGAACATTGAAATCCACACGGACAAGCACCCGCTTTCCGTTGACATCCACATCATCTATTTTCAGCTTATTCATAGAACCCCTTCCTTCTTAATCGTATTATGTACCTCACTTCAATCCCTCCTCACTCAACATCTTCTTCGCAGCCTCAGAAATCATTATTGCACACAGCCTCTCCTCCTCATAGGATCTCATTTCCCGCACCATCATCTCCTCCAAATACTCCTGCCAAGACTTCATCATCGCTTAACATTCCTTATGAATTATTCTCCCTTTTAGTGTGCCAAGCTGATTTTATCTTATACTGGCCCTGAGTTTCCGGGGCATCTTTCTAAAACCCCCATACTGAATCCGGGGATTACTATCACCTGTCGGCAGGATTTCTTTTATTATCATACCACATTTTGTGGGATGCTTGCCATTGTTTGTGGAAAAATGTCTTATTTATCCCTTTCCCCTTTATTCTTTATCCCTTCACCTCACAGCCTTGGCACACCCCAGGCCATGCCAATAGCATGGATGCAAAAATTTTCCTATCCCTTTAAACTGACGATGTTTCAACATACACCCCCGTACAACAGTCAGCCCCTTTCCCTCAGCTTGTTCCTGAAATTCCGGCGTCCAGTTTTTTTCCTGAAACCAGATGGTATGGGCGCCCACACATGCACTTTCCTCCACAATATTCGGAATATGCCGAGGCATGAGACACGGAACCACCACGTCAATCTTGCGAGCTGTAACGCCAGAAGCCCCCGAAATCCCGGGAACCCCGGAAGTTCCAAAAGTTCCAGAAGTCCCGGAAGTCCCGGAAGTCCCGGAAGTCCCGGCAATCACAGCGCCAAGAGTTGGATAAATACGGGAAGGCAGCTTAATCTTTCCTCCCTGCCTGGTATGAGACTCACTCCCCACACCTAGAATAAGGTAAGCTTGTATCCTATGGTCAAGGCAAAACTTCCAGCATTTTCTGACATGCTTATTGCTGACAAACTTTTCTACCGTCCCCATGATGGCAAACGTCATAGATGAATCAACAGATTCATGCAGGACACACTTTTTTAAGCGTATCATACCCCTCCTCCTCCGTTGAGACTGATACCCTCAGGTCTTTCTATATCTATGTGTCTTTTATATCATCTATACCGTCAGGCATCAGTAATGAACTACCTGATCATCTTGTTTCGCAAATTCGCTAAAATGGATATCCGCATAAGAATCTTTTATAATTTTAAACTTTTTAACTACAGGATTAGCAAGCTTAAGAGTGCCAAAGGCTGTCTTGTCAATCTCCGCAAGAGACTTAGGCAGCTGTATTTCTTCCAGCTTAGGACAGTCAGAGAAGGCCTCAGCCCCGATTTTCTCAACCCCTTCAGGAATCACTACCGACCTTAAGATATCACAATACGCAAATGTCGCTTTTTCAATTTCCTGCAGTTCTGTACTTTGGAGCGTTACGCTTTCCAAGCTTCTGCAATAAGCAAATGCATAATACCCAATGGAGTTTATCTCCGGCGTAAAATCAAAAGATGTCAGAGTGTTGCAGATTTGAAAGGCATGATTCCCTATTTTTTCCAACGCTGGACCATGGCTCACCTTCTTTAATAAAACACATTGGTAAAAGGCCTCATTGCCTATCTCCGTTACAGAGGCAGGAATATCCGCATCTTCCAAAGACGTGCACCACTGGAATGTCCCATCAGGAACCCTATCAAGATTGGAAGGCAATTGCACCTTCGCCAAGAAAGAACACTCTTTGAACACATTATTGCCCAACTCTATATCCTGATTTTGAAATCCAATCGTTCTAAGAACAGTATTCTTGCTAAACGCCTCATCGCGTATCTTTGTCGCCCTCTGCGGCACAACGATGTATTTCTCTCCTTGTCCCTTCTCCGTCAAGGCCCTAATCTCATTCCCCTCCCAGGCAAAACAGTCATCCTCTGAAGGCAGCGACACATTAATCTCCGGCGCCTCTTCCACCACGGGATCTGGTATGTGCTCCCCACTATTTTGGCACCCCGTACAAAACCCAATAAAGACCGTTAAAAACATCACACATATTGCTATACGCAATACTCTCAAAAGCATTTTGTTTTTCATGTTATCTCCGAACATGTCATCCCTCCTTTAGATTAAGAAGATCGTATTAAAACAACGGAAATATTATCTGTCTCCCGTCTCTTCTTATTGAGCTCAATCAGGTAATCTGTGTGTTTCTTCATAACACGGCTATTCGTCAGGTATTTCGGATTCAAATACGTAAAAAGTTCCTGGGGAGTCACCTCATGCCTGAATCCATCGGAACACAGCATATAGACAGCATCTTTCTTGATCTCCCCAAAACATATCTCTGGCCGGAGAACCTCCGAAGCCCCGACACATTGCAGCAGCACATTGCGCTTGGGATGACGCTTGGCCTGCTCAGGCGTCATCTTCCCCAAGCTGACCTCCCTCGCCACCACCGTCTGATCCCTCGTAATCTGCATAATCTTGTCCGCAATCTCGTAAATCCTTGAGTCTCCTACATTGATGATATAATAGTTCGTTTGGGTCAGCAAAATCGCCACAATCGTAGTCCCCAAGTTAATCCCCTGCCGCTGGCCGTATTTCATGATCTTGGCATTTTGGTTGTAAACAAGATCCTTCCATTGATCCCTGATGATATTCTCTCCCAACGGGTAATAGCACAGCAAAGGCAACTCGCTGTCAGCCCAATTCATAAATGCCTTCACCACAGTTGCGCTGGCCAGCTCGCCCCTATCCAAACCCCCCATACCGTCACACAGTACAGCAAAAGCCATCTTTCCCTGCACAGTATCAAAAACCCTGACCGATAGGCTGTCTTGATTAATAGTTTTTTTAATGCCGATATCTGTACGGGCCCATATGGTATAGTCCATTCCATCCTCAACTTTGAGATCTCTTCTTCACACCTTATGCATACCGCATAAAATCAAACTCTTCATCGGCGAATTTGAGAACAGCCCCATGAACTATCTCTTTCATCACATGACTCTGCACCTTACATCCGTCCACATAGGTATGATTTGTCGATCCCATATCCACAATATAATATTGCCCGTCACAGGTGATGATATTGGCGTGATCCCTACTTATAGCCTTATTATCTCCAATATAATAATCTACATCATTTTTTGCCTTGCCAATTTTAAAGACAGATTTATTAACGAAAAATTTTTCCATGGTTTTGCGCCGGAGGATAAAGGGAAAGTCAGGACTTTCTTCTGTTGGAGATATCACCTCGTCCTGTGGTTGAGGAAGTCCCGGAACACCGGGAGCGGAAAGTCCCGGCTGACTCTGAGGCGGAACAGCGGGAGGTTCACGCTGGCCTTGAATCTGGGGCATTGGAAAGGTGGGGGGGGCCGGCTGACCTTGTCTCTGACTGGGAGACATCGGAGCAACGGACAACTCGGGCTGATTCCAGCTTTGACCCCTTGGAACAGCGGCAGGCTCGGGCCCGCTCTGACTTTGGAACATCGGAACCCCAGGCAGCTCGGGCTGATTCCAGCTCTGGGTCCTTGACACAGCGGCAGGCTCGGACTCAGGTTCGCTCTGACTTTGCGGCATTGGAACACCAGGCAGCTCAGGTTGACCCCAGCTCTGGATCCTTGGCACAGCGGCAGGCTCGGGCTCGGGCTCGCTCTGATTTTGCGGCATCGGAACATCAGGCAGCTCAGGCTGATTCCAGCTCTGGGTTCCCGGAGCATCGGGAAATCCGCGCTGGCCCCAACTCTGAACCATTGGAACAACAGGAAACCCAGGCTCGCTCTGATTCTGGGGCACTCGAGTCCACATCATACTCCCACCCCCCATAGGTGATGTGTGGAATTCACCCCTTTTATCAGCTTTATCATGGATTTGTGGTTCAGGATGTGGTTCTGGCGGCTGCGCCGGGAACTCAGCGGATACGTGAGATCCATCTATCCTATCAGCTTCGTTAGAAAGCTGCGGCGCCTCAGTAGAATGTAAAAGTCCGTCTGCCTCACGAGCAATAGGCGGTTGGATTGTCGATATCTCGCTAATTTTCTGTATGTCCGCTTTGGCAAAAGCCGAGGGAAAAGGTTTGGATGGGTGATCCGCGAATTCATTTTTCCAGAATTCCTGTCGTGAAAAATTCTGTTTCAGGGAGTCCAGCATAGGGTGGAAGACTTCAAGAGAAAACGCTGCCGCATCCTTCAAATAATCACTAAGGGTTTGAATACAAAGGTCATTTTCTGTCCGCGCCAATTGTTTATACGTTGTCATGCCCATAAAAAAGGCAGCCAAATCCAGGGGAGACCGCCCATAAGATGTTATAGGAATGCACATGAGACTTATTTCATCTGTTAAAACATCCACATAGATATAATCCAATTCCAATGCAAACAAAGAAAGGTCAATCATGTAATCTTCAGCTCTTAAAAAAGTAGAAGAGATCTCCAGGAACACATCCAACAACCTTTTTGGAGTTTTGGAGTAATACCCTTTGTCCATAAAAATATTTTCAGCAGTTTCTTTATGAGAAATATCATATTTCAAGTATTTTTCTCCATTTTCTTGGATACATTGAACCGGAACGACACCCTGAATAACGTTGTTCGTTATCATTCCCAGACTTACTGTATCTACGCTGTCCTGTTTTTTGAGTGGATGGACTAAATAAGTGTTTATGCCAGAATGTTCGATTCTTAAATCATACATAATTTATGCACCCCTTTTTAAACCCCTTTAGTCACGTACATTATACAAGATAATACGCTGATTGACAATCGACATAATTGCGTATCCTCGCCTGTAGGCGTATCCTCGCCTGTAGGCGTATCCTCGCCTATATAAGCCGATCAAACAGAGACATATCCGCAATCTTTTCCACAACCTGCCTTGCTGTCATCTGCTCATGCTTGGAAACTCCCCCCAGAACAGTAACCATTGGATCTTCAATCACCTGGCTCGTTTGGCTGTCAAATTTATTGTAGATCATTGCAACACAATGGCAAAGGGATGTCCTATTTTGCACATCCAAAGTCATCAGTGCCGCCACAGCCTTTTTAAGCTTTGCATTCGCAATTTCCGACCCATCTGATACAAAAACCAATTGCTGCATATGTTTGAGTTTGTCGATACATGTCTCGTGCGGGGAAAAGTCCATATCCATAATGATATAATTGTACTGTGCCTCTATTGTCAGATTCAACAAGTGTTCAAACTCTCCTGTTGACATTCCTGTCACGTCAAGAGCGATTTGGGCCGGGTCATAAAAATAAACACCGCACTCATCCTGTTTGACTGTGCTCTCCAGCTTCAAAGCCAGACTGGGTTTATTGTTCTTAATGGCATAAAGAACATCACCAAAATCAAATTGCCCTTGACCCTTGAAAAAGATATTGGAAGTGCCAAAAGCTTCGATATTCAAATACAGAACAGAACGTCCTTTCCTGGCTATTGCCATAGCACAGGCAGCCGCCAAGGTGGAACTTCCCGCGCCTCCGCTGGCGGAAACAAATCCTATGATTTTTGTCTCCCCTGTTCCATCGCCTCTGTCTGCGCCGCCTGCATTTCCAGCAGCGCCAGCAGCGCCAGCAGCCTGGTTCAAAATGCTCAAAATCTCCCGATAAATTGATTCAGCTTTTTGAAATTTGAAGATCGCCTTTTGTTCCTTATGCATCCCTGTATTAGGAGTATCCACGAGATAAGCAAAACCGCATCCCTGAGGAATTCCTTTGATATCAATGTCAAAATCGGTACATGATATAAAAACATCAATTTTAGAGCTGTGCAAGCTGGACATGGCAATGTTTTCGTCCGCGTAAGAGTAAATCTCTAGTTTATCTGCAAACTTATTTGTGAAAACTGTCGCAATCCTGTTAAGATAATTTTTATCCGATTCCAAAATCGCTAATTTTACCTTCATTTTGCTCACATCCTCTTTTTTGATGCGGAAACCTCGAAAAAACTCTGATATATATCATAACACAGAATCCCTTTCTTAATCAAAATTAATCCCTTTCTTAATCAAAATAACTGACACCGGCCTCAAACACCCGTTGATCTTGGTTCCCTGGCACATTGATGCCAAGGCCGGGACCTGTGCGCTCCGAATGCCCCATTTTACCAAGGATGCGTCCATCCGGACTGCACAGGGCCTCCACCGCCAAGTCTGATCCGTTAGGATTGTCGGGAGCCTCCAAAGCCGGCCGGCCTTCCTTGGTCACATATTGCGCAACAATCTGACCCTGTCGAACCAGATCCTCCAACTTCTGGCGCGGCGCTACAAAGCGCCCTTCACCATGAGAAATAGGGACGGTATGCCTTTGCCCCACTTCGCAGAACCTCAGCCAGGGTGATTTCACAGAGGTCACACGGGTATACGCCATGCGCGACATATGATGTCCCACAGTGTTGAATGTCAGCGTCGGATGCATAGCATCCCTATCACTTACACGGCCTTCCGGAAGAAGCCCCAATTTGATCAGGGCTTGAAAGCCATTGCAAATCCCTATCACCAGGCCATCCCTGTCGTCCAAGAATCGCTCTAAGCTCTCCCGGAGACGATCATGACGGAAGAGGGCCGCGATGAATTTTCCTGCTCCATCAGGTTCATCCCCTCCGGAAAACCCTCCGGGAAAAGCAATGATTTGAGCTTGATTTACAGCCTTTTCCAAAGCCTGGAGACTCTGTTCAATGTGTCCCCCCGATAAATTTCTCACCACCACAATATCCGCCTCAGCCCCGGCACGTTCAAAAGCCCGGGCCATATCCACCTCTCCGTTCGTTCCCGGAAATGCCGGAATGAGAACCCTGGGGCGTGTTCCCCTGGTGACCGCTACAGGGACATAAGCTTCCCGGGAGGTGAAGAAAGGAATGTCTTCACGACTCCTTCCTTCAATACGCCCTTCTTCCCGGCATCTTGTCGGAAAAACTTTTTCCAACGGCTGAAGCCAGCATTCCGCCAACTCCTCAAGGGACAACGAGGTGGAGGATACCGGACTGCCGGAGGATGCCGGACTGCCGGAGGATGCCGGACTGCCGGAGGATGCCGGACTGCCGGAGGATCCCGGACTGCCGGAGGATCCCGGTAGTCCGAAGGTGCCGGCAAAGTCCAAGAAGGGTCTGTCCTGCGTCACACCAATCTTATAGCAGGGGATTTTATGCGCAAGATTGTCTTGATCTTGGTGCAGTGTGTCCGGTGTGAGTTCCTCTTTGGCCTCCAGGAGGATGGATCCTACCTGGGGAGTGAAGAGGATTTCTTCAAGTGCCTGATCTCTGCCTGACAGGCCTCCGTCGGCTGTTCGTGATGCAGATTCAGGCGACAGATATTCCGAAGAAGCCATGTCAGCAAAAACACTTCCCTCCAGCACTGCTCCAATCCTATTGCCCAAGGCCATGCGGGTAAGCGCGGCAGCCAGACCGCCTTCTCGAACAACAGAAGCCGCCGCAATTTTTCCCTCACGGCTCCAGCGGTGAAGTGTTGTCAGCATATGACGAACCCGGGGCCAATCCGGAAGCTCAGTAGCTCTGTCCACAGGAAGCGGCCAGTAATAGAGAGCGTGACCTCCTTGTTGAAGCGCCGCGGAAACTGTATATGAACTTCTGGTAGGAGCCGCGGCAAAACATACCAGCGTGGGCGGCACATCCAGGGATCCAAAAGACCCGGACATACTGTCTTTACCCCCAATGGCAGGCACTCCCAGCTCCCGCTGCGCCAGCAGGGCGCCAAGAAGGGCCGCTGTGGGCTTGCCCCATCGTTTTTTATCCGTACCCAAACGCTCGAAATATTCCTGCAAGGACACCCGGGCTTGCCAGGGATTCCCCCCCACAGTTGTCACTTTTGCCAAGGCTTCAACGATAGCATAGGCAGCACCGTGGCAAGGACTCCACACACTTAAGCCTGGAATAAACCCATAGGCCATAATCGTCGCCGTGTCCGTCTCTCCTTCCTCCACAGGGATCTTGGCCACCATGGCCTCTTCCGGGGTCATCTGCCAGCGGCCTCCAAAAGGCATAAGCACACTCCCTGCCCCCACTGTGGAGTCGAACATATCCACCAACCCTTGCTGAGAAGCAACCTCCAACCGCTGTAAATTGGCTTTCCATGCCTGTTCCAAAGATTTCCCCTGGCAAATTTTAGGAATTTCTCGGCGGTAGTTTTGGGCCGGATCCGGACTCGCCAGCACCGCGCTTGCCTGCTGCCTGACGCCGTTAGTATCAAGAAAACGGCGGCTTAAGTCTACTATGGACTTCCCGCGCCAGGTCATCGTCAGCCGTTCCTTCGCGTTTACGTGAGCCACCGGAGTGGCTTCCAGGTTCTCCCGGTCAGCCTTGGCGATAAACGCCGTCACATCTGCCGCATCCAGCACAACAGCCATACGCTCCTGGGATTCCGACACAGCCAGCTCGGTTCCGTTGAGGCCCTGATATTTGCGGAGAACAGCATCCAAGTTGATATTGAGACCCCGAGCCAGTTCGCCGATGGCAACACATACGCCCCCGGCTCCAAAGTCATTGCATTTTTTGATTAGCCGGCTCACTGCACTGTCACGAAACAGACGCTGAATTTTGCGCTCCGTTGGCGGATCGCCCTTTTGCACCTCAGCGCCGCACGCCTGCAGCGAACTCTCATCATGAGCCTTGGAGGATCCCGTAGCGCCGCCGCATCCGTCCCGGCCCGTGCGTCCCCCCAGCAAAACCACAACATCCCCAGGCGCCGGAGTTTCCCGCCGCACCCGGCTCTGGGGAACCGCCCCAATCACCGCCCCAATCTCCATCCGTTTAGCCACATACCCCGGATGGTACAGCTCCACAACCTGCCCTGTGGCCAGCCCGATCTGGTTGCCATAAGAACTGTAGCCCCGGGCCGCCTGAGTGGTGATTTTATGCTGAGGCAGCTTCCCTGGCAGGGTCTTATCTAACGAAGTCCGTGGATCCGCGCTGCCCGTCACACGCATGGCCTGATACACATAGGCCCGGCCCGATAAAGGATCGCGAATGGCCCCACCTAAACACGTCGCCGCCCCTCCAAAGGGTTCTATCTCTGTGGGATGGTTGTGGGTTTCATTTTTAAATTGGATCAGCCAAGGTTCGCTGTGTCCGTCCACATTCACAGATACGACGATGCTGCAGGCGTTGATTTCCTCAGATTCATCCAAGTCCGGCAGTTCGCCGCGCTTTTTCATGGCTTTTTGCACGATAAGGGCCATGTCCATCAGAGAAATAGTGTTGGCATTATTAGACTCATTGGCATCATCGTCATCTCCCCCATAGACTTCCCGGCGCAGCTCAAAATAAGCGTCCAGCGCCTCTCTCAGCCCGCCAGATAAGGGGCCTGATTCAATTTCCACAGCTGTGAGTTCCGTAAGAAACGTGGTATGCCGGCAATGATCAGACCAATATGTATCAATCACTTTGAGTTCCGTTGCTGTGGGATCGCGCTCTTCCTCTTCCAAGAAATATTTCTGGCAAAACAGCACATCTGCCGCAGACATGGCCAATCCTTCACTCTTCCTGTAGTCCTCCAGCCTCTGTGGCGGCCACTGAGTAAATCCTGCCACTACAGGGACATCATCAGGCTCCGGCGCGGCCAAATCCAAGTCCACGGGTTTGGCCAAATCCGCCACCCTTGACTCGATGGGATTGATGTAATACTGAGAAATTTTGGCCACATCTGTGTCATCCAGCTCGCCGCTCAGCAGGAGAACCCTAGCCGTCCGCACCTGGGGCCGTATCCCCTGGGTTAAAATCTGCACGCATTGAGCCGCCGAATCCGCCCGTTGATCATATTGCCCGGGCAGGTATTCCACAGCCAGAATTCTGGGGGAACTCAGACTCTCTTCGGAAGTCTTACTTGCTACGGAAGTCTTACTTGCTACGGAAGTCTCATCCCTACAGGGATCCTTGCTTTGATTCTCCTCAAATTCCGGCAGAGATTCCAAGAACACATGGTCAACATTGGCCTCGGCAAACACTGTCCACACAGCCCTCTCGAATTCTTCCTGGCTGAGTCCGCCCACATCGTAGCGGTGGAGCAAACGCAAGCCCGTCAGGTGTGTCAGCCCCAGGTAATCCCTGAGTTCCTTCAATAAGTACCGGGCTTCGATATCGAAACCGGTTTTTTTCTCAACAAAGAGCCGATATAGGTTTGGCATCTGTATCTGATCCTCCTGTTATGTGTGTGCAACTGGAATACCATTAGGATACCACTCCTATCGTCAATATCCAAGTAAAATATAAAAACTAAAATATAAACCGATAAATTCTTACCTCCGGGCTTCTCCCCTGCTGACATGAATCATCACATGGGTATTCATCCCTACAAACTGGCTTTTCACAGACATCCAAACCACCTGTCCCTTGGGTTCCTCGGAATTCACATAAGTAATGCTGTAAGTTATATTCGCCCCTTTGGACGTAAACTCATAAAAATAGGCCTGCAAATCTTTTTCGTTCTTCCCAGCCAAGTCATCCATATAAGGCAATCCCTCGGAATAGACCACTGTAACCTTGGGCGACTCATCAGTCAGTTTCCTTCCTGCCGGTACTGACTGAGAAATCAATGCACCATAGGCGACGGTTGCGCTGTAGTGTGTCTTTACAGTGACACTCAAATCAGTCTGCTTCTCTGCGTCTTCTTTGTCCATACGGCTGAAATCAGGAACAATCACCGCCTTGCCTATGGAAACCTCAAATGACATCTTGGTCTTCGCAGCTATTTTTTCGCCGGGCTCAATGCTCTGGGAAATTATCATGTCTTTAGGCGCCTTATCCGAAGAGGCTTCAGTAAACTCTGCTTCAATATCATGCTGTTTGGCCCAGGCTGTCACTTCGGTCTTGGGTTTTTCCTTGAAGTCCGGTACGGCTATGTTCTTTTCAGCAAGTCCTTTGGACATATAAATGAGCAAGCCGTCTTTGCGGGTGTAATTGGCTGCGTTGACAGAGGTGTTGTTGAATTCCATGCGGATAAATTGGCCCGGCTCCAAAGTTTCATTGGGTTCCTGCATGATATTGGCATTATTAGCTTTGTATTGTGATTTCCATTCGGTCACTTGGGGTGTCGTCATCTTTGTAAAATCCGGAAGCTCGATTCTTTCATCAGGATCCGGCCCTTTACTGACCTGAAAAGCCAGCACCGATCCTTTTTGAACTTTTATACCCGAGTCTTGGCTTTGCGAAATAATGAAATCGTTTTCCTGATCAAGGCTGAAAATTGTTTCAATCTCGATAGAGATCTTATTGCTGATCCCCCAGGTTTTGGCATCGTTTATAGAAGTGCCGACGAAGTTTTTGAGTGTCACCTGGTTCATGAGTGTTGTCGCAAAGAAAATAATCACAGCCACAAGCAGGATTGTTCCGGCTATGATTATGTACCGAATCACTTTGCGCGTGCTGTATCCTCTATCTTCCTCCATCTCATGCTCAGGGGCGGTAATCGCCGCATGGTGTGTTGTCGCCGCACGGTGCGTTTGGAGTATTCTGTGCTCCGCCCCACCCTGATTTGTCCTATTTCCTGAATAAGCGCTTTGGCAAAATTGGTCAAGAAAATCGCTCATATTCCAGCATTCCTTTCCTAAGCTTAAACACGACATCTGCCCGCTGGGAAATCTGGGTGGAGTGAGTCACAACAACAACGCATTTGTTATGTTCATGAGCCAGTTTTTGTAGAATAGATATGATCTCATTCTCCATGTCTTCATCCAGGTTCCCTGTAGGCTCGTCGGCCAGAATCAAATCAACGTTGGTAGCCAAGGCTCTGGCGATGGCTGCTCTTTGTTGTTCACCCCCTGAAAGCTTGTTGACTGTCCTGTTGGCTTTGGCTCTGTCCAGGCCGATATAATCCAGGAGATTATAGGCGACCGCGTTGGTATCTTTGGGGAGTTTGTTGTTGGTGATGCTCATAGCCACTTTGATATTTTCCACAGCCGTCATATACGGAATCAAATTGTACGCCTGAAAAATGATACCTATTTTGTTTCTCCTGAATTTCTCAAATCCTATTCTGCTGATGTCCTGCCCCCGGTAAAGCACTTTTCCGGATTTCGGTTTATCCAAGGCGCTAAGCAGTGCCAGAAAAGTTGTCTTGCCTGAGCCGGATTCCCCCAGAATGGCATACAGGTTACCCTGCTCGAATTCACAAGAAACATTTTTGAGGATGTATCGTCTGGAATCTCCGTCGGGATAAAAGTAATTGACTGTATTGACTGCTACTAAACTCATAGTCATCCCTCCATCAATATTTTTTTGGGTCTCAAGCGTGTGATATAGAATATCGGAACCAGTGTGGAAATGCAGACTGTTCCAAGGCCAATGGCGTAAAACAGGATCACTGTTATTGTGTTCAGGGAAACCTTATAGGTCTCTGTAAGCTCTTCACTGTTGATACTGTTGTCATATCCCCTGTAAGTCAGATCTGTAAAGTAAGAATCGCCTGCGCTGGCCTGATCGGCGACAATCTGATCTGTGAGCATTTTTTCCGAAATGCCGCCGGATAAAATATTCCCGGAAAACAACGACAGAGTAATGGCCAGCACCGCTACAACAACTACCTCCATAAGAATCTGCCCGGCAATTTTGATCTTTCTCTCCCCCAAGGAAAGATAGATGCCGATCTCACGCCTGCGGTCTCTTAAAAATAATGTGACCAGCAGACTTATAGTGACCACTGCGGCACACACAGCGACATATAATATGTTGGACGCGATCCCTTGGATGGATTTCATGGGGGACGCCACCTGATCAAAAGAGCCGCTGCTTTCTATCATGCAATACTCTGGCAGAAAGGCAGCCACCTCCTGAGTGAAGGACTCCAAATCCAACGGATCATTCAGCACATATAAGGTGCTGTAATAAACGTCTGTGCTGCTGCCCTCCCTGGAAATCTCCTCGGGATACAGTTCTTTTAACTCGTTCATCTGAAACGCATACGCTTCATTCACAACTCTGTTAGAAACATATATTCTGTTTTCTATTTCTTCTTCCACAAATTTGTATTGATCGTCCAACATCTCGTTCCCAGTTTTCGTCTGTCTTACTGGTTCAAAAATGCCGATAATTTCAAAATCATATTTTTGGGTGGCTATAGGATCCGGCATATCGCTAGTTGCATTACTTTTAAAGTCGTAAACATTGTTGTCAAGGGTTATGACAGAACCTACAATTAAGGTGTTAGTAGTGGCAAAATTTTGCGAAACCAAAACCACATAAGCTAGATTCTGTATCTCTTCTTGGTTGAAAACTCGCCCTGACACAAGTTTGATTTTCTCCTCTATAATGTCCCCATGAAACACGACAGAAAAATTTAAAAACTAAGTGTGAACCAGATAGAATAGAGGTGAGAAGAAAGGGCGGTTCACAAACATGAAAAAGAGACGGCAATACACAA
>WRII01000016.1 GCA_009782825.1 Peptococcaceae bacterium
ATTATATCATATACTTAAATAAAACGCAAGCGGAAAATGCTCTATTTCAAGCTTTTTTTAATATAAGGGGGGGGTTATTGGTGGGGGTTTCGTCTTAAGTACAGGTTAGCCGACTTTTAGGTTCACAACGGAGCGATAGAAAATGTGACCACGCTTTGCTTTTATTTCTTATGTTTCTGATCCTTTTCTTTTTCGTCACACATCTGTTCCTTAACCATGTCGATCAAATGCTCGGCGGCGACTTTATTGGCGTAACTGGTGACGGCAAAGCGCACAATCGCGTCTGCTAATATTAGGGTTCCGTCCTCTTCCGGAACGTTTTCCGCGACCGAGGTGAGTTCACCGTCCAAAACTTCGCGGTATGTTTCATACACCTGATGCAAGGTCTCCGGTGGAAACAGCTTAATCAAAAGGGAAATATCCCCGACAGACAGAACCTGTTTCAGGACGCAGATGGTGGTCAAACGGGCAATATGCCCGCGTGAATATTTTTTGCCGCTTGTCCTTGGCAAAATTCCACTTCTGATATAGTTATTGATCATGGCGGCTGTCACATTTGATTCGGGGCGTGAGGAATAGAGTTGGCGGCGCATATATCCCAGCACCTGATCCATATAGAGATCAATGTCCGGAAGGGCGTCCCAGCTTGCCGGGCGTTCTTCGGACAGACTTTTTGTGATGTCCTCCAGACTCTTCATAATAAATAAACCTCCCATTCTGTCAAAAAATATAACATAAGCATAACATATTGTCAACAAGAAGATATATTTTCGAAAACATCATTTGACAGTATTCCTACAATATAATATAATAATGAATACAAGATTGGGAGCGCAAAAAACATTTTAGGAAGAGGGGAATCGCATGAATACCATAAAAATATTAGGTGACAGCGCCCTTGACTTAACCAGAGAATTGGAAGTAGAACTGGATGCTGAGCGTGTGGTACCGTTTTACCTTGAGATAGGAAATGAAACCCTTGTTGATGATGACAGCTTGTCAATGCCCGGTTTAATAGAGAAAATGAAAGCCTGCGCTGGAAAAATGGGGTCGGCATGTCCTTCACCTGTCCAGTGGATGGACGCGTTTATCAAAGCTGGAGGAGGTTTTGCCGTAACTATTTCGAGCAAATTGTCCGGGATGCATCAGGCGGCAAAAATGGGTTTGGAAATGGCAAAGAATGAAGTCGCGGGGCTTGTGGGGCATGTATTTGATTCAAAATCCGCATCCTGCGGTGAGGTCCTGGTGGCATTGAAAATTCGCCGGCTTATAGAAAGAGGGTTAGAATTTGAGGCTGTCATAAAAAAAGTCGAGAGATTTATTGAAGAGATGAAAACCTTTGTCCTGCTTGAAGATATCAGCAATATTGTTAAGAACGGGCGGATGGGAAAAATAAAAGGAGCTCTGGTCAATGTGTTGAACATAAAGCCTGTGCTGTGCTCCAAAGACGGCGAGATTGATGTCTTTAGCAAATTGCGCGGCTCGTCCAATCTTGCGGGCAAGCTGCTGGAGTGTATCACGCAGTGCAAACGCAAGATTCAAGGAGATGATTTGATTATTTCTCATTGCAATAATCTTTCGCTGGCAGAAGAATTGCGAGTTAAGGCGGGTGAAAGGTTTGACTTTGGCAGAATAGTGATTCTCGAGACCAAAGGGCTGTCGTCGTTATATGCGTGTGATAAGGGGATTATACTGAGTTTCTGAGCTCATATCCATATTTTGATTCTCCTGAAAATTGACTATTTGCAGCGTAATCATGCATAGATTTCCTAAAATGATGGCATATTGAAGACAAATACTCAAGAAGTACTCAAGACGCCGTTGAGAAATCATTGCAAGGAGCTATTGGGCATGCTCAAAAACCAGTCCATTTTAGTTACCGGAGGGACAGGGTCTTTCGGCCATTATTTTGCGGAGTACATATTGGAGCATCACGAGCCTCACAAGATTGTTATCTACTCCCGGGATGAATACAAGCAGTTTCATATGCGTGAGAAGCTGAAAAAGCATGCCCCTCAACTTCGTTTTTTTATAGGGGATGTCCGGGACAAGGATCGGTTGCGCCGTGCCTTTGACGGGATTGACTATGTTATTCACGCTGCGGCCATGAAGCAGGTTCCTGCCTGCGAGTACAATCCCAACGAAGCGATCCAGACCAATATTCATGGGGCGATGAATGTTGTCGAATGTGCTTTGGATATGGGCGTGAAACGGGTTATTGCGCTGTCCACGGACAAGGCTGTGAGCCCGGTTAATCTCTATGGCGGAACAAAACTGGTATCGGATAAACTCTTTATTGCCGCCAACGCCTATGCGGGGAACAAGGATGTGCGCTTTGCTATTGTGCGTTACGGCAATGTAGCGGGCAGCCGCGGATCGGTGATTCCTTATTTCCGGCAGCTGATTGCGCAGAATCAAGATGAACTTCCCATCACTGATGGACGGATGACACGTTTCTGGATCAGTCTGGAAGAGGGCGTGGAACTTGTACTCAAAGCTCTGATGGAATCTAAGGGGGGAGAGACATTTATTTCCAAGATCCCTTCCTTTAAGATAACGGATTTGCTGGAGGCTATGTGTCCTAATTGTAAGATGCGGGAGATCGGGATCCGGGAAGGGGAGAAATTGCATGAAGTTATGGTGACAACAGAGGATTCCCGGCACACATATGAGTACGATAAGCACTATATTGTCTATCCTCATGTGGAATGGTGGAGTCCGACAAAAGTTATTCCGGGCGGTCAAGGGGTTGAGGCGGGGTTTGAGTATAATTCCGGGACGAACAAGGAATGGCTGTCTGTGGAGGATTTGACGGAGTTGTTGAAGACGGTGAAGACGGAGTTGGATTGAGGATCACTTGGAGTCGATGAGGAATATAAAATGGAGTAAGGCAGAGATGGAAAAACTTGCGCTTTATGGTGGGACTCCTGTGAGAGAGACACCGATTTATTATGGACGTCACTTTATTGACGAAGAGGATTGCAAAGCTGTGCAGGGGGTTCTGCTCAGCGATTTTCTGACCACGGGGCCTAAAATATCCGAACTGGAACAAAAGTTGTGCGAGCTCACAGGAGCAAAATATGCTGTGGCGATTGCCAATGGAACCGCGGCTTTACATGCGGCGTGTTTTGTCGCGGGCATAAAACAGGGGGATGAAGTGATTACAACACCCCTGACTTTTGCGGCGTCGGCCAATTGCGTGTTGTATTGTGGCGGCATGCCTGTATTTGCGGATATTGATGATGAAACCTATACTCTATCGCCGGCGTCACTACGGGAGTGTGTAACGTCCTGGACAAAAGCGGTCATTGCGGTGGATTTTGCCGGGCAAGCTGCTCAGGTGGATGAGATACGGCAGATTTGCCATGAACAGGGTCTTGTGTTTATTGAAGATGGCGCCCATTCCCTGGGGACAAAATTCAACGGGCGCCCTGTGGGAAGCCTGGCGGATATGACAACGTTCAGCTTCCACCCGGTGAAAACGGTTACCGGAGGCGAGGGCGGCGCTGTTCTGACTTCTGATGAAGAGCTCTATAAGAAGCTGAAGCTGTTTCGAACCCATGGCATTACGCGCAATCTTGATGAAATGGATCCAAGGAACGGCATGAGCCGGGAGCCGGAAGGTTCCTGGTATTATGAGCAGATAGGGTTGGGGTATAATTACCGCATGACAGATATTCAGGCGGCTCTGATTAGGAGCCAGCTGGATAAGCTGGATCGTTTTGCCGCTCGCCGCAAGGCCATTGTTGAGCGATATCGCGAGGCTTTGGCGGAGATGCCGGAGATTATCCTTCCAAGGGAAATCCCGCAGTCGGATACGGTGTGGCATTTATATGTGATTCAATTGAATTTGGAGCGCTTAATGTGCAGCCGGAGGGTATTTTTTGACGCGATGGCGGCGGAAAATGTGGTGCCTAACGTCCATTATATTCCGCTATACTTTATGCCGTATTATCAGAAGTTGGGATATGAAAAAGGGTTGTGCCCTAAAGCGGAGCATGTGTACGAGAGAATACTCAGTATCCCGCTTTATTACTCAATGACTGACGATGATGTGGACAGTGTGATCAGGGCTTTGGATAAGGTTGTAAGTTATTTTAGAGTGTAATCAATATTGTATAGGAGTTTCATGTTGTGAGGATCGCGATCATACCTGCCCGAGGCGGCAGTAAACGTATTCTGCGTAAGAATATCCGTGAGTTCTGCGGCCGGCCGATTCTGGCATATTCGATACAGGCGGCGTTAGAAAGTTGTTTGTTTGACAGGGTTATGGTCTCTACGGAGGATGATGAAATAGCGAAAATCGCACAGGCTTGTGGCGCCCAAGTGCCTTGCCGGCGCAGCCAAAAGAATGCTGATGATTTTGCTTCCACAGCAGATGTCTTGCTGGAGGTCTTGGAACACTATAAGAATCAGGGATGCGATTTCGAGCAGTTGTGCTGTATTTATCCTACAGCGCCTTTTGTGACAGCGGATAAATTAAGACAGGGCATGTCTCTGTTGAGTCGCGGAGAGGCCGATTATGTCTTGCCGGTTGTGCGGTATTCATTCAATCCCCAACGGGCTGTTGTCATTCGGGATAACTATGTGCATATGCAGTATCCCCGGTTTTATAAAACGCGCAGTCAGGACTTAGAACCGATCTATCATGATTGCGGACAGTTTTATTGTGCCAAAACATCAGCTTTTCTGAGAGAGAAAACCTTGATGGGTGAAAAAACACGACCTCTCTATATGCCGGAATCGGAGGCTCAGGATCTTGATACGCCGGAGGATTGGAAGCTGGCGGAGCTCAAGTGGCAGTTAATGGCTAGTGCAGCACTCCGTTAATCATGGCCCCACAGCTCTTTGGGCCGGGCGCAAAATCTGCAGGTGACCAGCACCCTTCGCAAAAGGAGGACTTTCTCGTGAAATTGAACGAGGCTGTTGCACAAAATCCCCCCTACATCATTGCTGAGATGAGCGCCAACCATGGCGGCAGCTTAGAAAGCTCGCTGGCTCTTGTTCATGCGGCCCAAAAAGCCGGAGCCGATTGTTTGAAGATACAAACGTATACCGCAGATACCATGACCATTGAGTGTGATAACGACTATTTCCGTATTCAAGGCGGGCTATGGGGCGGCTATACATTCTATGACCTGTATAGCCAAGCCCACACGCCGTGGGAGTGGCAGCAAACCATCAAAAATGAATGTGAGGCTGCCGGCATGGATTTTTTATCGACGCCTTTTGATGTGACTTCCGCGGATTTTCTGGAAAGCATAGGAGTACAGGCTTATAAGATCGCCTCATTTGAATTGGTGGATATTCCGCTGATACGGTATGTGGCCCAAAAAGGCAAACCTATGATTGTCTCTTGCGGTATGGGCAGCATAGACGAAATTCAGTTAGCTGTGGAGACAATCGTCCAGGCAGGACTAAGACGGGATCAGATCTTTCTGCTTAAATGCACGAGTGAATATCCGGCTGATCCGGCGGACATGAACTTGGCAGCCATACCGGATATGATGTCGCGCTTTGGGGTAAGGGTCGGGTTATCCGACCATTCCATAGGTTTCCTGGCGCCGGTGGTGGCCGCTTCTTTGGGGGCCTGTATTATTGAAAAGCATTTTTGCCTTGGCCGAAATATAGAAACGCCGGACAGCAAATTTTCCATGGAGCCGATGGAGTTTGCGGAGATGGCAGTGCATGTTAAAAGTGCGTTAAAAATTCGTGGAAAGGTCAGTTATGAGCTGACAGAAAAGGAGAAAGGATCCATGGCTTTCCGGCGTTCCTTGTTTGCGGTGCAGGATATTAAGAAAGGGGAGGCGTTTACAGAAAATAATGTGCGGTGTATCCGGCCGGGATATGGGATGGCGCCGAAGTATTATGAGAGTCTTTTGAAGGTGCGGGCGCAGCGGGAGTATAAGAGAGGGGATCCGATAGGGGAAGGGGAGATCAGTGAATAAGTTTGATTGTTTTGAATCGGAGCGCTTGCTTTATAGGGGCATCAGTGAACAGGATGCTGACAGCCTTGTTAAATGGAGGTCGGAGGGTGACCTGATTCGATATTTTAAAAATCCGGAACCATTGACGCTTAAGGGCCACATGGAGTGGTTTAACAATTTCTACCTTTATGATGATAGCCGATTCGACTTTGTGATTATGGAGAAGGCGTCACATTCAGGTACGAGTGAGCATGCGCGCAAGGGTATTCGTTTGCGAAAAAGTGTTGATAGCAAAATCGGGACTGTTGGTGTCAATGTTTTGGATTATCATAAAAAATCATGTGAAATATCCTATATGATTGCGGAAATTGGCGCCCGGCGTAAAGGGTATGGCAGTGAGGCTGTTTTGGCGCTGATCTGCCGCTTGAAGCAAGAAGGGATTTGTCATTTTTATACCGAAATTCATGGTGATAACCTGGCATCCATTCGCACAAGTGAGAAACTGGGGTTTTTGCAGTATTCTCAACAAGGAGATTTTTTATTGTTTGGCAAGGATGAAACTTAATGCTCTATATCCGTGTAGATGGCAATCCGGCAATTGGCACAGGTCATATCATGCGATGTCTTTCTATCGCGGATGCTATGTGCCTGAGAGGTCAAGAAACAACTTTTATAGTTGGTGAGGATCACATGGCGCCTCTGTTTTCTGAACGAGGGTATCCTGTGGTTGTTCTCAATTCACGAGGTGATACTTTAGGTAATGCCTTGGCGTGGGACACCCTGGAATCGGAGATCCCAACCCTGACCGCCCTGATCAAAAGTCAAAACATCAAAAAACTGCTGATCGACAGTTATTTTGTGACCCCTGCGTATTTGCAGAAGCTTTGTGGGCTGACTTATGTGGCTTATATAGATGATTTAGATGCTTTCCATTATCCTTGCCATATGTTGATCAACTACAATTGTTATTATGATCAATTTGATTATCCGAGGTATTATCCCCAAACCAAGTTGTTATTGGGATGTCAATACGCGCCGCTGCGCGGGGAGTTTCAAAATCTATCCCGGCGGGTTTTACACCGTAACGTGGGGTCTGTTTTGATTACAACCGGAGGAAATGATTCCCGAAATATTGCGGGGAAATTAGTGCGAAGAGCGAAGAACGCGCAAGGCCCACAAGGCCCACAAGGCTTACAAGATTCACAAGGTTCACAAGGCCTAAAAAATCTCGTGTTCCATATTGTCGCGGGCTCTTTCAATCCTTATATAAACGAGCTTAGGCAGATGGAAAAAGAGTATGAGGATGTTTTTATACATAGTTCTGTCCAAACCATGTCTCAATTAATGTTGGACTGCGACATTGCTGTTTCCGCAGGGGGATCAACACTCTATGAATTGTGTGCTTGCGGAACACCAACAGTGGCATTTGCTCTCGCAGAGAATCAGCTGGACGGTGTCGCCAGCCTAGGCAACGGTTTTATGATCAGCGCGGGAGATGTTCGGGAAAGCGAGGAGCTGTGTTTAGAGAGGATATTAGAAGGAATATCTCATTTGGTGACCAATTATCGGATGCGTTTAGACTTCTCTGAAAAGATGCAGCATCTTGTGGATGGTCAAGGAGCCTTGAGGATTGCCGGGGAACTGTAAACCCCTATATCATATTTTATCAGTACCAAGCCAGCTGGCGAAGGAAAATCGCAAATTCATATTTAGCCAAATGAAGAAGAGCTGGAATTTGAAGGCATGGTTGAATTTATAGTTATGATAATCGTTGTTCTCAATGGATTTTTGCAGCTTTTGCGGCCTTTTGCACTTTGACTTTTGCGCTTTGGGGCCGTTCTTTTTTTTGCTTATCATCCAAAATCTCTTCAAATATGATACAATATATCTATATATATTTATAAATTATAAACACAAATCGACAAATCAAAAACAAAGAGGGGGATCAACAGTGACCAACATCAAGACATATGAGCCCTTATGGGGCTCATGGGACGTCGAATCCTTGCTTGGAGAAGGAGGATTCGGCAAAGTCTATAAAGTCCGCCGGATAGAGTTTGGCAAAACCCATTATTCCGCTGTAAAAATCATCTCTGTTCCCCATGATGAAGGCGAGATACGGCAGATGCAAAGTGAAGGATTTAGCGATCCTGCCATGCATAAGTTTTTATATGCCTTTGTCACGGACATTGTTTCTGAAATCGATCTCATGAGGCAATTCAGGGGTACCAACAATATTGTCAGCTTGGAAGATTATCAGATTATTGATAAAGCGGCACTTCCCGAATCCCATCTCTCACATCTCGCCAACACAACAAGTACAATGGCTTCAATCGGTTGGGATATCCTTATCCGCATGGAGTTGCTGACGAGCCTTGCTGACCATGTCATGCAAAACCCTCTTTCCGAGGCCGATGTTGTCAAATTGGGCATCCATATTTGCCGGGCTTTAGAACTGTGTGCCCAGAGAAACATCATCCATCGGGATATAAAACCGGAAAACATCTTTATCTCTCCCTACGGCGAATACAAACTGGGGGACTTCGGGATTGCCCGGCAGCTTGAGCACACCATGTCCAGGCTTTCTAAAAAAGGCACATACACTTATATGGCGCCGGAGATTTTTCGGGGAGAACAATACGGGCCCAATGTGGATACCTATGCATTGGGCATTGTTTTGTACCGTTTTCTGAATCAGAACCGGACCCCATTCCTACCGGATCAGTCTCAAGATATCATGCCCGGCCACAGGGATGCAGCGTTACAAAGGCGCATGAGCGGCGAACCTGTGCCCGGTATCCAAGGAATCAGGCCAGAGTTGAATGCCATTATGCAAAAAGCCTGCGCCTATAACCGCCAGGAACGGTTTGTCAGTCCCGGAGAAATGCGTGAAGCTCTGGAAGGGATAGAGAGGGTGCAAAGTGTGAGTTGGCAGTTACAGGAAATATTCCAACAAACCAAAAATTCGGCAGTTGCAGAGATACCCCGACAGTACAGTGCCTTTGCACTGAATCCGGTGTATATGCCTTCAACACCAAGTCACAACTACAGTTCCCCTATATCAGACCAACAGGAGCAACACTCTAAAAATTTAGCCCAAGGCCAAAGCGATGGACTTCCTGGGCAACACCAAAACCATCATACCTCAACTCAAGAATCGTCTCAGCCGTCGGCCCAGAATCAGTTCGTTAACCCGGCCGCCCGGTCAAATAGGCCGCCCGTGACGCCGTCCGTGACAACCCCGGCCCCAAAAAATAAGCGGCTCCCGCTTGTCATTGGCATCCTCTATGTCATAGCAACGATTGCTGTGGTCGGCATAATATATGCCAGTTCTTTAAAAGCTCCTGTTGAGGGTCTTGCTGAAATTCCTCCTCTTGAAATTCCTATTGAAACTCTTGAAGCTCTTGTTGAAGTTCCTTTTATCCATGAATACAGCAGAAAATTGGGCGGTGTTGTTTTGACAAAATACATAGGGCAAGACAGTGATGTAATAATTCCTTCAAAGATTGGAAAATATCCCGTTGTCGGAATCATAGGGACGTTTGTAGGTTGTCAGCCTGTGTCGATCACAATTCCCAATAGCGTAACGAATATCGGCACCGCGGCGTTTGCGGATTGCAACTCACTTGTGATAGTCACAATTCCCGACAGCGTGACAAGTATCGGTGAAAGAGCGTTTGTTAATTGTAACTCGCTTACGTCAATCACAATCCCTGATAGTGTAGCGGGTATCGGCAGAACTGCGTTTGGCGGTTGCAGTTCACTTACATCAATCACAATTCCCGACAGTGTAAAGAGTATCGGACCCTATGCGTTTTACGGTTGCAGATCACTTACATCACTTACAATATCCAACAATGTGACAAATATCAACGAAGGTGTATTTTATGAATGCAACTCACTTGCATCAGTCACAATCCCCGACAGTGTAACAAATATTGACGATATGGCATTTTTTAGATGCAGCTCGCTCACATCAATCACGATTCCTGACAGTGTAACGAAAATTAGCAACTATGGGTTTTACGGTTGCATTTCGCTTCCCCAGCAAACAAAACAAAGAGTTATGCAAATTAACCCCAGTTGTGTTTTTTGAGGGATCCTGATTAAAAACTTATAACTTATTTAAAGAGGAGGATTGAAATGACCAACATCAAGACACATGAGCCGTCCCCAAAAAACATACGATTCCCCCTGATCATCAATAGCCTTTGTGTAATAGCACTTATTGTGGTTGTATGCATCATATACAATCCTTTTGAAGAGCCTATTAAAATTCCTGTTGAAGATCCTGTTGAAGATCCGGCTGAAGTTCCATTTAGATATAATAGATACCTAGGCGGCCTTGTCTTGACAGAATACACAGGGCAAGACCTTGATGTTATAATCCCTTCAAAAATCGGAAAATACCCTGTTGTCGGAATTGATGGGGCTTTTGAAGGGTCTTCCCTTACGTCAGTCATAATTTCTGACAGTGTAACAAGTATCGGCATCTCAGCGTTTAAGGATTGTATCTCGCTCACGTCAGTCACAATATCCGACAGTGTAATAAGTATCAGCATATCGGCGTTTGAAGGGTGCACCTCGCTCACGTCAGTCACAATCCCCAACGGTGTAACAAGTATCGGCATATCGGCGTTTCAAGATTGCAGTTCACTTGCCTCAATCACAATCCCAGACACTGTAACACGTATCGGCGACAGTGCGTTTCAATGGTGTACTTCGCTCACATCAATTACACTTTCAAACAACATAACGCGTATTGGCGTTCGTGCTTTTAATGAATGTAAGCTGTTGACCTCAATCACAATCCCAGACAGTGTAACGAATATTGGCGACTGTGCGTTTTACGGGTGCAGAGCACTGACCTCAATCACAATCCCTGACGGCGTAGCGAACATCAACGACAATGCGTTTGAGGATTGCAGCTCACTTACCTCAATCACAATCCCAGACACTGTAACACGTATCGGCAACTGTGCGTTTCTCGGCTGCAGAGCACTCACGTCAATCACGATCCCCAACAAAGTAACAAGTATATACGATAATGCGTTTAACGGATGCAAATCGCTTTCCAGCCAAACAAAACAAAGAATATTACAAATTAATCCTAAGGCGATATTTTAATTGACTTTTTAAAGGCAGTTCCTACAGCCCGTACTTCACCGCCCTCGTATAAAAGTCCGTGATCTTATCCACCACATCATAAGCGTCATACCCCTGATCAACCACATGGTGCCAGGCCGTGGGCCGGCGTTGTGGGGGCTGGCGCAGATGATCGCACCAGACTTCCTCAAGGAGCGGCATAAAGTGTACAAGGCCCGCCCCCATATCCGCTGAGCGGGGCACGCCGGTGGAGACGAAGCAGGGAAGACCATTGGCTTGAGCTTCCACAACCGCTGTGCCCAGTCCTTCAGCCAGGGAGGGAACCGCTAAAATATCCAGCGCGTTGATGAGCTCGGGGATGTCGTTGCGTTCGCCAAAAAACCGCACATAGGGCGTGAGACGAAGCTCGGACGCCAGGGATTTTAATGCCTTTGCCTGGGAGCCGCAGCCAATAAAAACCAATATGGCGTCATGCCGGCGAGAATGCAGGCGCGCAAAAACCCGCAGCAGAAACTCTGGGTTTTTAACAGCCTCCAGCCGTCCGATATAGCCGATGACATAAGAGTCCTGCCAATGATAAAGCCGCCGCAGGCGTTGGCGGCGATCATCGCGATAGACAAAGTCCCGCACGTTCATGGCATCGGGAATGACGTGAGCGCGGCGGGCGCCCCGCCCAAAGAGCCAGCGCGCCCCTTCTCGGGAGCAGGCGGCGAGGTGGGTGGCATGACGGCGGATAAAAGGTCCCCACAGGTACTTATAAAGGCGGCTCAGAGGTTTCCCCGCGGTTTTTTTAGTATGGCTGTGAGCAATGCGCACAGGAACGCCGGCATCTTCAGCTTCGGCCAGCACGGTTCCCGATAAGAGCCCCAAATGAGAATGAACCACGGGGTAATGGAACAGAGGCAATCCATGAAAGAACTCCCGCAGCTTGGTGACATAATCCGTATGACCCGGCAGCAGGGTGGAGGGGCCGGGCAGGAGGCTGGGCGGGTCGGTTTGTGGTGCGCCGGGGATGCGGTAAACGTGGCCGCCAAGCAAACGGATCTCATCTTCATACCCCCCGACACGATCCGTATGCACCAAAAAATCAAACTGGAGCCGGGAACGGTTGATACGCCGGTAGAGAGTCATCAGCATATTTTGAGTTCCGCCCCTGTCAAGGCTATTGAGAACATGGAGGATGCGCATAAGTGATGTTACCTCATTAAATGTGTTATACAAATGTGTTACATAAGCGTGTTGTATCAAGATGCCTATTCCTATAATATGAGTAAAAAGTAATATATTTATTCCATATAATACCTAAAATTACCCTAAATTGCTAATGGTTTTTTTCTGAATGGGGCAGGAATCTGCGAATCAGGAGCGAAATAAGTGGGGTAAAGTGGTGTGAAGTGGTTGAAAGTGGTTCAAAATGGATTCCAAGTGGGCCGGTCTGGGGGAATGGATCATGTTTATGGGTGAGCACATCCACTCGATTGATGATAAAGGCAGAATTACCATTCCCTCCAAATTTCGTGAAGAGCTCGGTGTAAAGTTTTGGATGACAAAAGGGTTGGATAATTGTTTGTTTGTTTTTCCACGGCCTGAGTGGCTGAAGTTCGAAGAAAAACTTAAAACCCTGCCCATTTCCCGCCCCCAAGCCCGTGAATTTGTTCGTTTCTTTTACGCCGGCGCTGCCGAATGTGATATTGATAAACAGGGCAGGATCTTAGTGTCAGCTCCGCTCAAGAACCATGCCCGCCTGGAAAAAGATGCTGTGGTGGTGGGTGTGATGAACCGGGTGGAGATATGGTCTCAAGCGTTGTGGGAAAGCTATTCTCTTCAGGCGGAAAAGAACTACAGTGAGGCGGCTCAAGCTTTGGTTGATCTTGGGATTTGATTATGTGCAACTCTATTGGTTTTCACCATATCAGCGTTATGCCTGAGGAGACCCTCTCGAAACTCCTCCATGACCCTCGTGGTATCTATGTGGACTGTACCCTGGGGGGTGGGGGACACGCAGGGCGTTTGTTGGAAAGGTTGGCTCCCGAAGGCAGGCTTATCGGCATCGATCAGGATGCCACGGCCATAGCTCATGTCCGGCAGACACTGGGGCATGATGGCCGGGTGACCTTGGTTCAGAGTAATTTTGCGAACATATCTGAAATTTTAAGAGAAAGAGACATAAATAAGGTTCAGGGGATTTTATTTGACTTAGGAGTTTCATCGCCTCAACTGGATGAAGCCGAGCGAGGGTTCAGCTATACCCATGATGGGGTGCTGGATATGAGGATGAATCAAGGGTCAGAGGTCAGCGCCGCGGATATTCTTAACTCTGCCGACGTGAAAGAGCTTACAAGAATATTCAGGGAATATGGGGAAGAACGCTGGTCGGCGCGTATCGCACATTTTATTGACAAACGGCGGCGGCAGAGTCCCATCACCACCACAGGAGAACTGGTGGAGATCATCAAAGCCGCCATACCCGCAGCCGCGCGGCGCCAAGGGCCCCACCCGGCTAAACGTATTTTCCAGGCTTTACGCATCCAGGTCAACAGAGAACTTGACGTTTTCGCCGCTGCCTTGGATCAAGCGCTGGAGTGCCTGGGGGCGCAGGGACGCTTGGCTGTGATAACCTTCCATTCTTTGGAAGAGAAAATACTGACAGATAAAATACGGACATGGCTTGGCCGCTGTACCTGTCCGCCGGGATTTCCCGAATGTCGCTGCGGTGCTTGTCAACGTGTAGAGGTAGTGACCCGCAAACCTGTACTCCCCTCAGCTGCTGAGATTCAGGGCAATCCCCGGGCGCGCAGTGCTAAGCTCAGGGTTGTACAACGGAGTGAATAGTCCATTTAGTTACAGTCCCTTAGATCCGAGAGGTCTAGAAAAGGAGGCGAAAGAATATTATGGGAGTAGAGCGCAAAAACAATACCTATAGGTACCAGCTGGATAATACAAATACTGCCAGGGAATTGGAATATGATTTTGAACTTCCTGATTCTGCACCGGGGCCTGAGGCAGACGTACAGAAAACCAGGAATGGGGCGAAGCGGCGGCAGCGCAAAAAGAGACGGCAACAAGCCCGTATACGCGCCTTTGTGACAGCCTTAATTATTATTATTGCTTTGGGCGGCCTTGCGGTCAAAGCAGCCCATGTCCATCTCATCAAAGGGACTCAAGTGAGACTCATGGAGGAGGACATCAAGAAATTGAACTTGGAAAATGAGGGATTAAAGAGACAGATTGATCTTTTGAGTTCGGTCAAGCATATTGAACAAGCGGCCCTTGCTATGGGAATGGAGAAACCGGGAGGGACAATCTATGTAGATAAAAATTTGCTGCCGGCAAAGACGCAAGAGGAGATACAGGTGCACGCTGCCCGGAACACGGCAGAAGAATCCACAGGTGTTTCCGCTTCTAAGCACAGGATACAAACCGCAGCAGCCGTGGAAACAAAAGCAACAGAGACGCAGAAGGAGAAGACTTTTCTGGAGAAACTCTTTGAGAGGTTTATTGCAGTCATTAGTTGATAAAATGTGATACAGTCCCTAAAACAGGGGGGGATTTTCCTATGTCCCAAGCCGCTCTCCGGCACAGGCGTCTTATGGTTGTGTTCTCCTTATGTATCATTTTCTTAACAGCTCTGACAATTCGTTTAGGGATTGTCCAGCTGCGCCAGGGGGATCACCTGAGTGATATCGCTGACAATTATCATTATCGCGGCGTGCCGGTGGCGCCCAAAAGGGGCACGATTGAGGATTCGGCCGGAAATATCTTGGCCATGAGCATCAGCGCCGAAACAGTCTACGCTGTTCCGGCGGAAGTCCGCAACGGAGGAGATGAGCAGGCCCGGCGCAGCGCGGAGTCTCTGGCTGCCATCCTCAATATGGAACGGGACAAAGTCTACGAAAAAATAACCAAACGGACTTCTATAGAATATATTAAGAAAAAAGTGACTCCGGAAGAGGCGCAGAAGGTTCGGGACGCTCATCTTCCAGGTATTGGCATAACGGAAGACAGCGAGCGATTCTACCCGAATGGGACTCTGGCGGCTCATCTTTTGGGGTTTGTGGGGGTCGACGGCCAAGGGCTTGAAGGTATTGAATATTCCCGTGATGAAGAATTGATCGGCCAATCCGGCAGCACCCAGAACGAGTATGGGGCCGATGGGATTAAGCTTCCTGATGCGGCCAGCCGTTATCAGGCACCTGTTAACGGCAACACGGTGCGCCTGAGTATAGATCGAAATATCCAGTCCTTTGCGGAGCGGGAGCTGGCGAAGCTCATGTCGGGACAGGGCGTCAATATGGAAGGGGCGATTCCCAAGAGCGCTTCTATTCTGGCTATGGAGCCCAAGACAGGGCGGATTTTGGCCATTGCCACCGCACCGACTTTTGACCCCAATCATTATCAGGAGTATCCGGTGGAGACACGGCGCAATATTGCAGTCCAAAATGCTTATGAGCCGGGGTCGACTTTTAAAATCATTACGTTGGCGGCGGCCCTGGACAAGAAGGTTGTGAAGATGGATGAGGGGTTTCATGACAAGGGATCCTACGATATCCTAGGGCGCCAGGTTCGCTGTTGGAAAGCTGGCGGGCATGGATCTCAGACGATGAAGGAAGTGGTGCAGAATTCATGCAACCCTGGATTTGTTGAGATGGGGCAGCGCCTGAAGAAGGATAATTTCTATCATTATCTTGAGGCTTTTGGGTTTGGCAAAAAAACAGGGATCGAAATGGCAGGGGAGGCTGTGGGGATTCTGGCAAAAAAGCAAAATGCGACAGATCTTGATCTGGCGACGATGTCTATTGGGCAGACTAATGCTGTAACGCCTATTCAGCTGTTGACGGCGGTGTCCGCTGTGGCCAATGGAGGGGTGCTTATGAAACCCCAGTTGGTACAGGAGATTGTGACGCCTGCCGGAGCAATGGTTTCGTCTTTCGCGCCTCAGCAAGTACGCCGCGTGATTGACAACACTACCTCTCGCTTGGAGTGTGAGGTCTTGGAAAGTGTTGTAACCAACGGAACGGGACGGAGGGCTTTTCTGCCTGGATACCGGGTGGCAGGGAAGACGGGCACCGCCCAAAAGGTTGAGGCCGGGCATTATATTCAGGGGGAATATGTGGCTTCCTTTGTAGCCTTTGCGCCAGCTAACGATCCTCAAATTGCTATTTTATGTGTGGTGGACGGTGTTCCGTTTTATGGGGGGGTTGTGGCGTGTCCTCCTGTCCAGAGTGTCATGCTTGATTCTCTCAAGTATTTGGGATGTAAACCGGATCCCAATGCGCCTCTGACGCCGGCGCCGCCTCTTCCGGATCAGATTTTCCCGCCGGTTAAAAATGCGGTGACGGTGCCTCAGGTGGTGAGCATGAGCCTGGAAGAGGGAAGCGCTGCCTTGCAACAAGCGAAATTACAGGTTATGATCGAGGGGAACGGGTCAGTGATTTTGGATCAGATTCCTTCAGGGAACGCTCAGGTTGAAGAAGGGAGCACAGTGCTCCTCTATACAGGGGGCGCAGAGGCATCGTCAACAGTTATGTCTGATTGGTGGGAGATGGGGGATCCTGACGTGGAAGCGATGAGGTCGTTGCCGGATCGGAAGCCGCCGGAGTGATGAAAACAAAGGGGTGAAGTTGTGCCGATTCTTGTGAAAACTGTGCGGGAGATAACTCGTTTTTTGCAGTCTGAGAGCATCCAGAGAATCCAGGCGGAGAACAATGGCAGGGATGTGGATACACCGATTACGGGGATTTGTCAGGATTCCCGGCGGGTGGAGCCGGGTTCGCTTTTTGTATGTATTCGC
This sequence comes from Peptococcaceae bacterium, assembly GCA_009782825.1. Taxonomy (GTDB): domain Bacteria; phylum Bacillota; class Desulfitobacteriia; order Desulfitobacteriales; family Syntrophobotulaceae; genus WRJI01. The sequence goes on from WRII01000016.1 coordinate 16,825, forward strand.
GGGCACAATGCGGATGGACATGATTTTGCTGCCAAGGCTCTTGAGGCAGGAGCTGGGGCCTTATTGGTCGAAAGATATTTATCCTATGACATTCCGCAAATTAGGGTGGATAAGGTTCGGGAGGTGGTGGGATACTTAGCGGCCTTTCTGCATGAACGGCCGTCGGAGCGGTTGACGATGGTGGGGGCCACCGGGACCAACGGCAAAACGACGGTGGTGAGCTTGGTTAAACATGTTGCCGCCTGTACCGGACATAAGGCGGGGGTGATTGGGACTCTGGGCGCTGGGGTGAATACCTGTTTGCAGCCGGGAGGTCATACCACGCCGGAAGCGGTAGATGTTCAGCGGATGTTGAGCCACATGTTGGATGAGGGTGTGGACTTGGTGTCCATGGAGATGTCTTCTCATGCTCTGCATCAGGGCCGGATTAATGGGTGCGCTTATGATGCTGTGATTTTTACGAACCTTTCTCAGGATCATTTGGATTATCATAGCAGCATGAACGAGTACTTGGCAGCGAAAACGTTGGCTTTTTCCCGCCGGGATTTTAACAAAAGAGGCAGGATTTCGATTCTTAACGGGGATGATTCTGCTTGTGCGTATCTGAAAAACAAGGCTGTGTCTCCTGTGGTAACTTACGGGATTGATGGGGAAGAGTTGGATTATCGTGCGCAAAATATCAATATGTCAGACAAAGGGGTTAGCTTTGAGGTGGTGTATGGGCGGAAGGGGCCTGCGCAGGACTCAGGTTCTGCAAGGGACACCACGCAGGGCTTAGCTTCCACGGGAGACGCCGCACTGTACGCGAAAGGAACACAAGCGCCGCCGGCGCCGGGAATGCTGATCCTTCATGTGCAAACCCCTGGACGTTTTAGCGTGTATAATACTTTAGCGGTTTTCGCGTGGGCCATGGAGAGTGGTTATGAGGAAGAGGCGGTGTGCGCGGCTTTGGCTGAGGTGCGGGGGGTGCCCGGACGGTTTGAGAGTGTGCGATGCGGGCAGGATTTTCAGGTGATTGTGGACTATGCCCATACTCCTGATGGATTGATCAATGTTCTTTCGACGGCGCGGGAAATCACGCAAGGCCGGTTGATTTGTGTTTTTGGCTGTGGGGGAGATCGGGATCGAACGAAGAGGCCCTTGATGGGTCAGGCGGTCTGTGCCTGGAGTGATCATGTGATTGTGACGTCTGATAACCCGCGGATGGAGGATCCTTTGGCTATTATTGACGATATCTTGCCTGGTCTGGAAGGGGCCATATCTTACGAGAGTATCCCTGACAGGTACAGGGCTATAGAAAGGGCCTGTGGGTGTGCTTGTGCCGAAGATACTGTGGTGATTGCGGGGAAGGGCCATGAGGATTATCAAATTATCGGAAGAGAGAGAATACATTTTGATGACCGTGAGGTGGCCGCGGAGGTTCTAGAGGGTCTGAGGAGACTGGAGGTTAAGTGAGTTATGTGGAAGAGTTCCGAGATAAGTGCATTGATTGATGGGACGCTGTTTGGGCCCAAGGATAACACGTTCAAGGAGTGTGTGATTGACAGCCGTCAAGTGAGTCCAGGATCCCTGTTTTTAGCGATACCGGGCGCCAATACGGATGGACATGTTTTTATCCGGCAGGCTTGGGAAGCGGGGGCGTCTATTGTGATCGCGAGCCAGGAAGGATATAAAAATCATTTTTGCGCTCATATTGGAGTTCTGACTGATAAAGATGTTTCGTTTACAGTGCCGCCGGGGAAGGTTCTTATTCTGGTGCCGGAGACTACCGGAGCCCTGCGTAAATTGGCCTATATTTGGCTGAACGAGCTGGATGCTCTGGTGGTGGCGGTGACGGGGAGCAATGGAAAAACGACAACGAAGGATATGATTGAGGCTGTTTTGTCTACAAAATTTCAGGTGCACAAAAGCCCGGAAAATTTCAATACGGAAATTGGCCTTCCTTTAAGTATCCTGTGCGCCCCCCGGGGGACAGAGGTTTTGGTGCTGGAGATGGGTATGCGGGGACCTGGTCAAATCACACAGCTGTGCCAGATTTGTCGGCCCGATATTGGAGTGATCACTAATATTGGCAATACCCATATTGAAATGCTGGGATCTCAGGAGGCTATATCTCAGGCGAAATGGGAGCTTATTGTGTCGCTGCCGGTGGAAGGGATGGCGATTCTGAATTGTGAGGATTCGGAAACGGCGGCAATGTCACAGTTGAGAGGAATGCGTTGTCAGAAGGTCTTTTTTGGCCGGGAGAGCCGCTATGGGGATCCACAGGTTCGTGGCTGCGATGTGGAGGCATACCGGGAAACAGGAACCCGATTCAAAGTGGAGTGTGCCATGGCCGGGGCAAGAAAGGTTTGGCGTGGGGCGTGTGATCACAACCAGGGGTCGGTTTGTGACAGGTCGTTGTTTACTGCGGATCCTTTGCCTGCGGGTGTTATGTCGGTGGTTGAGGGTCCGGTGGTTGTGGAGTTGTCTCTGCCGGGAACCCACAACGTCATAAATGCTTTGGCGGCCTTGGCGGTGGGGTGCGTTCTCAATGTTCCTCTGCAGGAGGGCGCCCAAGGGCTGAAGGGCCTCAGTCTCAGTAAGATGCGCCTGGAATTTACTGCGGGAATCGGGGGGGCTACAGTTATCAATGATGCCTATAACGCCAATCCGGCTTCCATGAAAGCGTCTTTGGAGATTCTTCGAGAACGTGCTCATGGTGTAACGATCGCGGTGTTGGGGGATATGTTTGAATTGGGGCAGCTGGCTCTGAGCCAGCACTTGGTTGTGGGGGCGGAGGTGGCGTCTCTGGGCATTACTTATCTTGTGACGGTGGGAGCTTTGGCGGAGCAAATCGCTCAAGGCGCTCTGGAGAACGGATTGGCAGCTGATCATATTTTCCACTGTCAAAGTCATGAGGAAGCGGCGGGGCGTACTTTGGAACTGATTCGCCAAGAAGGCCCAGGCAGTTGGGTTCTTGTGAAGGGATCCCGAGGCATGGAGATGGAGAAGATTAGCTGTCGGTTGATCCATAGAAAGGAGTGATGAATGATTGTATACCACATATTTGATGCTTGCCTTGTCTATAGGGATTGCTTTGGTTGTAAGCCTCGCCTTGGGGCCTCTGCTGATTCCTCTGCTGCGCAGATGGAAGTTTGGGCAGACTATTCGGGAAGAGGGGCCCCGGCATCATCAGAGTAAGGCGGGAACACCAACAGCTGGTGGTATTATTATGGTAATCGGCGTGGTGATGGCGGTTCTTATCTGTGCGTGGCCGCCGCAGCTGCCGGCGATTATCTGTCTCGTGTCCTTTGTGTCATTTGCTCTCTTGGGGTTTATTGACGATTTTATAAAAATTACGAAAAGACGTAATTTGGGTCTTACGGCGCAGCAAAAAATTTTGGGCCAATTCGTTTTTGCCGGTCTTGTGCTTTTTCTGGCGGCGATGGCAGGACGGGGAACAGTGGTTGAGATTCCTTTGCTTCCCAACCTGTTTCCATCAATCCCTGTCAGTGTTGACATGGGGTGGTTTTATTATCCGTTTATTGCTGTTCTGATTGTGGGGATGATTAACGCGGTTAATTTTACGGATGGGTTGGACGGGTTAGCTTCGGGCAGCGTGATGATTTCGTCCGGGGCCTTCGGTTTCATTGCTTTGGTGAATTGGAATGCTGGGATGTATGGGGATGAGAGCTGGGCGGTTATCCTGTTTGCGGGGGCGCTGATGGGGGCGTGTCTGGGATTTTTGAGGTTTAACAGCTTTCCGGCTAAGATTTTCATGGGAGATTGTGGGTCGCTGGGCTTGGGAGGGGCGTTGGCGGCCATGGCGATCCTGACGCGAACGGAGTTTCTGTTTTTGCTGATTGGTTTTGTGTATGTGATCGAGATTTTGTCGGTGGTTTTACAAGTGATTTCTTTTAAGCTGCGTGGTAAACGTATCTTTCGCATGAGTCCGCTGCATCACCACTTTGAGCTGGGGGGATGGAGCGAACAGAAGGTTGTGAAGACGTTCTGGTCTTGGTCCCTTATGGCGGCGGCGGCGGGGATTTTGCTCTTTGTGGCTTAGAAAAGGGTCAAAAACCAGTTCTTCATTAATTGAAGGGGATTTTACTTGCGGAGGCAAAGAAAATGGATGGGTATCACATGAAAGTTGTTGTTATTGGGGCGGGTATGAGCGGGGCGGCAGCGGCGAAATTGCTGCATGGAAGAGGCGCGTTGGTTTACATTATGGATGGGAAGGACGAGTCCGGGCTTCCTTATGCCCGGGAGCTGCCGCTGCCGCAAGAGCGGCGTTTGTTTGGGGCTGAGATGACTCTGTCCAGTGTACCGGGACCGCCTCCGGATCTGGTGGTGCTGTCACCGGGGGTGCCGCCTCATCTCAAGGTGGTGCAGGAGGCGCTGAATCAGGAGATCCGGGTTTGGAGCGAGGTTGAGCTGGCCTTGGGAGAATTAATGGAGGAAGAAGGCGAGGATGCAGATGATAGTAAGAATGGCGGACACCGGGCGACTGTGATTGGGGTGACGGGGAGTAACGGCAAGACGACGACGGCCAGTTTGCTGGGGGCTGTGGCGGCGATGACGGGGAAATCGTCGGTGGTGGCGGGGAATATTGGCCGGGCGCTGACGAGTCTGATTGAGGAATATGAGTATATTGTGGCTGAATTGTCCAGTTTTCAGCTGGCTTTTTTGGATAAATTGAGGATTCCTATTGCGGTGCTGCTTAATATTACACCGGATCATTTGGACTGGCATGGGTCTTTTGAGGCGTATGTGGCGGCGAAGGCTCGTATTTTTAAAAATCAGCGGCCAGAGGATGTCTGTGTGATCAATTGGGAGTGTCCGGTGTGCCGCGAGATCAGTGAGACGGTGTCCTCGCGCCGGGTCTTTTTTAGCAGTGGAACTCTGCTCTTTGAGGGATGGGGCCTGGAACAGGGCTGGATTGTCCGCCGCCGTGACGGGAAGAGTCGGAGGGTGGTAGAGACTCAGGCGCTTTCCCTGAAAGGGGTTCATAACTGGGAGAATGTTATGGCGGCTTTGGCTGTGGCGGAGGAATTGGGGTTGTCTGAGGAGGAGATGAGCCGGGTCGTGACGGCTTTTGAGCCTGTTAAGCATCGCCAGGAAGTGGTGGGGACTTTTGACGGGATTCTGTACATTAATGATTCGAAAGCGACAAACCCGGATTCGGCTATCAAAGCTATGGGGTCTTATGAGAATCCTATTGTTTTGCTGGCGGGAGGGCGTAATAAAGGCCTTGATATGATGGGTTTTATGAAGGTGGCCAAGGAGCGTGCGCGATGTGTGGTTGTGTATGGTGAGGCGGCTGCTGAGATGCAGAGGGCCGGGGAAGGGGTTGGGGTTCCTCGGATTGTGGAAAGGAAGGGTTTTGCCGAGGCTGTGGCGGCGGCTATTGAGGAGGCGTGCCCGGGAGATGTGGTTCTGCTGTCGCCGGGGTGTACGAGCTGGGATGGGTTTAAAAATTATGAGGAAAGGGGCGAATGCTTTAAAGAATTGGTGCGTGCACATTATGATGTAAAGTGACTGTATTCAGGCTAAGGATCGAAAAAAGTTTCCATATCAAGAAAGAGATTTGCTTTATGCATGAAAAAGTTGCTATTTCTCTTGACTTTGCTATGCATTTTTGCTATTAATGAAGTGACTGGAAGATGAAGGAGGTTCTAAAATGCAGGCAGATGAATTAGTTGCTTTGGTCAAACGTGTGCAAAAGCTGAAATGTGAAACGCAAACCTTGGAAGTGAAAGCCGCCCATTTGGGTTGCCCAACAAAACTTTATCCCACACTGTCTGATTTTTCTAACCAAGACGACGGCGGGATCTTGCTCTTTGGTGTTGATGAGGAATCAGGTTTTCAGGTAGTAGGCGTCTATAATGCGCAGGACCTGCAAAAAAAAGTTGTTGAGCAATGCAAACAGATGGAACCCATGGTTCGCCCGCTCTTTACGATTTGTGAAATTGACGGCAAAATTGTTGTGGCCGCGGAGATCCCAGCTGTAGACATATCAGAACGACCTGTGTATTATCGAGGCGTTGGGCGTGTTAAAGGTTCTTATGTCCGAGTCGGCGACGCGGATGAAGTCATGAGCGAATATGAAATGTACAGTTATGACGCGTTTCGCAAACGTGTCCAAGATGATCTGCGCATAGTGGATCATGCCAAACTTTCCCTTTTCAACCCAACCCGAATGGAAACCTATTTTCGATCTGTCAAAATGGAACGCCGAAATCTGGCGGAAAGTGTATCAGACAATGAAATCATGGAATTGATGGGCATTACTTCTGATGGTGTACCGACTGTCGCCGGCGTCATGACTTTTTCCAAGTATCCTCAAGGATATTTCCCCCAGCTCTCTATTACGGCCGTTTCAATCCCTGGGACGGAAATGGGCGAAACCGGCAGTGATGGCGAGAGATTTATCGATAACCAGCGCGTAACCGGTGCGATCCCTGATATGATTGATCAGGCAGTGGATTTTGTTCGCAAGAACAGCCGCAACAAAACTATTGTTGATGATGACGGCAAGCGGCGGGACAAACCGGAATACCCAACAAGAGCTGTAAGGGAAGCTGTTTTAAACGCTTTGGTTCATCGCGACTACAGTATCCATACACAAAATGTGCCTGCCCGGATTGAAATGTACCGTGACCGGCTTGAGGTCATCAACCCTGGCGGTCTTTACGGAAAAATCACGATTGACTCCCTGGGCAAAGTACATCCCGACACAAGAAACGCCGCCCTTGCCAACATTTTGGAACTGCTGGGTGTAACGGAAAATCGATATTCCGGCATTCCAACGATTCGGTCAGAGTGCCGCAAAGACGGACTCCCCGCGCCGGTCTTTGCGGTTTATCGCGGCGAATTTAAGGTGACATTCAAGAACACCATTTATGGAAGGGAAGGCCCCAAGAAGAATAAGGAAACTCCGCAAAAGAAACTTTTGAATTTTTGCGCGGTTCCGAGAAGCAGAGCAGAAATCATTGAGTTTATGGGCTATACACGTTTCCATACCATGACAAATATTGTTCAGCCTCTGATTGACAGTGGTCTTTTGCTGATGAGTCTGCCGGACAAACCCAAAAGCCCTATGCAAGCCTATGTCAGAGTGTAAGGGGCTGTAACTCAATAAGTTTGACATTAGGGACTGTAACTAAATAACTTTGACATTATTCCTTGTCTTTTTGCCGCCATGCTATGGCAATATCAAAAAATGTAAGGAAAGGGGCGAATGCTTTAAAGAATTGGTGCGTACACATTATAAATAATGTACATCATACATTGTAAAAGAGGTGTGCGCTTTATGCCGAAGAGGGGGAAGAGTCCGCGGAAGGCTCCCATAAATTTGGGGCTTGCTTTGGAGTGTGATAAGGGTCTTCTGGGCGTTATCGTTGTGTTGGTTGTATTGGGTATGATCATGACGTACAGCGCCAGTGCGGTGAAGGGCATGCTGTATTACAGCGATCAATACCATTTCTTTAAAATGCAGCTGCTGTGGGTGGCCTTGGGGGTGGCTGCCATGGTGATTGCTATGAAGGTGGATATCCGGCTCTTGTGGAAATGGGCTAAGGTGCTGTTTATGGTGTCGCTGGTTCTGTTGATTTTGGTTAAGGCGCCGGGATTGGGGCGCAGCGTGAATGGGGCAAACCGGTGGATCGGTCTGGGGCCGTTATCAATCCAGCCGTCTGAGGTGATCAAACTGTCCATAGTGATTATGGTGGCTAAGGTGCTCAGTCAAACCCGGGATTTTACGGCTTTTCGGCGCGGGATGCTGCCTTCTTTGGCGCTGTTGGGATTGGTGCTGGTTCTTGTGATGCTGCAGCCGGACTTGGGGACCAGCCTGGTGATCATGGCGACTGTCTGTATTATGTTGGTGGCGGCGGGGGCCCGCGTCAAGCATTTGGCCATGTTGGGCGGTGTGGGGCTTGGGCTTGTGGTGGCGGCTATTGCGGCGGCGCCGTACCGGATGCAGAGGATTTTTGCCTATATCGATCCGTGGGCGGATCCCGCGGGCAGTGGTTATCAAACGATCCAGTCTCTTCTGGCTTTGGGGCCGGGGGGGGTGTTTGGGCTGGGATTGGGGCAGAGCCGGCAGAAGTTTCTTTATTTGCCGGAAAATCATACGGATTTTATTTTTGCTATGATTGGTGAAGAATTGGGCTTTATTGGCGGGATCTTTGTGATTGGGGTGTTTGCGTTCTTGATCTGGCGGGGGTTCCGGGTGGCGATGCATGTCCGTGATCCTTTTCTGAGCTTGCTGGCGGCGGGGTTCACGTCTCTGATTGGTGTTCAGGCTATGATTAATATGGGCGTGGTTACGGGGCTGCTTCCGGTGACGGGGATTACGCTGCCTTTTCTGAGTTATGGGGGGACGTCGCTGATTTTTACGATGGCGGGAGCGGGGCTGCTGCTGAATGTGTCGCGGGAGGTTTCTTAACGCGAACGGGGAAAAGAATCAGGAGATAAAAAAAGGAAATATCCGTTGAATGTCCTAAAAAAATTTGTTATGATGGATATGGAAATAAGGCCTATGTTGAGATGAAACGAGGGAATTTACAATGAAAATAACACTATTTATACACACGAAGGAGCTGGAGATATGAGATTGGTTTATGAAGGAAAAACAAAACGTGTTGAAGAACTGGAAAACGGTACCTATATACTTACTTTTAAGGATGATGCTACCGGCGAGGATGGCAAGTTTGATCCGGGCGCCAATACGGTAGGGTTGTCTATCGCGGGTTTGGGCCGGGGCGGGCTGCGGCTGAGCGACTATTTTTTCAAGAAGATTGAAGCGGCGGGATTTCCTACACATTACATCAGCGCCGATATGGATCAGGCGGCTATGACGGTCAAACCGGCCACGGTTTTTGGACAGGGGTTGGAGGTGATTTGCCGCTTCCGGGCTGTGGGAAGTTTTATCAAACGGTATGGGATGTACGCTCAAGAGGGTCAGGAGCTTGATGCTTTTGTGGAAGTCACTCTGAAGGATGACGCACGCCAGGATCCGCCTATCTCCAAGGATGCTTTGGACATGCTCAACATTCTCTCGGCAGAGGAGTACGATGTGCTCGAAGATTTGACAAAGAAAATCAGCCGCCTGATTAAGGATGATCTGGCAGCCACAGGGGCTGAACTCTATGATATCAAGCTTGAATTTGGACGTGTGGACTCTCAAATTGTATTAATTGATGAGATTTCCGGCGGCAATATGCGTGTTTATTATGATGACGTGCTTATTGAGCCTCTTGATCTGGTCAAAATAGTTTTTTGGGACGAAGATTGGTCATGACGTAACTTGACTATTTGCAGCACAATGAAGGGTGAGTCTTGTTTGGTACTCCCTGTCATACTTTTGGAGGTGTGCTCATGCGTGTTTTGGTCACGGGAGGAGGGACAGGCGGACATATCTATCCGGCTCTGGCGATTGCGGAAGGCATACGGAACGCTCAGCCTGAAGCTGAAGTTCTCTATGTAGGGCTGAGGGAAGGGATGGAGGCTCGCCTGGTTCCGGAAAATGGCTGGGAGTTTCGGGGTATTGCGGGACGCGGCATGCCGCGCCGGATCAGCCTGGGTATGCTGAAAACGATGGGGAGCAGCGTGAAGGCGTTCTGGCAAACGAAAAAGATTTTGAAGGGTTTTCATCCGGATCTTGTAGTGGGGACGGGGGGATTTGTTTCCGGGCCTGTGCTGCTGGTGGCGTCTTTGTTTGGCTTTCCTACACTGCTGCATGAGCAGAATGTCTGGCCGGGTATGACGAATAAGCTGCTGGCCCGTCGGGTGAAGAAGGTTATGCTGGCTTTTGAGGAGGGACGGGCTCATTTTCCGGAGCGATGCCCGGTGGAAGTGGTGGGGCAGCCTGTGCGCCCGCAGGTGGGCCATGTGGAGCGGTCGGAGGGGTTGGAGTTCTTTGGTCTTGTGCCGGGGAAGAAGGTCTTGCTGGTGACGGGAGGGAGCCGGGGGGCCCGCAGTCTCAACCGGGCTATGGTCACGGTGGCGGAGCATCTGAGTGAACGTGAGGACATGCAGCTGATTTGGGCGACGGGAACTTTGGATTATGAGGATACGCTGGCGGAACTTAAGCGCGTGGATATTGATCCTCAAAGGCGGGGATGGTGTGTTGCGGCGTATATTGAAAATATGCCTCAGGCTTTGGCGGCGGCGGATCTGTGTGTGTGCCGGGCGGGTGCGACGACATTGGCTGAACTCTCGGCGGCGAGGCTGCCGAGTATTTTAATCCCTTACCCTCATGCGGCGGAAAATCATCAGGAGTTTAATGCCCGGGCTTTGGTGGAGCGCAAGGCGGCACGTTTGATTTTGGACAAGGAGCTGACTGGGGATGGGCTTTGGGAGAAGGTCGATGAGTTGTTGAAGAATGCTTTTGTTCTGGAAGAGATGGCGGCTCGGACAGGGGAGGCTTTGCAGGGTAAGGCGCTGGAGCGTATTGTGCGGATTTGTTTGGAGACGGCCTGGCGGTAGGGAGACACAGATCTGAACATTGTAAGTTGGTCAATCTGGATCTTTCTGATAATCCTTGATCTCATATTCGTATTCTTCATTCATCAGGCTGGAATTGATAATAAAATCAGCTGTTGCCAGGTTGCTGGCAATAGGGATATTGTAAACTGCCGAGATTCTCAGCAGGGCTTTGACATCGGGGTCGTGGGGCTGGGCTGCCAGCGGATCCCATAAGAAAATGACGAAGTCGATTTCACCTTCGACAATGCGCGCGCCGATTTGCTGATCTCCTCCCAGGGGGCCGCTGTTATAGGTTTTGACGGGCAGGCCTGTGTGTTCTGTGATCAATGTTCCTGTGGTTCCGGTTCCATAGAGAAAATGTTTACTGAGGGTTTCCTTGTTCTTTTTTGCCCACTCGATGAGCTCTGGTTTTTTACCGTCATGGGCAATGAGGGCGATGCATTTTGTTTTTTCTAGTTTGAGCTTGATCATATGGCTTTTCATTTTTCGTCTCCTTTAAGGGTATGCTCCAAAAATCACGAATCTTTTCTCAAATATACCACATCTTTAATTTGGACGTCAAAAAACCTGCGGGCTTTGCCCGCAAGGTGGTACAACCGAGAATCGTCCGCTGGCCGATTCCTCGGTCAGTGATCAGAGGCGGTTTGCGCTTGCATCAACTTTTTTTTATAATGATCGTTGGTGGCAGAAGTTCATCTACGAAGTAAATCCTGGAGGAATGATGTGATGAAACGGATTGAAAATATAGCAATCATTGGGGCGGGCGCCTTGGGTGTCATGTATGGCCGGCAGCTTACGGAAAAGTTGGGCCGGGACAATGTGTGTTTTGTGGCGGACAGGCGGAGAATTGCGTCTTATGAGACCCAGGGGGTTTTCTGCAATGAAGAGCGATGTGATTTCCGGTGGGTAGATGGGAATCGGCCTGATCAGACCTATGATTTTGTTATGTTTGCCGTAAAATATACGGCCATGGAAGCCGCGGTGGAGATGGCGAGGGGCATTTGCCGTGAGGATACCATTTTTCTCTCGGTTCTTAATGGGATTGAGAGTGAACGCGTCATAGGTGACGCTCTGGGGGCAGATCATCTGCTTTATTGCGTTGTCCATGGTATGGATGCTACCCGGAGCGGGAGTCATATCCGCTATCAGAATATGGGGTATATCGTCTTTGGCGACAAGAAAAACCGGAGGACGGAAGATGTAGAAGCTGTTGCCGATCTTTTCGACCGGGCGGGGATTGCCTGTCAAATTCCTGGGGATATTCAGCAAAAGATGTGGAGCAAGCTGATGCTCAATACGGGGGTCAACCAGGTAGCAGCAATTTTTGGCGTGGGGTATGGCGGTATCCTGAAGGAAGGCGCGGCCAGGAAGATGATGATTGACGCGATGAAAGAGGTGCAGGTGGTGGCCGCCTGTGAGGGGGTCGTGTTGACGGACAGGGATGTGGAGCAATGGATTGCTGTTTTGGATGGTCTGGATCCGGAGGGGTTGCCTTCTCTCTATCAGGATATTTTGGCTAAGAGGCCGACGGAGGTGGAGCTTTTTTCGGGGACGGTTCGGAAATTGGGTGAAAAGTATGGTGTGCCGACTCTGGTCAATGATCATCTGTATGAGGAGATTAAGAGGTTGGAAGGTTAAGACCTATGAAACGTGAAGAACACAATGAAGTCATAGTCATTGGCGCCGGATTGGCGGGGGCGGAGGCTGCCTGGCAGCTGGCCCGGCGGGGGGTCGGGGTTCGTCTCTATGAAATGCGGCCCCATAAAATGACGCCGGCTCATACGTCGGCTCATTTTGCCGAACTGGTGTGCAGCAATTCTCTGCGGGCTAATATGTTGGAAAATGCTGTGGGTCTCCTTAAAGAGGAGATGCGGCGCTTGGATTCTTTGATTATGGCGGTGGCAGATGAGGTGAGTGTGCCGGCGGGAGGGGCTCTGGCTGTGGACAGAAATCTGTTCGCCAAAGAGGTTACCCGTCGGGTAGAGGAACTGCCGGAGGTGACGGTTCTGCGTAAGGAAGTTACCGCCTTGCCGATTCTGTGTGAGGAAGTTACCGCCTTGCCGGTTTTTCGTGAGGAGGATGCCGACTTGCCGGGGATGACAGAAATTATTATTGTGGCCACAGGCCCGTTGACCTCTGATGCTTTGGCCGAGAGTATCCGGCAGGCTACGGGGGAGGAGGCCCTGGCTTTTTATGACGCGGCGGCGCCTATTGTCACGGCGGAATCTGTGGATATGGAGACAGCTTATTGGGCCTCCCGCTATGATAAAGGCGGCGCGGATTATTTGAATTGTCCCATGGATGAGGATCAATACAAGCAGTTCCGTGAGGCTGTGTTGGCGGCAGAAACTCATGAAGTTCATGGTTTTGAACAGGGGCAGGTTTTTGAAGCATGCGTGCCTATTGAGATTCTGGCGGCCCGGGGGGCGGAAACGATGGCTTATGGGCCGCTGAAACCTGTGGGCCTCAGGGATCCCCGTTCGGGGAGAGTTCCTTTTGCTGTGGTGCAGCTGCGCAAGGAAAATATAGCGGGGACCCTGCTCAATCTTGTGGGATTCCAAACTCACCTGAAATGGGGGGAACAGAAGAGGGTTTTTCGCATGATTCCAGGGTTGGAGCGGGCTGAATTTGTCCGGTATGGCGTTATGCACCGGAATACGTTTCTCAACGCGCCTAAGGTTTTGGATGGGGATTTCAGCTGGAGGGCTCAGCCTCGGGTTTTCTTCGCCGGGCAGATCACCGGCGTGGAAGGGTATGTGGAATCGGCGGCTAGCGGCTTAGTGGCTGGGATCAATGCCTGGCGGCGTTTGCGGGGTCAGGCGACTCTGGTCTTTCCGGCGAATACGGCTCTGGGGGGATTGGCTCGCCACTTGGCCGGATCACCGACTCAGGATTTTCAGCCGATGAATGTCAATTTTGGGCTGCTGCCTCCATTGGAACGCCGCGTTAAGAGCAAGAGGGAGAAGAATCTGCAGATTGCCCAGAGGGCGCTGGGGGAACTGGCGGATTTTTGCCAGGAGACGGGGATAGGAGCGCAAAGAACCGGAACAGGAGAGAACCTATGAGATACGAAGGCAGCATCTACAGGCCTCCCAGCGAGGCATACAGTTTGATCATTCAGGTTACTATCGGATGTGCGCATAACGACTGCACATTTTGCGGCATGTTTAAGGATAAGAGATTCCGGGTTCGGGAGATCCGGGAAGTCCTTGAGGATTTGGATACGGCTAGAAACTCTTACAGGCGGGTTGAGAGAATCTTTCTGGCTGATGGCGATGCTCTGGTACTGAGTAACGACAAGCTTCTTGTCATTTTGGACCGCATTAAGAGCCTGTTTCCTGAGTGCGAGCGGGTCGGCATCTACGGGTCTCCTCAGGATGTTTTGCGGAAAACGCCGGAAGAGATGCAAGCGCTCAGAGAAAAGGGGGTAGGGATGATTTATATCGGCGCGGAATCGGGGAGTGACAGTGTGCTTCGGGATGTGCGCAAGGGGGCGAGCCGAAAAGAAATCATTGCCGCTGTCAAGGATATAGAAGCCTCGGGGATTAAGGCTTCGGTGACGTTCATTTCCGGGCTGGGAGGAAAGGAGAACTGGCGGGAGCATGCCACAGAAACGGGCAGCATGATCAGCCTGATGGAACCTTCTTTTGTTGGGCTTTTGACGCTGATGGTCGAGCCGTCGGCGCCGCTGTATGCGGATGTGAAGAACGGAAAGTTTGCGCTGCTGGCGCCGGAGGAGGTTGTCGAGGAAACGATTCTGATGCTTAAGAATAGTGATGTCAAAAGGGACTGCGTCTTCCGGAGCAACCATGCGTCGAATTATGTTTCGCTCAAAGGGACTTTGCCGCGGGATAGGGAGAGAATGATAGGGCAATTGGAAAATGTGAGGGAAGGGGCAGGGAGCTTCAAGGAGGAGAGGCTGAGGATGCTGTAGAGTTTGTAGAGTTCGTGAGCATTGACGCATTGACGCACATAAGTTGGTGAACAGTGGCACACCTAACATATGTGTATCATAACGTGGTGTAGAGAGGTGTGGGGTATTGCGAATTGATGTCATCATGGATGTTTTAGCCTCAGAGACACGTCTCCAAAAATTTAAAAAAAGAAGGGAAAATAATGCCCAAAAAAATAGCTGCTAAAATTTTTCTTGTCACTTTGATCTTGCTGAGTTTCGTGGCTTGTCATAAATTGGACTCGGCAACAGATCCGGATAGGGAAGGCCTGGATACGGAAAACCTGGATAAGGATCCTTCAGCAGCGGTTGTTGTTCTCTACCTCCCAAACACCACCGCGGATGGCTTTGTCCTCAAGAACGCTGTTACTGATGGCGCCGCGGAGCATATTATTGCTCTTTTGGTTCGCGAACAAGCTCTGCCGGAAGGCTGCGCTCTCAAGTCTTTTCATAGTGATGCTAAGAGCGGCGTGGCGGACATGAACGGCGCTTTTGGTCAGGCTATTAGGCAGCAAGGAACCGCGGGGGAATATTTGCTGCTGGGCAGCGTGGTCAATACGCTGCTAACCTTTTTCCAATTGGATGCGGTCACGCTGACAATTGATGGAGAAGTGCTTGAAAGTGGGCACGATGTGTATGACTTTCCTCTGTGTTTTTTCGATGACCAGATTTCAAAATGATTTCTTGGTGCTGATAAAATCTTTGTAAAGTATGAAGGCGGCCATGATCGAAAAAGTCTTACACCACTATACTCAGTATCTGCTGGCCGGAAATTTCTCGGACAAGACCCGGACTGCTTATTTGAGCGATCTGGATCAGTTCTTTGCCTTCGCGGCCGCGCGGTGTGGTTTTTTGGAAAAGGAATATCTTGACTTGGCCGATGTGGATTCGGTGACGATTCGTGCGTTTGTCCAGGATCTGATGGCCGGCGGTGTGGGCAAAAGGAGTGTGGCTCGCAAGCTTTCGTCGATCCGCTCTTTCTATAAGTTTGCTGTCAGGGAGAACTGGGTGACGGAAAGTCCGGCTTTGCTGGTCAAAAGCCCGAAGACAACGCGGAATTTGCCTCGGTTTTTGTTTCGGGAGCATATGGATAAGCTGTTGGAGCCGAACGATATGAGCCCGCCGGAGGAAGAAGCGGATACCCTGAAAGAGGATTTTGTTCTGTGGCGTGAGAGGGTCATTGTGGAGCTTCTTTACGGCTCGGGGCTCAGAGTCAGTGAGTTGGTGTCCTTGGATCTGGGTCAGATTGATCTGATGAATAAGCTGGTCAGAGTGACAGGAAAAGGCCGCAAGGAGAGAATTATTCCGGTGACGGATTATGCGGTCAGTGCTGTGGCGACGTATCTGGAAAAACGTGAACAGATGAAGATGCCGTTAGCGGCGCCGGCATCGCCCCTTCTGCTGAATTTGCGCGGAGGCCGTCTCACGACGCAGTCTGTGCGCCGTATTCTCAATACCTGTGAACAAAAGGCTGAGATCCATCAACATGTGCATCCCCATATGCTCCGGCATACTTTTGCCACCCATTTGCTGGATGGGGGAGCGGATTTGCGCAGTGTGCAGGAATTGCTGGGGCATAAAAATCTTTCGTCAACACAGATTTATACTCATCTTACCACGGAGCGCCTGCGGCAGATTTTTATGAAGGCTCATCCCCGGGCGAAGTTGGATGGCGATGGGCGTACCAATTAATTGTTGTAGCAGAATATTCCAGAACATGGGGTTGTTCCTTGAAGCCGGCCACACAGAGCGGGCGAACATTTAACGCGCTCGATTCTATGGGATTGTGCGCTTCTAAGCCGGCCCAAGTGGCCTTGTAGAGTAATCTGTCCTAACTGCCACTTGCGGACATAAGTAGGCTGTACTCTCTTGGCTCTGCAGCAAAATTTCGAAACTCACTCCGATGCGCTGCGTTCAAACAGTCGAATTTTGCCGCGTCGTCGCTAAGAATCGCATCAATCCTTCCGCAAAGTCGCTGTATCCCAATGCTTCGATAAAGCCGCCCATACACCCAAAAATTGGCGTGGGCGGCTTTGCAAAAAGCAATTGAAAAACCATTCCAAATAATGTATAATCTAATCGGGAGTTGATAGAAATGCGTACCCCACGGATTTATCTTGAAACCACAATGTTTAATTACTTACTATTTCGACAAAGAACGAGAAGCCCACGCCGATACTGTGAAGCTGTTTGAGGAAATTAAAGCAGGCAAGTATCAGGCATTTACCTCCATGTACGCAACGAGGGAGATTGTAAGAGCGCCCGAAGAACGAGCGCAGAAAATGATTGACCTAATTTCAGAGTTTGGCTTAACGATTTTAGAAGCCAACGAAGAAGTTGACGCGCTTGCCGCGATATATCAAGAGCAAGGTATCATCCCGCCCGGAAGTACGGTTGACGCACAGCATATCGCCGTTGCTACGATTTAGATATGATTATCAGCTTGAACTTTCGGCATATCGTGAGGAAAAAGACCGTAACAATGATAGGGCTTGTTAATACCGCACATGGATACAAGCCGGTTGAAATACATTCGCCAATGGAGGTGGTAGAACGTGAAAACGCTAAATGATTACATGAACGACCCGAGCGTAGCAAATGAACCAATGCCGTTGCGCGAGGTACACGCTATCAGATTGATGATTTATGATGAAACAAAAGATATGACCCCCGCAGAGAGAACGGCATATTACAACGACAGCATAAAGGAGTTACAGGGAAAATACAATCTAAAAATTGTACCAAGTGCAAGGAGAACGTAAAACGTAAAAGATAATATCAACCCACACATAGGCAAGCGCTGAAAATGCGGTTTTAATAAGGGCGTTGGTATTTATTAGATTGTTTTCACCCGAAAAAGGGCATCCTGGAGAATGAGGAAAGGAGAGGGGGTTGCATGCGAAAAAACTTAGATCTGATGCGGGTTCTCGGCGTACAAAGGCGCATTTCTCAAGGATGGGACATGGAAAATGATGGAATTAAATTTTGGATTATGTCAAGCTGTTATAATCCTGGAGAATTCAGGACCCTCAAACCCAGTATTCATGCGGGCTAAAAACGGGTAGGGGTTGTGCAACCCGTCTTCCCCGAAAGAGGTTTGAAAAAGGGTCCAACACAGAAAAAGCCGCCATTCCTGGCGGCGAAACTGTTTCAGTGGTTTCAGCTTAGTTCGTTATGCGTAACACGCTTCCTTAAAAACCTCATAATATGCCGCGTTGCGATCACAGACGGTAGGCTTTGAAACATTGTCCACAATAGAGGGTTATCGTCAAGGATTCGATACAAAAGACGATTCTTTTTGTCAATTTCTCTGCTCCAATAACCTGACAGATTCTCTTTTAATGGTTCTGGGTGTCCGATACCACTATTACCGTTTCTGGAAATATCCCATATGAGTTGATTGATTTTCTTCAGCATCCGCTTGTCCGTAGTCTGCCAAAAGATATACTCCTCCAGCCCGTTTATCGTGAAGCTGATGTTATCAATCATTTTCCATGGACTCCAATTCCGCAAGGGTCTTTGTAACGACTTGCCCGGTTTTGGCTTGTTCGATTGATTCTAATATCCGTTTCATATTATGTTCATTATAATAACCATCATAGGCTTTAAGCTCAAACGGTATTGCCTGAGCCCTTATCGCCTGGCGGAAAAATATATTGATAGCAGTTGACATATTCAATCCAATTCTACTAAATAGGATTTCAGCATCCCGCTTTATCTCCTCATCAATACGGATTGTCAGATTTGTTTGTGCCATATTAAAGGTCCTCCCTTTTTATTCGCTTGCCGCACTAACATTATATAATATATTATGTGCATTGTAAATGCGTGCGTTCTTTAACTGCAAAATCCGTGATCTGTGATGATTATATTATCCACCTTAGATTTCGAGATTATATTCTCCGCAGGAACGGGTTGTTTTCTTACCCAAATGCAACTGACTGCCAAGGTCGATATAGGGCAGGTAGTGTGTTATATTGCCAAAATAACTGATTTTACCAACAAAACCATTGATCGGATGGTTGTTGGAATTGATGTGTATTCATAATTTTTGGACCTTCCCCCCAAAAGGGGATTAAAACTTGACGAAATCCATAGAAATCATTTAAAATCCTTATAGGAGGTTGATAAGGGGAGGTTGATTTATGTTTGAAGGGACAACCATATTAGCGATCCGCAAAGAGGGGCAGACTGCGGTGGCGGGCGATGGTCAAGTGACTTTTGGCCAGGCCACTATTATGAAGCATAGAGCGCGGAAAGTCCGGCGGCTCTATCACGGTAATGTCTTAGCAGGATTTGCCGGGTCAGTGGCCGATGCATTCACCCTCTTTGATAAATTCGAAAAGAAGCTTGAGGAATACCATGGCAACCTCCAGCGATCGGCTGTTGAACTGGCCAAGGAATGGCGGACGGACCGCATGCTGCGCAACCTGGAAGCTTTGCTGATTGTCACGGATCGGGACAACCTGCTGGTCATTTCAGGATCCGGAGAAGTCATTGAACCCGATGATGGTGTTGCGGCCATCGGATCCGGAGGCAACTTCGCCTTGGCAGCGGCCCGGGCGCTGGCGAGTCACACGGATATGACGGCAGGACAAATGGTGCTGGAGGCCATGAAAATCGCGGCGTCGATTTGTGTTTACACCAATGATCAGATTGTGGTAGAAGAATTGGATTAACTGAAGGAGGCCCTTATGGAGCAATTGACCCCGCGAGAAACTGTTGCGGAACTGGATAAATACATTGTCGGTCAGGACGAGGCCAAAAAAGCGGTCGCGATTGCGCTGCGCAACCGTTACCGCAGATCTTTGCTGTCCGAAGAGCTGCAGGAAAATATTCTTCCTAAAAATATCCTGATGATCGGCCCCACGGGGGTCGGGAAAACAGAAATCGCCCGCCGCCTGGCTAAGCTGGTTAAGGCGCCTTTCAGCAAGGTGGAAGCCACTAAATTCACGGAGGTCGGGTATGTGGGGCGCGATGTGGAATCGATTATACGGGATCTGACGGAAGCGGCGCTCCGCATGGTCAAAACGGAAAAGATGCTGGAAGCGGAACCGGCGGCCCGGGCTGTGGTGGAGGATCGGCTGCTGGCCTTGTTGGCGCCTGGGCCTCAGCGGGAAACTACGGGGGGGAATCCCTTTCAGCTTTTGTTTGGGGGCCAGAGTGCTCCTGAGGAAGAGGAACAGGAGATTTCTCCGGAGACAGCTCGGGAGCGGAAGAGCTTGCGCGCGCGCCTGCAAGGAGGTGAGCTGGAGGACTGTAAGGTAACAGTGGAAGTGGAAGAGAGCTCGTCCTATGCGGATGCCCTTGGCGCGACGGGCCTGGAAATGGGGATTAACCTGCAAGAGATGATGTCGGGGATGTTTCCCAAGAAAAGGAAAAAGAGAACGGTGACAGTTCGTGAGGCGCGGCGTATTTTGACTCAGGAAGAAGCGCAAAACAGGGTTGATCATGATGAAGCGGTTCAGGAAGCGATTCGGCGTACGGAGCAGGAAGGCATCGTTTTTCTCGATGAGATTGATAAAGTGGCGGGCAAAGAGGGGGGGAGCGGCCCGGATATATCCCGGGAGGGTGTCCAGAGGGATATTCTTCCTTTGGTGGAAGGATCTACGGTAATGACCAAGTATGGTCCTGTTAAGACGGATCATATCCTCTTTATTGCTGCGGGGGCGTTTCATGTTTCCAAACCGTCAGATCTTATCCCTGAACTCCAGGGCCGATTCCCGATTCGGGTGGAGTTGGAATCTCTGAAGGTTTCGGATTTCCAGAGGATTTTGACCGAGCCGCATTTTTCGCTGCTCAAACAGGCCGGCGCTTTGCTGGCGGCCGATGGGGTTGAGGTGACTTTCACAGAGAGTGCAATTCAGGAGTTGGCGCAAATGGCGTTTCGGGTCAATGAGTCTACGGAAAATATTGGCGCGCGCCGACTGCATACTATGGTGGAGAAGATGCTGGAAGAGATTTCCTTTGATGCGCCGGAGCTGCCGGAAGGATATCAATTAGAGATCAGCAAAGAATATGTCAAGAAGCGTGTGGAGGATATTATCACGAATCAGGATCTTTCGCGTTATATACTCTAGCGGAAAAGCCTTTGATGGGGATCCTGGAGGGTTATATACCAAAAGGACTTAATATATATTTCTATAGATATCCGAAGACATCCGAAGACATCTGAAGACACCCAAAGACATCTGAGAAAGGGAGATAAAAAATAGTGGATCCATTATTGGCATTATTGGAGAGAACACGTGCCGTGAGCAAACTGATTCAAAGATCAGCGGGACAGCCTGTGGATTTTGAAGAGATGGCTGAGGTTCTCCAACAGCAGATTGAAGCAAACTGCTATATTATTGGCCGGCGCGGCAAGATTTTAGGGTATAGTTTTATGGACAATTTTACCTGCCGCTCAATGTCTGATATTGTTGTTCATGCGGAACGTTTTCCGGAAAGTTATAATGAGGGGCTGCGGGTGATTCTGGAGACGAGCGCCAATATTATGCAAGATGAGAACATATGCGTCTTTAATAAGGACAGCGACTGCCTTTTTTCCAAGAAAATCAGTACGATCGTTCCTATTTTGGGTGGCGGCGAACGGGTGGGAACTCTGATATTGGCTAAGTTTAATAAATATTTTGACTCGGCGGATCTGATTTTGGCGGAATATGGGGCGACTATTATTGGGATGGAAATTCTGCGCAATAAGGCGGAACAGGCTGAAGAGGAAGCCCGGAAAAAGGCGGCTGTCCAAATCGCGGTGGGGACTTTGTCGTACTCTGAATTGGAGGCTGTTGAACATATTTTTGCCGAGCTGGTGGGGGGAGAGGGGCTTTTGGTCGCCAGCAAAATCGCGGATCGGGTCGGCATTACCCGCTCGGTCATTGTCAATGCCCTCAGAAAGTTTGAATCGGCCGGCGTGATCGAATCAAAGTCTTTAGGGATGAAAGGGACTTTTATCCGTATTCTTAATGATTACCTGTTGGAGGAACTGGATAAGAATGTTAAACACACACTGCGGTGAATGTGAGAGTGAATTTCGCATCAGCGAAACGCGAACGCGAATATCAAAAAGGAGGGTGCAATATGGCTTACAATGAGTACACCTATCGCATGAAACCTGTGGTTATACCGGGGATAGTTTATTTGGTGTTCTTTCCGATCTGCTTGCTTGTTGCGAATATGTATTTCCCGATTGTAAATGCGGCTTTGTATACTCTGTTTGGTATTTATGGTGTGACGGCGGTGGTGATTTTCTGTATATGGGCCTTGGCAGGAACCAGAAGAATTATTGTGGATGAGCACGCAATTATTATAAGTGATATGTTGTCAAGAAGGGTGTTTGATCCCGGCAATATTCAACGGATCAAGTTTTCTCGCAGCTCGGATAAGAAAAAAGAGTTTGTCAGGATACGCACCCGCGGATACACGGCTCTTCTGTCGGATTTTTATACTCCTTATGATCGTCTTTTGCTTGACATTGAAAATTATATCTACTCCTATAATATCCGGACCAATCTGAAGATGCCCCCGCGTGGAACTCCGCGGTCTCAGGGGGATGCGAGGGAATTCGAAAATACTTATACCGGAAACAAAGATAAACGTTTCCGGGGATATGCGAATAAGTAAAAGTGAGTAAGGCACCGGCGTCCACAGTACCGACATCCACAGTACCGACATCCACAGTATCGGCGTCGACGGAATCGGCAGCTGTCCGGGGGATTGGCGTTCTCAATGAAAAGTCTGTCCATAGCTTGCTCAAATCCTATATTGAGCCTGATATGTCTTGCCATGAGGTGAGGCTGCAGGGTTTTGTTGTTGATATTTTGCGTGAAGATGAGGTCTACGAGATCCAGTCGCGCCGCTTTTATGTGTTGCGCCATAAGCTGAGTAAGCTGCTGGAGACCCACAAGGTCACAGTGGTTTATCCTGTGGTGCGTCAAAAATGGATTATTTGGGTGGATGAGGAGTCAGGTCAAGTGGTACGCCGGCGCAAATCACCGAAAATGGGCAGGGCTTGCCATATTCTCGCGGAACTCTACGGGATTCGAGACTTATTAGCTCATGAGAACTTGTCCTTTGCTGTGGTGAGTCTTGATGCTGAGGAGTATCGGCGGGCGCCTAGGCGTACATCCGGGGAAAAAACTGGATCCGCCGAAGCTCATGTCTGCAAAGGCCGCTCTCATAAAGGCCAAGACCGCCTGGAGTGTATTCCTTTGGTCTGGCATGATATGACCTGTTTTGGCGGAACACGGGAACGGGGATTGGAACGGGTCTTGCCTGAATTTCCTGAGTTGGCAGGTGAATTTACATCTTTGGAATTTGGCCGGGCGGCGCGCTTGCCGCGACATGAGGATGTCCATAAGGCGATGAAGGTTCTGAGTGCAGCGGATGTGATTCGGTGTGTGGGAAAGCAGGGGCGACGATGTGTTTATAGGAAGGCTTGAAAAATTCCCAATATTTATAAATTTAAAATTCGGCATATGGGAAAATAAATTCATAAATAACGAAAAACTTGATTGACGAAGAGTTGACGCAATGCTATCCTTAAAGGGAAGAGATGTCGAATTCTTGAATTCTTATTGATATAAAGGAGGAAGTGGTCAGATAAGCGAAAATTAACACATATCAGGTGGGACACCATCAGGCGGCACACCATGGCGGCACACCAGATCAGCTGAAATACCGGCTTAAATGAAAAAATGAACACTGAACAAGGAAGCGATCAAATGAGAGAGTCAGAGAAAAAAGGATCTCATGTACAATCGGTGGCGCGGGCGCTGCAGCTGTTAGAGATGCTGGCGGACGAGAGTCAGGATCTGACTTTGACGGAGATCGCAGATCGTCTGGGGTGGCCCAAGAGTACGGTTCACGGCATTCTGGCAACTTTGCGGGAATACCGTTTTGTGGATCAATCCGTTCAGAACGGGCGGTATCGCTTAGGGGTTCGGTTATTTGAATTTGGCCACAAAGTGGCTCGAAACTGGGAGATTCGCGAAGTCGCGCTGCCCGTCATGCGTAAATTAAACAGGCAGTTTGGGGAAATGGTGCAGCTGGCTACTGAAGATGCCGGTGAGGTGCTCTATATAGAAAAAATCGATTCTACCCATATCATTCGTATCGTCTCTGAACTGGGAGCGCGGCTGCCTATGCACTGCAGTGGACTGGGAAAAGCCTTGTTGGCGTATCGTACCCCAGGACAGGTGAAACGTATTGTGACACAGAGAGGAATGCGTCTTATGACTTCCCGAACCATTACGGATCCGATCCAGATGGAAGCGGAACTGGCAAAAATCAGGGAACAGGGCTACGCTATGGATGACCAGGAGATTATGGAGGGGCTGCGTTGTGTCGCGGCGCCCATCCGCAGCAAGGACGGAGATGTCCGCTATGCCGTCAGTGTGTCTGGCTTGGCGGAGCGGTTGACGGGAGAACATTTGGAGAACGTGAAGGCGGCGGTTGTGGAATCGGCTGATGAGATATCTTATCTCATGGGCTACAGAGACTCGGAACTCTAGCCCTGCGTCTGGAGTCTATTCTGACTTGGTACATGTTCCAATAAGCTGATATCTTTCAGCGTTATTTTAAAAATCATTCTTATAAGGAGGATTCTCATGAGCAGCAGACCGGAAATTGCGAACAGCATTCAAACAGGTACCTTTACAACGAATTATCACGATCTGGGTCAGGGAGACCCTATTGTATTTTTGCATGGAAGCGGCCCGGGGGTCTCGGCGTGGGCAAACTGGAACAAGCTGTTTCCGATTATGAAAGACCACTTTCGCTTGGTAGCTCCGGATATGGCAGGATTTGGTTTTTCGGAACGTGTTCCTGACGCGGTTTATAATATGAACAACTGGGTGCAGCAGGTGATTGATCTCTTTGATGCGTTGAAGATTGACAAGGCCAATTTAGTGGGTAATTCTTTTGGGGGAGCCTTGGCTTTGAGCATGGCTATTAAATACCCGGAACGCATCAACAAATTGGTGCTTATGGGCAGTATGGGCGTCAGTTTTCCGCTGACTTACGGATTGGATCAAGCATGGGGCTATGAGCCCAGTGAAGCCAACATGGAAGAATTGTTGGAGATTTTTACTTATAATCATAGTTTTGTGACAAAGGATCTGGTGAAGACCCGGTACGAATCCAGCATTCAACCGGGATTTCAGGAGAGTTTTTCATCGATGTTCCCAGCGCCCCGGCAAAAAGGAGTGGAGAATATGGCGGGCAACAAAGCCTATATTCGCAACATTCCTCATGAGACGCTGATTATTCACGGCCGGGAGGATCGGGTGATTCCGCTGGAGAACTCCTTCGAGCTGCTGCAGCTTATTGACAACGCTCAACTTCATGTATTTGGTCATTGCGGTCATTGGACACAAATTGAGAAGACAGCGGAATTTGCTGACCTTTTGTTGAGGTTTTTTAAAAGATAAGTGAAAGAAGGAACTTACATGGATAAAAAGATGATCGGCGAATTTGCCCAGGCTCTATTTGACGCGGAACAGTCCCACCAAGGGGTGCAGCCCCTCACTGAGAGGAATCCTGCCTTTAATGTGGATGCGGCCTATGAGGTACAGATGAAAAATGTGTCACGGGCGCAGGGCATGGGATATCAGATATCCGGCAAGAAGATAGGGTTGACCTCACTGCCCATGCAAAAACAGATGGGTGTCGGGGAACCGGACTATGGGCACTTGTTTGAAGCTATGGAATGCAAGGATGGCTGTATTAACACGGAGGTCCTGATCCAGCCGAAAATTGAGGCGGAATTGGCTTTTGTTTTGAAAAAGGATCTCAGAGGCGGCAGCGTGACTGTGGCGGATGTGGATGAGGCTACGGAGTACGTGGTGGGGGCTTTTGAGATTGTGGACAGCCGCGTGGCGGACTGGCGTATTAAACTGCCGGATACCATAGCGGATAATGCTTCGTCGGGCCGTTATGTGCTGGGTCAGACGCGCATTACCCCTAAATCGATTGATCTGGCTGCGGTGGCCATGAAGCTTTATAAGATGACATATGCGGGGGATCAAGCCGCCGCGCCGGCGGGACAGGTTTCTTCGGCGGCTTCTATGGCGTTGCTGGGGGAAGGCACGGGGGCGGCTGTGATGGGGGATCCCCGGATGGCTGTGGCGTGGCTGGCGAATAAGCTCTGGGATTATGGTGTGGAGTTAAAAGCTGGAGAAGTGGTGCTGTCCGGTGCGTTTTCCGCGGCGCCGGCGGCTCAAAAGGGTGACGTATTCCGGGTGGACTTCACCGATTTCGGAAGCGTGGAGGCGAGGTTTGTATGAGCAAGATTAAAGTGGGGATCATCGGGCCGGGGAACATCGGCACGGACTTAATGTATAAAGTATTCCGCAGCAAAAACCTGGAAATGGGAATGATGGCGGGCATTGTGGAATCTGAAGGCATCAGGCGGGCGGCGTCTCTGGGCGTACCGGTGTCAACGGAGGGCGTGAAGGCGATTGCGGCGCAAAAGGATATCCGGCTGGCTTTTGACGCGACCAGCGCGGCGGCTCATGTAAAATTCAACGGACCGGCTCTGAAAGAGGCGGGTATCATTTCTATTGATTTGACGCCGGCGGCTCTGGGGCCCTATTGTGTGCCCAGTGTAAATCTGGCGGCTCTGCAGATGGAGCCGGATATCAACATGGTGACCTGCGGCGGCCAGGCAACGATCCCCATTGTCTACGCGGTTTCACGGGTGGCCGGGGCTGCCTATGGGGAAATTGTGGCGTGTATCTCTTCTAAGAGCGCCGGTCCCGGGACCCGGGCTAACATGGACGAGTTTACCGAAACCACCGCAAAGGGGATTGAGCTTGTGGGAGGGGCGGACAAGGGTAAAGCGATTATTGTTTTGAACCCGGCAGAACCGCCGCTGATGATGACCAACACAATTATGGTGCGGGTGAAAGATTCCTCTGTGGGGTTGGAGGCTATCAGCGCTTCTATTGATGAAATTGTGGCGGAGCTGAAAACCTATGTCCCGGGGTATCAACTCAGGGTGCCGCCGATGCTGGAAGGGGACAAGCTGACAACCATCGTCCAGGTTCAGGGACAGGGGGATTTCCTGCCTGAATATTCTGGAAATTTGGATATTATTAACGCGGCAGCTGTGGCCGCGGCAGAGCAAATTGCCGCTGAGATGCTGGCTATGGAAAAGGGGGCGTAATCATGGCAAAGATTATTTTGGTGGATACGACAATGCGCGACGGCAGCCATGCTATACGCCATACCTATGAAGCTGCTCAGGCGGCGGCCATCGCTGAAGGTCTTGAGGAGGCCGGTGTTCCTATCTTGGAAGTGGCTCATGGCGACGGTCTGGGAGGGTCCAGTTACACGTATGGGTTTTCCAAGAGCAATGAGTTTGACTTGGTTCGGGCTGCGGCATCAAAAGTGCGCCGGACTAAGGTGGCTGTGCTTTTACTGCCGGGGATTGGAACGATTGAGGATTTGAAGCAGGCCCGGGATGCTGGGGCCTCCGTGGTGCGTGTGGCCACACACGTGACGGAAGCGGATGTCAGCGCTCAGCACATTGCGGCGGCCAAAGAATTGGGTATGATGGCGGTAGGGTTTTTGATGATGGTTCATATGACGTCCCCTGAGCATATTGCCGAAGAGGCGGCTAAGATGGAAAGCTATGGGGCGGATTATATCAATTTGGCGGATTCAGCCGGGTACCTCATGCCGGAAGGTGTGACAGACCGGATAAAAGCTGTGCGGGCCGCTGTGAAAATCCCGGTGGGCTGGCACGCGCATAACAACCTGGCTTTGGCCATGGCCAATTCTTTGGCTGCGGTGGAAGCCGGGGCCGAATATGTGGATGGCACGCTGCGCGGCCTGGGCGCCGGTGCGGGAAATACCCAGCTGGAAGTGCTGGTGGGCGTGCTGAACCGGCGGGACATCGAAACCGGTGTGGATTTCTATCGGGTGATGGATTTGGCGCAGGATGTGGTGGATCCACTCATGCAACGGCCTCAGGTGGTGGATAATGGATCCCTGATGCTTGGCTATGCCGGCGTGTATTCTTCTTTTTTGCTGCATGTGTATGCCGCGGCGGAGAAGTTTGGCTTGGAACCTCGGGATATTTTGGTAGAACTGGGGAGGCGCGGCATGGTTGGAGGTCAGGAAGATATGATCATCGATGTGGCCTATCAGCTGAAACAGAAGGGAGGTGTGGCCTAAGTCTGGTGTGCTGACACCTTGGGGCTGTTCCGAACAGTCCCCCAATCGTTGGAAGAGGAGGTGCTGTCTGAGGATGTTTCGTGTGACTGTTCGCGAGACGGGGGAATGGTTTCCCTGTGGTCCCGACGAATGTGTCTTGGCGGCCATGATCAGATCAAGGCGCGGACCTGTCGCTCACGGCTGCTGCGGGGGCGGCTGTGGAGTGTGCCGGATGCAAATCGACGATGGCCAATATGAGAAGGTGAAAACAATGAGTCGGGCTCATGTGAGCGAAACAGAAGAAGGGGCGGGAATTGTTTTACTCTGTTGTGTGCAGCCTCGCAGTGATCTGCTGATTTCAAAGAGTGACTCTGCCGTCTTGAAAAGCTTGAAAAAGGATTTTGCCTTTGGGTAGATCCCGGAGATTGCGAAAAAATTTAATTTTTATTCCGAAAGGGGAAAAAAATATGGGATTCTGTGGAACTTTAAGACCCGGTCTGGTGCAATTGCGTGTATTGGATTTGGACAAAACTCTTGATTTCTATGTGAATGTTCTGGGGTTGGATGAAGTGGGCCGGACATCGGATGGCCGTGTTATGCTGAAGGCTTATGACGAATTTGATCATCACAGCCTGACTCTGCGTAAGGCCAACGAAGCGGGTTTGGATTTTGTGGCTTTTAAGGCGATTGGACCGAACACGTTGGAGGAAATTAAGGAAAGAACAGTGGCTTTTGGCTATCAGGTGACGGAAAAACCGGCCAACTCGGATCAGCCTGGATTTGGCAAACGCTACAGTTTTAAGATCAGCACAGGGCACACTTTTGATGTCTACTGTGATGTGGATCTGGCTGAGAAGGGCCCCCAGATCAAAAACCCGGATATATGGACCACGCCGCCTCGGGGGATGCGTGCCCAGCGGTTGGATCATTTCCTGCTCTATGGACCGAATATCGCGGAGGCTGAGCGTTTCTGTGAAGAGGTCTTTGGCATGTTTGTTCCGGAGATTTGCAATACTGAGGATGGCAACAGGTTGGCGACTTGGATCACAAGCAGCAATAAGCCTCATGATTTGGCTTTTGTGGAATATCCGCAGCCGGGTAAGATTCACCATTTGGGATTTTATCTGGAAGATTGGCACGATGTGGGCAACGCGGCAGACTGGATTGCGATTAACCACTTGAAGCTGGATATCGGACCTACCCGTCATGCGATTACCCGTGGGCTTTCTATCTACTTCTGGGAGCCTTCCGGAAACCGTATTGAGGTCTATGCCGGCGGTTACACGGCTTATCCGGATAACCCTCAAAGGGTGTGGGACGCCGCTCAATTGGGCCGTGGCTTGTTCTATTATTCGGGTGAGGTGATTCCGAGCTTCTTGGAAATTGTGACCTGATAGTGTTTTTGCTCAGTTGGAATCATGAGGACCGGCATCAAGGGATTGGTGCCGGTTCGTGTTTTCGTGCTCATGGCCCAACAGAAGGATAAGAATCAGGTGATGAACCCCCTCATCCCTCAAAGCTTGGTTGGCTCTTGCTGCTCGGTCGGCTCTTGCTCCCCTTTCTGCGATTTTTCTATTTCCTCAGTTTTCTTTGCTTTTAACATCAAAGCTTCCGCCGCTTTCCGTTTCTTGATCCTTCTTAAGAAAAACCATACCAATACCAAACCGCCTACCAGAAGTGCAGGTGACAGAAAAGCGATCACCACCAACGCATAATTCAGCATATTCCACGCCAGGCCTAATGATACAGCAATAGCATTCCAGCAGGTTTCAAGTGTCGTGCCTAAAGGAGTAGGCGCCCAGAATCCTTCACCTGTATTCGAGTGGTGCAGTGTGAGTGTTAGCTGAGAATAATCCACCTGATTGTCCCAATAGCGAAGCTGCCCTTTAAGACTCTCTATGCGGGTTCGTACATCGCTCAGGGCCTTCTCTACGTTCAATATTTGCTCAACTGTTCCGGCTTCGTTCAGAATCCCCAAGTAACGCTGCTCTTGGGCTTCCAAGGATTTGAGACGGGCCTCGGTGTCATAGTATTGCAGGCCGATGTCTTCTGAGGACTGAGTCAGCTCCTCGACGTTCCCCCAAGCTTCAAGGCCATCTTTGAATTCTGTGTACTTATGGATGGGGATTTTTAATACAATTGTAGCTTTTGTGCCGTTTCCCCAATATTCAGACTGTGCAACATATCCGCCTATAGATAATGTTTCGGCCTCAATGTTTTTTATAGAGTGCGCTACATCATCAACCTCCAGTGTGGCCCAGGCAGTATAAACAATTTTTTTCCCCATATTTGTATCAACATTGTCGGCGGATTCAATGTCTTGTGCGGGAACGGGTGCTTCGTTCCTGTACATCTGTTCATCGTTCATATCCGTCTGTTCTATAGGAACAGGAGAATACTCGGCAGATTCATTTGGGGCTTTTGCGCACGCAGACAGACATAAAATTGTCACCAATGCAACGAGAATCGCAAACACTCTTATTTTCATTAAATTCATACCTCTCATTTCTTTCTTAAACCCACATTCATTGTAGTCTATTTTTGTGTGACTATCAAGGGTATATGCAGCAGGGGGCGTACCAATTAATTGTTGTAGCAGAATATCCCAGAACACGGGGTTGTTCCTTGAAGCCGGCCACACAGAGCGGGCGAACATTTAACGCGCTCGATTCTATGGGATTGTGCGCTTCTAAGCCGGCCCGAGTGGCCTTGTAGAGTAATCTGTCCTAACTGCCACTTGCG